>CAYXQS010000115.1:4794-6795 GCA_964466515.1 uncultured Gemmatimonas sp. | reverse complement strand
TGCTGTTGCAGGCCCCGGGCGGCATCTCGGGCATCATCACCAAGGCGGGCGTGGTGAACGTGGACTTCGCCGACGTGCGCACGGTGATGAAGGACGGCGGCTCGGCGATTATGGGCACCGGGATCGGGCGCGGCGACGATCGGGCGGTGGAGGCGGCGCGGATGGCCATTGAGTCCCCGCTCCTCGACAACGTGTCGATTGCGGGCGCGCGCGGCGTGCTGATCAACATCACCGGCGGCAACGAGATGACGCTCGGCGACGTGAACACCATCTCCGATATCGTCAAGGAGGCGGTGGGCGAGGAGACGGAGATTATCTTTGGTGCGGTGAACGAGCCGGCGATGCAGGGCGAGGTGCGGGTGACGGTCATCGCGACCGGTTTTGCGCGGCGCTCGGGCGGGATCGCGATGCCAGCGCGCGCGAGCACGCCGGTCATCCCGCTCGACTCGGCCGCGCGTGCGCGCGCCTCGTCGGGCGCGATGGGGAATGCCGTGCCGGCCCCGCGCAGCCGACCGTCCGTGCGGCCGATCGAGGATCTCTCGGACCTTGAGATCCCGACGTTCATTCGGAGACAGATGGATTGAGCCCGCGCGCCACGCGGGTCATTGCCGGTGCGGCGGTCGCGATCCTCGCGATCGCCGCTTTGCGCCTGCCCTCCCCGACGCCCGGCACGCCGGGCGAGCGCCTGCGCCTCTCCCAGCCGGACCCCGGCCACTGGACCGCGCACGACACGCTGGGCGACGGCGAGACGCTCGGCGGACTTCTCGCGCGCCGCGGCGTGACGCCGCAGGACGCGTCGCGCCTGCTGGCCGCCGCGCCGGCGCTCGATCCGCGGCGCGTGCGGGCCGGCCTGGCCGTCGAGGTCGTCGGCGACACCAGCGAGCGGCGTCCGTTCGAGATCCGCTTCAAGATGTCGGTGGACCGTATCGTCAGGCTCACGCGCGCGGGCGAGACGTGGAGCGCCTCCGAGGAGACGCTGCCGTGGATCGTCGACACCGTGAAGGTGCGCGGCGTGGTGACGTCGTCGCTCTACGAGGCGGTGGCCGCGGGCGCATTGAACATCCTCCCGCGCCGCGCCGCCGACGAACTCGCCTGGAATCTCGCCGACATCTATGAGTACCGGATTGATATGTCGCGCGAGCTGCAGGACGGGGACGAGGTGCGCGCCGTCTTCGAGCGGATGATCGCGCCCGACGGCACCGTACGGATCGGCACGGTGTTTGCCGCCGGGCTGCAGCGCGCGGGCACCGAGGTGCAGGCGTTCCGGATGCCCGCCGCCAACGACAACGGCCGGAGCCGCTATTACGACCAGCAGGGTCGCTCGCTCGCGGCGTCCTTTCTGCGCGCGCCGCTCTCGTTCCGCCGCATCTCCAGCAGCTTTGGCCGCCGCAGGCATCCGGTGCTCGGCACCTGGCGTCAGCATCAGGGGATGGACTACGCCGCCAACTCGGGCACGCCGGTCTATACCATCGGGGACGGCGTGGTCGTCTTCGTCGGCGCCAAGGGCGGGTATGGCAATGCGGTTGAGGTGCGTCATCCCAACGGCTTCATCACGCGCTACGGCCACCTGCGCGGCTTCGCGCCGGGCATCCATCGCGGGGCACGCGTGGAGATCAAGCAGACCATCGGCTACGTGGGGATGACCGGGCTCGCCACCGGGCCGCACCTCCACTTTGAGGTGTTGGTGAACGGCCAGCACCGCGACCCGCGCCGCGCGCTCGAGGTGTCGTCGGGCCCGCCGCTCAGCGGCCAGGACCTCGCGCTCTTCGAACGGACCCGCGACGCGGCGACCTACATCCTCGAGCAACCCGCGGGCGTTGTCCGCGTGCCGCTGAACTGACGTTCGCCGGGTGCGTGCCGCCCGGTGCCCTCGCCGATGACGCTCTGGCTCATTTCCCTCGCCGCGGGGCTCGCCCTCGCGGCGCTCTCGTATCGCCTTCCGGCGGCGGGGATGCCGCGCGCGCTCTTCGCGCTGCGCGCCTTGTGCGTGGCGGCGGTGGC
>CAYXQS010000115.1:0-4784 GCA_964466515.1 uncultured Gemmatimonas sp. | reverse complement strand
GGCGGCGGTGCTCCTCGACGCGCCGCTGGGCGCGCCACGGCCGGTGGCGCCCTGGGTGGCGCTCGATGCCTCGGCGAGCTGGCGTGCGACCGCGGCGGACGGCGCGGCGCACTGGGCGGCCGCCGTGGCGGCGGCCGACTCGCTCCGGCGCGGCGCGGACTCGCTGGTGCTCTTTGGCGCGGCGGTGCGCGGCGGTCCCATTCCGACCGTGCCCGACGACTCGCTCTCGGATGCGGCGGTGCTGGTGGAGACGGCACGCGCGCTCGGCCGCCCGCTGCGCATTGTCACCGACGGGCGGCTCGATCAGGTCGAGCGGCTCCGCGAGCTCCCGGTGGGCTCGCAGGTCGTGGTGGTGGACGGCGCGCCCACTCCGGATGCCGGAATCGCGGCCCTCGATGCGCCCCCGGCGGCCGTGGCGGGGGACACCCTCGAGTTGCGGCTCGTGATCCGTGCGGGCGCGCTGGGCGCGCCGGCAGGGCGCGCACGGCTCCAGTTCGGCACGCGCCAGCTTCCCGTGATTCCATACGCCGCACTCAGCGCCTTTGGCGAGCGCGAGCTCCGTGCGCCGTTCGTGGTGCCGGCGCTGGAAGGCGCGCAGGAACTGCTGGCGGTGCTCGAACCCGGGGATGCGATTGCGCGCAACGACACGGCCCGCGCATTGCTCGATGTCGTGGGCGTGGCGTCCGCCGTGGTGGTCAGCACCGCGCCCGACCAGGACGTGCGCTTTGCGCTCGATGTCCTGCGCGGGACGCGCCGTGGTGCCGTGCGGGGCTATTGGCGCGTGGCGCCGGGCCAGTGGCGTGTGGACGGGTCGCTCCGCCCGGTGGACGAGTCCGTGGTCCGCCGCGCGCTCGGCGAGGCCGCGGTGGTGGTGCTCCACGGGGATACCGCATACTTCGGGCCGCCGAGGGCACTGGCGCGTGGCGGAATGGTGCTGATGTCGCCGCCTGCGGGCACCGAGGATTACTACCTGACCTCCGCGGGGGACTCGCCCCTGCTTGCCGCCCTGGCGGACCTGCCGTGGGACTCGCTGGCACCGCTGCGCGTGGCCTTTACCGTGGCTGGCGGCGCGCAGCCGGCGCTGCTCGCGCGGCGTGCCCGGCGGCTCGACGAGCGCCCGGTGGTGCTGCTGTACGAGGGAACGCGGCGCGTGGTGGCGGTCCCCGCCTCGGGGCTCTGGCGCTGGCGCACGCGCGGCGGCCGCAGCGCGCAGGCCTTCGACGCGGCGTGGGGGAGTATATTCGACTGGGTCGGCGCCGAGCGGCGGAGCGGGGCAAGTGCGGCGGCCGGCGCGCGGATCGCGAGTGAGTGGGTTCCGCGCGCGCCGACGGTCCGTACCGGCCTCGTGGGCGAGGGTGCGGTGCAGGATCTCTCGCCCCGGGCGCGCCGCGCGTGGTGGCTCGTTGTCCTCGCCGTTGCGGCGCTCTGCGTGGAATGGGTGATGCGCAGACGGATCGGATGGCGCTGACGCCGCACGGCTGGTTCACGCTACACCCCTGATGCCGACGATGGCCAACGATCTCATCTCCCGACGGCCCGACGATGCGCCGCGCCGCTCCCTCTGGGCGCGGATCAGGGAGGTCGCGCTCGCGGATGTGGCCGTCCTCGCGCGGGGCGGTGTGGACATCGCGTCGCTGGAGCAGCTCGAGCAGTTGTTGCTGGAGGCCGATTTCGGCATCCCCGTCACGGTGCGGCTGGTGGACGAGATCCGCCGCCTGACGGCGCGCGGGGCGGTGAAGACGCCCGACGACGTGCGCGCCGCGCTGTGCACGCTCGTGACCGATGCGCTCACCGCCGGTACCTCCAATCCCGAGTTGCGCGTGGCCGATGCGCCGCCGACGGTGATTCTTGTGCTCGGGGTCAATGGGGCGGGGAAGACGACGTCCATTGGCAAGCTGGCCGCGCGGCTGCGCGCGGACGGGAAGCGTGCCCTCCTCGGCGCCGGCGACACGTTTCGCGCGGGTGCGATCGATCAGTTGCGCGTGTGGGCCGACCGCACGGGCGCCGAGTTCGTGGGGGGCGCGCCCGGCGGCGACCCGGCGGCGGTGGCGTTCCAGGCCATCGACGCGGGCGTCACGCGTGGCGTGGACGTGGTCATCATCGACACCGCGGGCCGCCTCCACACCAGCGACGCCTTGATGGAGGAACTCCGCAAGGTGTACCGCGTGGTGGCCAAGCGCCTGCCCGGCGCGCCGCACGAGGCGCTGCTGGTGCTCGACGGGACGGTCGGACAGAACGCCGTGCAGCAGGCCAAGCTGTTCACGGCGGCTGTGCCGGTGACCGGCGTGGTCGTGACGAAGCTCGACGGCACCGCGCGCGGCGGCGTCGCGGTGGCGGTCCACGAGGCCATCGATGCGCCCATCAAGTTCCTCGGGGTGGGCGAGGGGGTCAGCGACCTGCGGCCCTTCGACGCCGCGGCGTTTGCGCGGGAGTTGTTGGAGGGATGAGCGCCGCCAGCGCGGGCGGCAGCCCACGGCGCACCCTCGAGATGCCGGTGACGTATCTCCCCGGCGTCGGCCCGCGCCGCGCCGAGGCGCTCAAGCGCCTCAACATCTTCACCGCGCGCGATCTCCTCTTCCATATCCCGCACCGATACGAGGATGCGAGCACCATCACGCCCATTGCCAGGCTGCGCGTCGGGGACGATGCCACGGTGATCGGGACGGTGATCTCCAAGGGCATCCTCCCCACGCGCAAGGGCCTGCGCGTCTTCCAGGCGGTGGTGCAGGACGCGTCGGGGCTGATTGAGGTGGGGTGGCCGGGCCAGCCCTGGCTCGACCGGCAGATCCAGAAGGGCGATCAGCTCCTCCTGAGCGGGCCGGTGCGTTTCTTCCACGGTCGCCAGCTTGCGCCGCGCGAGTTCGTGAACCTCGGCACGGACTCCGAGACCACGGATGCCGGGCGCGTGCTCGCCGTGTATCCTGCCACCGAAGGGCTCTCGTTCAAGCTCATCCGCGGCCTTGTTGACCGGCATCTCGACGAGCTGCTGCCGCAGGTGGAGGAATACCTGCCCGCCGCGTTGCTCCGCGAAGCGGGCGTGCCGGACCTTCGCACCGCCCTCGAGTGGGTACACCGGCCCAAGTCGCTGCGCGACGCCTTCGCGGGACGCGCGCGGCTGGCGTACGAGGAACTGCTCTTCGTCCACATCCTCCAGCGTCGTGCGCGCGCCATTGCCCGCAGCGCGCTCACTGGGATTGCGTTCAGGAACAGGAAGCAGCTCACCACGCAGTTTCGCGAGGCGCTTCCGTTCACGCTCACCGCCGCGCAGCGCCGTGCCGTGCGCGAGATCGTCGCGGATATGTGCGCGCCGCAGCGGATGCACCGCCTCCTCCAGGGCGACGTGGGCAGCGGGAAGACGGTCGTCGCGGTCTTCGCCGCGCTCCTCGCAATGGAGAACGGGTACCAGGCCGCGCTGATGGCACCGACGGAACTGCTCGCCGAGCAGCACGCGCGCACGCTGGACCAGCTCCTCGCGCCGCTCGGGATCGTGCCGGTGCTCGTGACCGGCAGCCGCAGCGCGAAGGAGCGGCGACTCGCGGCCACGCGACTCGAGAGCCAGGAGCCGTGCCTCGCGGTGGGGACCCACGCCCTGCAGGAGGAGGCCACCCGGTTTGCCAAGCTCGGCCTGGTGGTGATTGACGAGCAGCACCGCTTTGGCGTGGAGCAGCGTCGGGCACTCGCCGAGCGGGGCGGGCAGGGGGAGGCCACGCCGAGGCCCGACGTGCTCTTGATGTCCGCCACGCCGATCCCGCGCTCGCTCGCACTCACGCTCTATGGCGACCTCGACCTGAGCATCCTCGACGAACGGCCACCGGGCCGTCAGCCCATTACCACGGCGCTGCGCCCGGAAGCGGGCCGCGACAAGGTGTTCGGCTTCGTGAAGTCGCAGGTGGCCGAGGGGCGGCAGGCGTACGTGGTCTATCCGTTGATTGATGAGTCCGAGAAGGTCGCGCTGAAGGCCGCCACGCGCGCCTTTGACGAGTTGGTGGCCGGGCCGCTGACGGGCCTGCGTGTGGCGCTGCTCCACGGTCGGATGCCCGCGGAGGAGAAGGACGCGGTGATGCGCCGCTTCCGTGACGGCGGCCTCGACGTGCTCGTGGCCACCACGGTCATCGAGGTGGGGATCGACGTGTCCAACGCCACGGTAATGGTGGTGGAGCATCCCGAGCGGTTCGGACTCTCGCAGTTGCACCAGCTCCGCGGCCGGGTCGGGCGCGGTGCCGAGGAATCGTTCTGCATCCTGCTCGGCGATGTCGGCGAGGAGGCGGCCGAGCGGTTGCGGCCCTTCCTGGAGACCGAGGACGGGTTTGAGATCGCGCGCGCCGACCTCCGGCAGCGGGGGATGGGCGACCTCTTTGGCGAGCGACAGAGTGGCGTGCCGATGTTCAAGGTGGCCGATCCCCTGCGGGACGAGGCGCTGGGCGAGCTGGCACGGGCAGGGGCCGAGCGGTTGCTGGCTATTGATCCTGATCTTTCGAAGGCGGAGCACCGGGCGTTGCAGGAGACGCTACGGCGGCAGTATGGGCGGGCGATGGAGTTGTTTCGGGTGGGGTAGGGAGTGGGCTTGGTGGGTGCGGCACCCAGGGAACGTTGCCGACTACGCAGGCTAACGCGGGCGGGGTTCGGAGGGCGTGCGGGGTGCAAAGTGATGTCTCGTGTGGCGTTGCCGGAGCGTCGGTTGGAGGCGATACTCTGGTACAGCGGCGGGTCTGTACTGCCGCTGCCGAATTCACGTTAGCGAGAACGCCGGACGGCTTGGCCCACGCGAAGAAATCGGGCCGCGA
>CAYXQS010000114.1:0-6807 GCA_964466515.1 uncultured Gemmatimonas sp. | reverse complement strand
ACTGGTCCGTGTACTGGTTCAACGGGAAGATCTACGGCGCGGAGATCGAGCGCGGCATCGACGTCTTCGAGCTCTCGCCGAGCGCGGACCTCACGCAGAACGAGATCGACGCGGCCAAGCTGGTGTCGACGGACGACTTCAACGCGCAGTTGCAGCCGCAGGTGACGTATCCGGTGGCGTACCCGGTGGCGCGCGCGTACCTCGACCAGCTCGAGCGCACCCAGGCGCTCGCGGCGGGCCGGATCACCGCGGCACGCACGATGCTGGAGCGCGCGGAGCGCGGGCGCGGGGCGGCCCAGCGCGAGGCGCACGGGCAGTTCGCTCGCGTGGCGGAACAGCTCGACCGCGACGCCGCGACGGCGCGGCCCATCGACGCGCGTCGGATGCGGGCGCTCGCCACGACGTTGCGCGGCCTCGCCCCCGGGACCCTGTGACGACACCCCACGTCGCCGACCGTCGCCGCCGCTGGACCGCGGCGGCGACGGTCGCGGCAGTCCTCGTGTTTGCCTGTGGCGGTGCGGAGGGCGCATCGCCGCTCCCGGGCGCACGGGTGCATTCCATCGACGTCGGCGACTCGCTCAACGCCCTCGGCCGTCCCGCCGCCTTTGCCGGTTCGCTCCCCTGCGACGGCTGCGATGGCATCGACCTCCTGCTCGTGCTCCACCCGGATGGCTCGTACCGCTCGCAGGACAGGTATCGCGGCGCGCGGCACCGGCCGGACCCCATTGTCGAGGTGGGGCGCTGGATCCTTCGCGCCGATTCCGTCCCGCGACTCACGCTCCTTGGCGGCACGGACGGCCCGCGGCACTTCACAATGGAGAGCGAGCTGAGGCTCCGCGCCCTCGACGGCACGGGCGCGCCGCACGACACCGCCGCGCCGCACGAGCTCGTGCGCATCAGCGCGCCGCGGGTGGTCGTGGGCACCGTCCGGACGCGCGGGCGCTTCCGTGACTTCGCGGATTCGCCCACCCTGGTCA
The DNA here is from genome assembly GCA_964466515.1 of uncultured Gemmatimonas sp. Lineage (GTDB taxonomy): Bacteria > Gemmatimonadota > Gemmatimonadetes > Gemmatimonadales > Gemmatimonadaceae > Pseudogemmatithrix. The sequence continues at coordinate 5,830 of CAYXQS010000114.1, read as the reverse complement.
CCTGCGCGAGTGGAACGCAGCTGGTCGTCGGCGGCGACAGCGCCTTTGTGCGGCTGCAGCGCGAGACGCACCGTCTCGCGCTCGGCACCGGCGCAGGCATCCTCGTGGACCTCGTCGCGCGGCTCGAGGACCGCCCCGGAATGGAAGAGGGGACGCGCGCGGAGACCGCGGTGGTCGATGCGTTCACGGTGGCCGAACCGACGGCGGCGTGCGAGGCCACGCGGACGCGCGCCGTGCTGGCCGTGGGCGACTGGGAGATGACCGCACTCGACGGCGACACGCTCCCCGAACTCACCCCGGAGCTGCGCCCCACGCTTCGCTTTCTCCTCGGCGACGCCACGATGGCCGGAAACGCCGGGTGCAATCGCTTCACCGGCCACGCCGTGCTGCGCGGACTCGACCTGGTCCCCCGTCCCGTGGCCCTCACGCGCCGCGCCTGCGCGGACTCCACGGTGATGGCGCGCGAGCAGCGCTACACGCAGATTCTTGGCGAGGGTGGATGGTTCCGGCTCGATGCCGGCGACCTCGTGCTCGCCCACGGTGGAGTCGAACGGGCCCGTTTCCGGAGACGGTGATGCAGAGCAAGGCCAAGACCGTTCGCGCGTATCTCAACGCGTTGCCGCCCGACCGGCGCGCCAGCGTCGAGGCCGTGCGCAATGTCGTCCTCGCCAACCTCGACCCGCGCATCGAGGAGGGAATGCAGTATGGGATGATCGGGTGGTACATCCCGCACCGCATCTTCCCGGGCGGCTACCACGCCGATCCCAGGCAGCCCCTCCCCTATGCCTGCCTCGCATCGCAGAAGAACGGACTCTCGCTCTACCTGATGAACATCTATGCCGACGGCACCGACGACGCGCTGTGGTTCCGCCGGGAGTGGGCGAAGTCGGGCAAGAAGCTCGATATGGGGAAGAGCTGCATCCGGTTCAAGCGCGCCGAGGACCTCGCGCTCGATGTGATTGCACAGACGTTCAAGCGGACAAGCGTGGAACGACACCTGGCGTCGTACGCAGCCTGGGACCCGCGCAACCACAGGGCCGCGAAGAAGTCCACGGCAAGGAAGGCGCCGGCCAAGAAGAAGGCCGCGGCGCAGAAGGCGCCGGCCAGGAAGAAGTAGGCCGCTCAGAGGTAGCTGAGCCACCACTCCGCTCGGCGCCGCTTGACTTCGGCAAACCACCGGCAGAGCGGATACAGCGCCACCACGATCCCCGCCCAGATCACATAGACCACGGGCAGGCCGAGCGGCCACCCCGGCGGCTGCGTGATCGGGAACCGGTCAAGACTCGGCGACTGGAACATCCACGACACCTCGCCGAACCGCACGGCGCTCGCCACGACCGCCAGGAGATGGATGAGCACGATGTGCATTGCGTAATAGAACAGCGGCACGCGGCCGAAGACGTGCGCCGGGCGCAGTACGCGCGGCGTGCCCGCGTCGAGGGCGCGCAGGATGAGCAGCGCGGGACCGAGCGTCATCGCCAGGAAGAGCAGCGACGGCGGGTACTTCGTCGTGTTCAGGAACGCGAGCATCGTCCGCACGGGCGAATCCTGCGCGGCCCAACGCGAGGGATCGCCGTACACGTTCAGCCCGCGAAGCACGACGAACGCCGCAATGAGCGTCACGCCGAGCCGGAGGAGGATGGCCCGGCGGCGCTCGGCGTCCAGCGCATAGAGCTGGCCGAGCACATAGCCGAGCGCCGTGACGCCCACCCAGGGAACCAGCGGATACGCCACGAAGACGACCACCCGCTCCGTGTTCACGACAAATCCGGGCGCGTGGAGGATGGACCAGAGGGGCGCCCACGCCCCGAAGCTGCTGGCGCGGATCCCATCGAGCAGGTGGTGGCCGACCACCAGCGCCGCACCGATGGCCGCGATGGCCCGCATCGGCAGGTGAACAAGCACGCCCAGGACAATCATCGCCCATCCGAGCGCCCAGATCACGGTGAGCATCGTGAGCCGGTAGTCCACGTTGAACTGCCACGCGGCCCGGAGAAACACCGTCTCGAGCACAAGCAGCCAGAGCCCGCGCGTGAGGAGGAAGCGCGAGAGCTGCGCCCGTGACATCCGCCGGAGCGCCAGGTACGCCCCGGTGCCCGTGAGCAGGAAGAAGACCGGCGCGCAAATGTGGGTGATCCACCGCGTGAGGAAGAGCGCGGTCGTCGTGGTGGCGAGGTTCGTCGGGCTGACGCCGAGGTCGCCGAAGTAGTCGCGCACGTGATCGAGCGCCATCACGACCATTATCAGGCCGCGGAGCACGTCAATCGACTCGACACGCGCGAAGGGGGTGTCCCGGGATGCGTCCATAGCCTCTGGTTACGTTACCTGCACGTTCCCGCCCCCGTCACCGTCGCGACGTCCCTCGGCTCGCTCGGGCGAGGAAACCGCGGCCGCCCCCGCCCCGTAGGTTCCTCACCCGAACCCGAGTGCGGGATTGTCCCTTCTCCTCGGCGCGCTCTGCGCCTGCCAGATTGCCGCGGCATCACCGCCCGAGCCCGCCTCGGCGGCGCTCGCCGCGCGCGCGCGGGCCGCGCGCTATCAGCAGGATTCCGCGCTCGCCAGCTACATCGCCATCGCCCGGCAACGCTGGAGTGCGGGCGTAGGTCTCGCCGCCGCCGGCGGACTCGGCCCGCTGGGCCGCACGCGGCTCGGCGCGCGGTTCGAGTCCGTGGCGCGAATGGGGTGGCACCACGAGCAGGGTGGCTGGGGCGAGCTGCTCGCCGCGCGTGGCGTCGCCCCCATTGCCGGGGAAATCGAGATCGAGGCCGCGGACGACGACATCGCCTTCGTGCTGCCGTACTATCCCGGCCGCGACCGCCTCTGGCCAATGACCGAACTCGGCGACGCGTACCGTGCCGCGCGTGACTGGATCTCGCACCCGCTCGACGCGGGCTCCGACTCCCTCTACCGCTTCACGCTCGGCGGCGCGCTCATCCTCACGCTTCCCGGCGGAGAGCCCATCCGCCTGCGCGAGATCGAACTCCACCCCGTGCGCCCGAGCGATCGCCTCGTGGTAGGGTCCCTGTGGGTGGCCGAATCCGATGGCGCCCTCGTGCGCGCGGCGTATCGGCCATCGGTCGCCGTGGACCTCTGGCCGCTGATGCAAAACGAGTTCGCCAAGGACGACCGCCAGGTCATCGGCAAGTTCGGGCCGTTCCGCGGCAACATCGAGGAGATCGTGATTGAGCACGGACTCCACGCGGGCCGCTTCTGGCTGCCCCGCGCGCGCATCGTGCACGCCGAAGGCACCGCGAAGGGCGGACGCATCACCATCTCCATCGAGCAGACCTTCACCTACGAGGAGGTACAGGCGCTCCCGCCCGGTGTCTCGCCCGCGCCGCTCCCCGCGCACGTCGCGGGTGCCGGGGGGCGGAACGACACGCGCGAGTGGTACGAGCGGCGGCGACGCGACCGGCCCTGTCGCGAGCCCGCCGCCCTGACGCCCCGTTCGCACGACGACGCCATCTGGGCAAACGAGCGGATGAGCGTCCGGTACTCCGACGGCGTGCGCATCCCCGTGCTCCTCCCCTGCGAACGGCAGGAACTGATCGAGTCGCCCCTCCTGCCACCGTCCATCTACGGACCGAGCGAGGAGCTGTTCACCGACGTGGACCTCGACCGCCTGCGCACGGAGACCACCGCGGCGCTGGCCATCTCCAGGCAGGCCGACTGGGCGCCGCAGCGCGCGACGGTGCACTACGGCCTCGACGGTGGACTCCTGCGCTATAACCGCATCGAGGCGCTCTCGGCGGGCGTCCGCGTGGAGCGGGAACTCGGCAAGGGATACCGCCTGGACGCAATGGCGCGGCTCGGCATTGCAGATCTCGAGCCGAATGGCGAGTTCGCCCTCCTGCGCGGGAGCGGCCACGGCTCGCGACGGCTCGGCGTGTACCGTCGGCTCGACACGGCCAACGATTGGGGCAACCCCCTCGGGCTCCCCGCGTCGCTCGGCGCGCTGCTCCTTGGCCGCGACGATGGCTTCTACTACCGATCGCTCGGCGCGGAGCTCGGTGGCGCGCACCACCGAATCGCCGGCAACCGCACCATCACCTGGCGGCTCTTTGCGGAGGACCAACGGAGCGCCGAGGTGAGCACCGATGCGTCGCTGATGCGGCTGTTCGGCGGGCCGGCGTTCCGCGCCAACATCGTGGCGGACGAAGGTCTCTATGCGGGTGGCGCACTGCAGCTCGGCTTCGGCGTCGGTGCAAACCCAATGGGGGCGCAGCTCTCGGGCACCGTCCGGGCGGAGGGCGCGGGTGGCGAACGCGGCTACGGACGCGGCTCGCTCGAGATGCGCCTCGCGCACGGACTCGGCGGCCGCACCGTCGGCGCCCTCACCGGCGCGGCGGGCGCCTCGGTGGGCGAGCTGCCGCTGCAGCGACACTGGCAGCTCGGCGGCGCGCAGACCATCCACGCGCACCGCGCGGGCAGCGTGAGCGGCGACGCCTTCTGGCTCGCGCGCGCGGAGCTCACCAACGGCTTCCCGCTGGTGCGGCCCACGCTGTTTGCGGATATCGGGTGGGCCGGGGACCGTCGCGAGTGGCAGGCACCGACACGGACCTACCGCAGCGTCGGTCTGGGGATTGCCTTGCTCGACGGGCTGCTGCGACTCGACCTCTCGCGCGCGCTTGACTCCTCGCAGCGATGGTCGGTCGACCTCTTTGTTGAGATTCGCTAGCGCGCCGACGCGACGTCGAGTTCCTCGTGCAGGAACTGCAACACCGCGATCTCGTCGCGCCGTAGCGCCGCCGACCGCCGCTCGCCACGCCGCGACCGCGCGGACTCCGGCGCCGCCACGCCGCGGTGATACGCCTCGACGATGGCCGGGTGCACGTAGTACTTCCGGGCCACCGCACGCGTGTTGCCGAGCCGCTTGGCCACCTGGTCGAGGGCCGCATTCACGTTCCTGCGCGCCTCGGCCTGCGTGGCGGGCATCCCCATCTCGCGCAGCGCGCGCGCCGCGAGCATCGTGCCGCTCCAGGTGCGGAAGTCCTTCGCCGTCACCTCCTGCCCCGTGAGTTCGCGCAGATACTCATTCACATCGCCCGAATCGACCGTCGCGAGATTCCCCGCGTCATCGCGGTATTGGAAGAGTTCCTGGCCCGGGAGGTCCTGCAGCGTCGTCACGATCCGCGCCAGCCGTTGGTCGGTGACCGCAATCTCGTGCTTCACCCCGCTCTTGCCGCGGAACGCGAAGGTGATGCGATGTCCCTTCACCTCCACGTGCCGGCGGCGCATCGTCGTGAGTCCCACCGACTTGTTGGCCTTGAGGTATTCCTCGTTGCCAATGCGGATGAGCGTCTTGTCGAGAAAGCGCACCATCGTCGCGAGCAGCTTGCGGCGCGGAAGTCCCGGCAGCGCGATGTCGGGCTCGAGGAGTTCGCGCAGGCGCGGCAGCGCCTCGGAGAAGGCGAGCATCCGCCCGAACTTCGTCTCGTCACGCCGCGCACGGAACTCGGGGTGATAGCGGTACTGCTTGCGCCCCTTGGCGTCGCGCGCGGTGGCCTGGATGTGGCCGCGCCGGTCCGGGCAGATCCACACATCGGTCCACGCGGGCGGGATCGCGAGTGCCGCGAGCCGCCGCCGCTCCTTCGCGCTCGCAATCCGCGCGCCGTCGGGCGCGTAGAACGCAAACCCCTTCCCCACGCGGCGACGGGTGATCCCCGCTTCCGCATCCGTCACATAGACGAGTCCCGCAGCCTTGGCCGCGGCAAGGTGTTCGTCCTTCGGCGCGTACGGCACGCGCAGATAGTAGCGCCGAACGGGACGCGCAACGACCCCCGCACGCTCCCGCGGCCCGCGCGCCTCAGCCCCCCGGCGTTGACACCAC
>CAYXQS010000113.1:5922-6880 GCA_964466515.1 uncultured Gemmatimonas sp. | reverse complement strand
CTTGACCATTCGTCGCGCGCCTTCACCTACGGCTCGAAGATGGGGATCGACGCGACGAGGAAATGGCCCGAGGAAGGGTTCACGCGCGATTGGCCGCAGGTGATTACGATGGATGCCGCGACGAAGGCGCAGGTGGACGCGCTCTGGCCGTCGCTCGGGCTGGACGCGCCGTGACGGGCGCCCCCGTGCTCGGGCACACGCCGCGCGAGGGCCAGACCTTCGCGGGCGAGTCGCGGCTCGCGCGGTGGGCGAGCTTCGTGAAGCTCCCGCACACGGTGTTTGCGCTGCCGTTTGCGCTGGTCGGCGTGACGCTCGCCTCGCGTGTGGCGCCCGTGGACATCCCCACGCTGGGCTGGGTGGTCCTCGCCTTCACCTGCGCGCGCTGGGTGGCGATGGCCGTGAACCGGATCGTCGACCGCGAGTTCGATGCGCGCAACCCGCGCACGGCGCAGCGGGAGATCCCGCGCGGGGCGATTGCGGTGCGCGACGCGTGGGTGACGGTGGTGCTCGCGGCGATTGCCTTCGTGCTCGCCGCGCGGCAACTGAACCCGCTCTGCCTTGCGCTCTCGCCGATCGCGCTCGCCTGGGTCTGCTTCTACTCCTTCACCAAGCGCTTCACGCGGTTCGCGCACCTGGTGCTCGGGCTCGGCCTCGCGATCGCGCCGGTGGGAGGGTACCTCGCCGTCACCGGCGCGTGGAGCTCGCCCTGGTGGATGCTGGCCTCGCTCACGGTGGCGGTGATGACCTGGTCGGGCGGGTTCGACGTGCTCTACGCGCTGCCGGACGTGGAGTTTGACCGTGCGCATAAGCTGCACTCGATTCCCGCGGCCATCGGCGTGCCGCGTGCCATCGGCGTCGCGCGCGCGCTGCACCTGGTGACGGTCGCGGCGCTCGCGACGGCAATCTGGGGCGCCGGCGCGGGGACCGGGGCGTAGGCGGGCATGGCCACATGCTGCAC
>CAYXQS010000113.1:0-5912 GCA_964466515.1 uncultured Gemmatimonas sp. | reverse complement strand
AACATCCGGTTCACGATTCCGCCCGGGTGGAGCGAGTTCCCCGGCGAGGCGCTGGACGCTCGCGTGGGCCGGCGTCGGCGTGGCGGCGGCCATCCTCGGGTACGAGCACTCGCTCGTGCGGCCCGACGACCTCAGCCGGCTGGATGCGGCCTTCTTCACGATGAACGGCGTGATCTCGCTGGCGCTCTTCGCCTTTGTGCTCGCCGACCGGGTGGTGGCGGGATGACGCGTCCGGTGGGCGCCGACGCGCCGATTGTCCTGGCCATCACGGGCGCCTCGGGGGCGCCGTACGGGCTGCGCCTGCTCGAGCAGTTGCTCGTGGCGGAGCGGAGGGTGTCGCTGATCGTGTCGAGCCACGGCTACCGGCTGCTGCGCACCGAGAGCGGAATCGGCGACCTTGCCGCGCTGCGTGCGCTGATGGGCGCGCGGCGCTTCGACACCTTCGTGACGGTGTACGACGACGGCGACCGCGGTGCGGCGCCCGCCTCCGGCTCCGCGCTCGTGGGCGGGATGGCAATCTGTCCCTGCTCGATGGGCACACTCGCGAGCATCGCCGCGGGGACGTCGCGTTCGCTCGTGGAGCGCGCGGCGGACGTGGCGCTCAAGGAGCGCCGCGCGCTGCTCCTCGTGACGCGCGAGACGCCGCTTTCCCTGATTCACCTGGAGAATATGCGGCGCGTGACGCTCGCGGGCGCGGTGGTGATGCCGGCCGCGCCCGGGTTCTACCACCGCCCGCGCGAGATCGGCGATCTCGTCGACTTCATCGTCGCGCGCGCGCTCGACCACCTCGGCGTGCCGAATACGCTGGCCCCGCGGTGGGGCGGGCAGGGCGAGGACTAGGCGTTTGGCGAGCGCGCTTCCGCTACGGGGCGACCAGTAGATTCGAACAATTTGGCTGGGTGCAGTCATCCAGCGGTTGGATCTCGTGTACGAATGGACCCGGCGGTTCGTGTCACCTAGAGGGCCCCTGCACCGTCGAGTTTGCAGCCGAACTCTCGGCGGATGGCCTGCGCACTGGATCTCCAGTGCGCGCCACCCTTGCGGCCCACCTTGACCAACAGCTCGTGTCTCACACACAAGACTGGCGCTTTTCCCCGGTGGTGCGATTCGATATTGTCAGGACCGTGAAGGACTGTTCCGGTCACGTCACTGCTGTGCAGTACGAACCGTGGATTGCGAGTTCCCGGCGTCGGGATACGCAAGTCATTACGATTTAGCGGCAATCGCCCAGCCTCGTTTCATACCCTCCATCGCGTCCCTTCTCCGTGCGACTCTTGCGATTGGTCTTTCGGAGCGGCACTCCCCGCCGCCGCTACGGACGACCGCCCTCTGGCCTGTGGGTGGCGGTCGTCGCCGCCTTCGTTCCTTCGCCGGTGGTGTCGGCGCAGTCGATGGAGCGCGCCGCCACGGTGCGGATTGAGTCCTTCGCGGTTCGGTCAGGTCGCCTCCTGCCCGCCGCTCCGTTCGGTGCCGGTGGCGTCGCCATCGGCACCACGGATCAGCAGGTCATCGTTTTCGACAGCAGTGGCCGCGAACTTCATCGTTTGGGGCGTCAGGGGAGCGGTCCGGGAGAGTTTCAGATGCTCGCCGGTCTTGGTGTGGCGAGGGACACCCTCTTCGTCTTGGATGCGGTGCGCCGGGTGACGGCATTCCCTCCGCGCGGTCCTGCGTCCACGCAACTGGTCCTCGTTCCTTCCGTCGGCTCTCTCCCGCTCAATCCGCGGCTACTTTCTGGTCGTGTGATTGTGCTCGCGCAATCTGCTGCTCCGGGACATCCGATCATTAACGCGTACGGCCAACTCGTTGTTCGTGCGCACGCCGATGGTCGGGTGATTGATACGCTTGGCTCGCTTGATGTGCGCGATGAGATGATGCGTATCTCGCTTCTCGGCGGGCAAAGTGAGATTCAGCTTCTACAGCCCTACGTCGATATCGACCGTTTGGCTGTCTCGAGCGGTGGTGCGTGGGTCGCGATAGTCCGGGCGCCGTCCTCGCGCTACAATGGGGATGCCCGAGCGAATGCCGTTGAGTTCATCGGACCGCAGGGTCGAGCGGTTGTGAAGTTGCCAGTTAGGTCCCAGGTACTATCCGATGCGACAGTAAGGCAGTGGCTAGACGCACGCGCCCGAGATTTTGCTGGGCGTATTCCAGGAGGATATGCGGCCGCGCGAAGCGCGGTTGCCGCACAACTGATGCGCCCCGAGTCACATCCGACCGTCCGCGCGGCTGCAATCGGCGACGACGGGGTCGTCTGGATACTCCAGTCGCCATTGGACGCGCCGAGCGAGCGGTGGACTCTGCTGGCGTCCACTGGCGAGGTGATTGGGTCAGTCGGTCTGCCGGAGGGGAGCAGGCCGATCGTGGTCTCGCGGAATGGCGCTTGGGTCGTACAGGAGCGTGACGATGGGGAGCAGGAGATCGTGCGATATCGCGTTCGCGAGTGAGGGTGCGTTCACTTTCGGAGTCATCTCCGATACGCACGGCCTCCTCCGTCCGGCGGTGCACGAGGTCTTTGCGGGCGTCGCGTTGATCCTTCACGCGGGTGACGTCTGCGGCGACGAGATCCTCGACGAGCTCGCGCTGATTGCGCCGGTGCAGGCGGTGGCCGGCAACTGCGACGCCCCCTGGGACCCGCGGCTCAAGCCGGCACTCGACCTCACGCTCGGCGGCCTGCGTATCCACGTGAGCCACGGGCACGAGCTCGGCCGCCCCAAGCCGCCGCAGGTCGCGGCGGCGTACGACGCCGACGTGTGCATCTACGGCCACACGCACCGGCAGATGATTGCGTGGGTGGGTGGGCGGCTGGTGCTGAATCCCGGCGCGGCGGGGGCGCGGCGGTTTGACCTCGCGCCGTCGGTGGCGATCCTCACGATCCGCGACGGGGTCGCGGAGGCCGAGCTCATCGAACTGCCGGACTAGCGCGGCGGGGCCGCGGCGTCAGTTCGCCGGCCGGTGCCCGAACGCCTCGACCGCGTCGATGAAGGTGTCGGGCGAGACGGGCTTCTCGAGGAAGGTCGTGGCGCCGAGGTGCTGGACGCGCTGCCTGTCGAGCGGGTCCTTGGACGCGCTGACGACGAGCACCGGGATGAGCGCGGTGCGCGCGGACTGCTTGAGCTTGGTGAGCGTCGTGATGCCGTCGCCGGCCGGCATCTGCAGGTCGAGGACAATGAGGTCGACCGACGGTGCGCGCACGGCAAGCATCATCGCGGTCGCGCCGTCGTAGGCGGCAATGGCCTGGTGTCCCGCCCCGTGCAGCATCGCGCAGAGGAGCTGGGACATCTGCCGGTCGTCTTCTGCCACAAGGACTCGCATACCGGAAGTTCGACTGCGGCACGGCGTCCGGCAAGGGCGTCCGGTGCGGCGGAGGCGGTAGCTCAGGCGCTGCGCGCGTCCGGTGGCGCCGCAATCGGCGACGTCCGCCCCAATTCCTTTGGGAACTTGCGGAACCACCCCGCGACGAGCAGCACCTCGTCCACCTCGTGGCCGGGGACCGTGGCGCCCCTGACGCCATCGGTGCCGGCGGCAAGGGCCGCCATCTGCGCCGCGAGCGCGTGGCGCTCGGCGGCAGTGGTGGGCGCCTTGGCCTCGTGTCGCACGCGGCCGCGGCGGACGAGGTAGACGCGGTCGTCGCCCTTCTCCCCGGGGACCGTGTACGCGAACGAGAGTCCCTCGAGCGCGAAGCGCAGGCGCGCGAACTGCTCGCGCAGCGACTCCAGGCGCGCGATCCGGTCGCGCATCACGGCCGCGCGCTCGAAGTCGAGCGCGTCGCTCGACGCTTCCATTGCCGCGCGGAGCGGAAGGAGGGGCGCGTCGTGCGCGCCCTCGAGGAATCCGCGCGCCGCGCGGAAGCGGTCCAGATACTCCTGCTCCGTCACCGCGCCCACGCAGGGGCCGAGGCATTTGCCGATCTCGTGGCGGATGCAGCCGGGCGTGCGGGACGGCACGGGGAGGAGGTCCGACTGGTCGGCGTAGAACATCGGCGTGCCGAGCCTGCAGTCGCGGAGGCCGAGGGCGTCGTTGAGCTCGCGCAGCGCGTCCTCGAGCTGGAGCGCGCCGCGGAAGGGGCCGTAGTAGACGCCGGTCTCGTCGGTGCCGGCGCTGCGCACCACCTGGAAGCGCGGCGCGGGACCGCGTGAGACGCGCACGAAGGCGTGGTGCCGCGCATCGCGCTTCATCGCGACGTTGTAGCGCGGGCGGAGCTGCTTGATGAGGCGCAGCTCGCGCAGCAGCGCGGAAAACTCGTTCGGCAGCGGCTCCCACTCGAGGGTGGCGGCCTCGCGCAGGATGCGCGCGCCCTTGTCGCGCGGGTACTGGGCGCGGAAGTAGCTCAGGAGCCGCGTGCGCAGCGCCTTCGACTTCCCGACGTAGATCACCTCGCCCTCGGCGGAGGTCATCCGGTAGACGCCCGGCACATCGCGCGCGCCATCCTTGACCTGGGCGAGCATCGTGTCGAGGCGCATCTCGACCTCCCTGGGAGGGGCGAGTGGCCCACGGCGGCGGCGACGGCCGAAGCGCGGGCCCTTGCTCATCGCTGGCACTCCGGGCACCAGACGGTCTGTCGGCCCTCGATGGCGTGCGAGAGCTTGAGCGGACGGCCGCAGTCGCGGCAGGGCAGGCCGCCGCGTCCGTACACGGCGAGCGTCGTCGCGAAGCCGCCGGCCGTGCCGTAGGCGTCGCGGAAGTCGCGGAAGGTCGTGCCGCGCCGCGCGATGGATTCGCGCAGCACCGTGGTGAGCGCCTTGTACAGGCGCCGGCAGGCGGGCCGCGTCACCGTGCTCCCCGCGCGCGAGGGACGGATCCCCGCGCGCCAGAGCGCTTCGTTGGCATAGATGTTTCCCACGCCCGAGAGCCGCCGCTGGTCCATCAGGATCGTCTTCACCGCGCGCCTCGACCCCCGGATGATTGCCGCGAACCGCGCCGCCGTGAAGTCCGGGTCGAGCGGCTCGGGGCCGAGCGACGCACTCCACGCGGCATATCCTCGACGATCCAGCAGCGTAAGCGTTCCCAGGCGACGGACGTCGCGATAGACCAGCGTGCGGCCGTCGGTGAGCGCAAACCGCGCGCACGTGTACCCGTCCTCGGGTATGTCGAGGAGGAGCGTGCCCGTGAAGCGCGGCGTCACCACCAGCCGTGCCTCGCGCCCCGCCGCAATCACGACGCTCTTGGCGCGGCGGAAGACGTTGGAGATGCGCGTGCCGCGCAGCGCGCGCTCGAGGGCCACGGCGCTCCCGCCGCGGATGACGTCGGCGCGGAGGACGGTGGCGGTGCGGATGACGGCGCCCTGCAGCGCGGCGTCGAGGTCGCGCGCGATCGTCTCGGCTTCGGGGAGTTCAGGCACCGCGTGCGATCTCGCGATGCCCGATATCGCGGCGCAACTGGCGGCCCGTGAAGTGTACCGCCTCCGCGGTGTCGCGGCTGAGCGCCTGCGCCTCCGCAAGCGTGGGTGCGGTGGCAGTGACGGCGAGCACGCGGCCGCCGGCGGTGACGAGTTCGCCCCCCGCGTTGCGCGCGGTGCCCGCGTGGAAGATCGTGACGCCTTCCGGCGTGCGCGGGAGCGAGATGGGGTCGCCGAGCCGCGGGGTGCCCGGATAGCCCTCGGCGGCGACGACCGTGGTGACGGACGCGAGCGACTGCCATCCGAACCCCGACACGCTGCGCAACGTCCCGCCCTCGGCGATGGCGCGCATCGGCACGAGCAGGCTCGACGCGAGCAGCGGAAGGATCGCCTGCGTCTCGGGGTCGCCGAACCGGCAGTTGAACTCGACGACCTTCGACCCCTGCGCCGTGAGCATCAGGCCGGCGTAGAGCAGGCCGGTGAAGGGGCATCCGTCGTCGCGCATCGCCTTCAGCGTCGGTGCGAAGATGCGCTGCACGGCCATCTGGAAGAGCGCGGGCGTGGCGAGCGAGACCGG
>CAYXQS010000112.1:0-6882 GCA_964466515.1 uncultured Gemmatimonas sp. | reverse complement strand
GCGTCTCGCCGGCGCGCAGGTCAACCAGGGCCAGCTGATAGACCGCCAAGCGCTCCCAATGGGTCACGCGGCCCGCCGAGCTCAGGAACTCACGGAAGGTGGCGCCATTCCAGTGGTTGACGTGTCCGGGATCCTCGCCGACCCCGGCCTTGATGCTGAGGGCGGTGACGCAACGGAACATCGGCTCCCACGGGACGCTCACGAGGAGCTGCCCCTGCGCCACGCGGGCGATACTGTTGCGGGCAACGTCCGGATTCGGGATATGCTCGAGGACCTGCGAACAGAGCACGAGGTCGAAGGACCGCGTGCGGAACGGGAGGGCATCGAGCGACGCCACCTCCCATCGCGCGTCCGGCGCCCGCGCGGCCGCGTAGGCGACCGCCCCGGCACTGAGATCCACGCCGGTCCACTGGCCGGTGAATCCGCGCCCGCGCATCGCGCGGTACACCGCCCCCTCGCCGCATCCGGCATCGAGCACCGACTGCGCCCCGCTGGCCCGCAGGAGCGTCCAGACGCGATCGAGGTAGCGGGAGAGCACGCGCTGGTAGAGCGCGTTGGGATACTCCCACTTCCGCAGGTTGTTGGACGTGTGTGCGGAGGGCGCGGTGACCTGCCGGATCGGTTGCTCTCAAGAGGGGGGTGCTACAGTCTCGCGGTCCGGTCGGCACGCGGCCACGCCCCGCCTGTAACCTCCCCGTCACAATCGCGAAGCCCGGCGGCGTCCTGTGTGGAGGACGTCGCGATGTCCCGCGCCGTGTCCCTCTGCCACAGAGGGAAAATCCCCCTTGTTTGCGGCCGGGATCCGTCGGAACTTGCCTCCGTGTGCGGGTACGACGACCCGGACGCGCGACGACGTGGGCGTGCGCCTTGAGGAATCACGATGCCCCGGAGCACACGTCGGCTCGCTCCGGCTCGCAGGAGGTGGACGATGCGAATTGCCCTCAGTGCCGGACTCGTGATGTCGCTCGTGCTCGCCGCGCCGTCAGGCACGGCGAACGCCCAGGAAACTGCCCCGGCTGCCACCGCGGTGGAGCCCTGGACCCAAGAGGAGCTCGAGAACCTCCTCGCACCGATTGCGCTGTACCCGGACCCCGTGCTGGCCCAGGTCCTGATTGCCGCGACCTTCCCCGAGCAGATCGCACTCGCCGCCGCCTACGTGCGCGCCCACGGCACCAAGGGACTCGACACGCAGCCCTGGGAAATCAGCGTGAAGGCCGTCGCGCACTATCCCCCGGTGCTCAACCTGATGGCCGAAGGCGAGGACTGGACCATCGCGCTCGGCCAGGCGTACGCCGAGCAGTCGAACGATGTGATGGATGCCGTGCAGAGCCTTCGCCGGATGGCGAACGCACAGGGCAACCTCGTGACGACGTCGCAGCAGCAGGTGATCGTCGAGCGCGAGGTGATCAAGATCGTCCCCGCGGAACCGCGCGTCGTCTATGTGCCGACCTACGACCCGGCCGTCGTCTACTTCCGTCCGATCTACATCGCGCACGCGCACCCGGCGCACTGGTCGTGGGGGGTCGGCTTCCCCATCGGCGTCTGGCTCACCTATGACTTCGACTGGTATGCGCACCGCGTGTTCTATCACGGGTGGCACGGCCACGGATGGATCGTGGCCTCGCGCCCCTGGGTGATCATCAGCCCCATCTATGTCGCGCCGCGGCACACGGTGATTGTCATCAACCGCCGCATCGTCCATCGCACCTACAATCCGCGCCACCTCGACCGCTACCGGTACGTGCACCGCCACACGACCTTCGACCGCGGCCGGGGCGTGGGACGTGACGTGGCGCGCCGCGATAACGATCGCGACCGCAATTATGGCCGTGACGGAAACCGCAACGGTGGGCGCAACGACGGCCGCGGCTATGATGGCGGCAACGACCGGACCGGCGGCCGCGACGTGGGGCGTGACGCGGGACGCACCGGTGGCCGTGACCAGGCCGGTGAGACCCGTCGCCGCACCACGCCGGTGCCGACGCGCCCGAGCCGTCCGCAGCCGACGACGGTCGCGCGCCGTTCGATCCTCCCCGACCGCCCGGACTGGGTCGGCCGCGACCGTGCGACGCCCACGCCGGAGCGCCCGACGCCGACCTCGCCGACGCGGATCTCGCCAACACGGACTTCGCCGACGCCCACGCGGACCGAGCGGCCAACCGCCGGACGGCCAACCGCCACGCCGCGCGCCACGCCGTCGGCGGGCCGGGCCACGGTGCCCGAGGCGGTGCGCCGAATCCGCGACGCAAAACCAGCGGCATCTCCCTCGCGTTCGAGCGACCGCACCCCGAGTGCGTCGCCGCCCCGTACGAACGGCCGTGCCCCGAGCGCATCGCCGCCTCGCACGAGCGGCCGTGCCCCGAGCGCGTCCCCTCGGCGTTCAGGCGGCGGGAGCGGCGCGAGCGCGCCGCGTAGCGGCGGGGGCAGCGGCCGGTCGAGCGCACCCCGCAGTGGGGGACGCTCGCGGAACTGAGCCACCCGGCGTGAACACGCGTCGAGCGGCCCCTGCGCGTAGCGCAGGGGCCGCTCGCTCATTCAGTGGCACCGATACCCGTAGGCGCCGTGGTTCCCCAAGACGAAGAGATCCTTCCCGTCCGTCACGAAGCGCGAGAGCAACAGCCCGTCCTGCCGACCCCGCACGTTCACCCGCGTGGCGAGCAAGGTGCCCGTGGTGCGGTCGAGCAGGTGGAGACTCAGGTCCTGTACCGCGAGATACCGACCGCAGAGCGCACCCGAGGTGATGCTGCCGCCGATCTTCCGTGACCACAGCACGCGCCCCGTCACGCGGTCGAGGGCATAGGCCCAACTGTCGGCCGAGAGACTGTAGACGGTGTCGTTGGTGACGAGCGGCGGCTCCCAGGCGCCGAAGTAGCGGTCGGGATCGCCGGTGTGTATCCAGCGCACCGCACCGGTCGCGCGATCGAGCGCGACGGTGGTGTTGGCCTGGTGGTCCGCGACGAGGAGGAGATCTCCCGCGACGCGCGGCTCGAAGGCGATGACGTGTCGGTCGGTGCCGTCGCCGATGGTGTGGCGCCAGATTTCCTGGCCGGTCCGACGGTCCAGGGCGAGCACGATGGCCGTCGCGAGGTAGCCGGTGTGGTGATGGAAGCGCTCGATGCTCGCGTAGAGCGTGTCGCCGCCGACGACGACGCCGCGGACCACGGAGCGAAACTCCCAGCCCTCCGAGAAGTGGACGCGCCACTGGACCGCGCCGGTGGCGACGGAGAGCGAGAAGAGATGGTTGTCGGTGCCGAAGTAGAACGAGCCGCCCGCCGCCGCCGCGGTGCCGAGGCTGCCCCACTCGCCGGGATCGAACGTCCAGCGCTCGCGACCGGTGGCGGCATCGAGGGCGACCGCGACGGCGCCCATAAAGAGCACGCTTCCCTCGTGGAGCACGAGGTTGGACGGCGCGCCGATCTCGCGCGCGTAGGTCCACGCGACCGCGCCGGTGCGGCGGTCGTACGCCACCACCGGCCCGGCCTGCAGGTCCGCGTAGAGATGCCGCTCGTCCAGCGCGGGGAGCTGCAGCGACGGGAAAGGCTTGTCGACCGGCACATAGAAGAGCCGCTCAAGGCCGCCCTGCGCGGGGGGTGTCGGCACCGTCGGCGCCGCGGGGGGCGCGACCTCGCACCCCGCAACGCCAATGGCGCAGACAATGCCAACCGTGAGCGCGCGCGCACTCACTGCTGCGTTCCCGTCATCAGCCGGAGCGCATCCAGGGTGCGCGACAGGATACCCGGACTGGCCGTGATGCCCGCGTGGCTGTCGGCGTCCGGCTTGCCCACCAAGAGGCGCACCGGAGGATGGGTCCCCGGCACGTCCGGGTAGCGCTGCGACGACAGTTGGATGAATCCATCGGTCCCGTCGATGTGACGCGTGGTGATATAGTCCCACACGCTGTCGATCCGGTCGAGCGAGCCCGTGACCACGGTGCCGATCATAAAGAGCGCGTAGCGGACCATATCGGCGTAGTACGACTCGTACCAATAGTTGCCGTAGCCCGCGTCGTAGCACGGCGCCCAGTGCATCGCGTAGCCCGGGTCGCTGCACGACACGCCGCCCCCCATCGGGGACACGTGGTACCGCGAGAAGAGCGAGAGGACCTGGAGGAAGATCCCGGCGCGATAGACCTCCTCGACGGTACGCACCCACTCCTCGCCATCGGGACGGCGATCCTGCAGCAGGCGCGTCCGCGGCGTGCGCTGGTCGCCGATCATCCGCGCCAGCGCCCAGCGCCGGTCAATCGACACCTCAATGCCCGCGCGCTGAAACCCCTCGTGCGCCGTATTGAGCGAGTGCAGGAACGGCGAGCCGGTGCGCAGGTCGCTGAGCGTGGGCACGGCGTCGGTGATGAACCCGTACCCGATCTCGCCGGCCAGGGTGCGGAACACGATATCGTTGAACAGGCTGCACATAAAGCGGCCCACGCAGTCCGGCCCGACGGCCTGCAGCAGCCACGACCCGATCATTTCCGCCGGTAGATCGGCCACATATGTGCCCTGGTGCGGCGTCCCGATGGTGACGACGCCTGCCACGAGCGCGGGATACCGCTGCCCGAGCCGACGGATGACGAGCCCTCCCTGGCTGTGACCGACCGCGAAGAAGCTGCGCCCGCCCATCAGGGAGGCCCGCTGCGCCAGGTCGTCCACCTGTGCGTCAATCCGGTCCGTGGACTCGAGGCTGAACGCGGCGGTCGCGTCCACGGGCAGCGCGGCGGTGATTCGCGGACGCATTCCCTCGAAGACGCCGGCGTTGCCGCAGAACCCGTGCTGGAAGAGCACCGAGATGCCCCGCCCCTTCCTGAGGACCTCCATCGCCTCGGTGTTGCCGCGCGGGCAGAGGAGGCTCCCCGCACCCGCATCGGCGGTGGGCATCGTGAATGCGGGCTCCGACGCCAACACCGCCGGCCGGACGGCGGGGGCGACCGGCGGCGTTGCCCGCAGCGCGGCGCGCTGGGCCGCTTCGCGCGCGATGTCGCGACCGGCGTTGGTGTGCCAAACGCGGTACGTGATGGCGGTGCGTGAACGGCTCACGCGCTCGCCGCGGTCGGTCATCGCGCGGGACTCCTGTTCCACGGCCTCGAGACGCCAGACCGGACGCTGGAGATCGGCCGCCGTCGCGCCGCGCACGGGGGGAATCCGGCGATAGCGCCGGACGGTCTCCGTCGCGTCCGTGGTACCGGGCCGCGCGGCCGCGCCCGGGGGGCGCCGTGTGCGTGCACGATCCTCGCGCACGTCGCCGACAATCGTGGTGCGGCGGTCGCCGGGCGCATCCCGCCGACTCGCCGCGTCACCGCCCTCCACCTCAAGCGAGGCGCAGCTGCCGCCCGGGCCGGGGCAGCCGTTGTTCGGCGGAGGACCGGAGGCCAGCATTGCGCCGATGAGCGACCCGCCCGGCAGTCCGGTCGCGGCCATATGCGCGTCGAACGTCCGCGAGAGCGTCACTTGGCCCGAGGGTCCGAGCACGAAGAGGTCGTCGCCAATCACGCGGATGCCGGCGATCGTGGTGCCCCCGGACCGCGCGTCCCAGTAGACGCCGAAGCGCAACTCCCCCTGCGGCCCGTACCCGGCCTCCACATAGGCCCCGTCCGTCGGCGCGCCGAGTTGGACGGCCGCGTCCCTCATCGAGGCGTCGCCGAGGAGCGCGCCGGGGATTGCGTCGTCGGTATCGGTGGTGACCCGTGCGGCGAAATGCGTGTCGTTGCGGTTGATGCCGGGATCGCGAAGCGTGCCACGGGCGTGGGATGCGCCGTCGGGCGGCACGGCGGTGGGCGGCGCGTCATCGGCGCACGCGGTGAGGAACACACCAACGGCGACCGCAAGGACGGCCGTGACGGCAAAGCGAACAAAGGGCGGACGGCGCATAGGTACCTCCAGCGGGATGAAGGGGAGGCGCGGACCCGGGGACGCGCGGGGGTGGGAAACGCGCCACGCTATCGCCGCAGCCACGCGCCAGTGGCACCGTTTCAACGCACGCGTGCTCGGCACACTCCGCTTGCCTTCACGCGTGCCCCGCCCAAATTCCGATGCAGTCAGGATCGTGCGGTCCGCCGTCGTACCGCGGCGCGGACCCGGAACGCCCCATCCGGAGCTCCCGATGTCAGTGCGTGCCCGTTCGCTCGTTGCCGCCTTCGCCGCTGCCGTGGCCGCGGCGCCGCTCACCGCACAGGACGCGCCCCTGCACTCCGCGCATCACGCGTATCGCGTGGTCACCGTGGCCGAGGGGTTGATCAACCCGTGGGCGATGGCGTTCCTCCCCAACGGCGATATCCTCATCACCGAGCGCCCGGGGCGGCTGCGCCTCGTGCGCGGCGGCCGCCTGCTGCCCGAGGCGGTGGCCGGTCTCCCCACGATCCGCGGCGGGAATCAGGGCGGCCTGCTCGACGTCGTGCTGCATCCCGACTTCGAGAGCAATCGGCTGGTCTATCTCAGCTACTCCAAGCCGAGCGACGACACCGCGCGCGGCACCACCGCCGTGATCCGTGCACGCCTTGAGAACGACCGGCTCACGAACGTGCAGGAGATTCTCGTGGCGCAGGTCTGGTCGCCGGGGCGCGGCCACTATGGGTCGCGGCTCGCGTTCGACAAGGACCGCTATCTCTTCGTGACCATCGGCGACCGTCAGGTCCCGTCGGCCGGCGACCTCGAGGCGCATCCCTCGCAGCACCTCACCACGCACCACGGCAAGATCCTGCGCCTTCACGACGACGGCCGCGTCCCGGCGGACAACCCGTTCGTGGGCCGCGAGGGGGCGCTCCCGGAAATCTGGAGCTACGGCCATCGCAACCCGCAGGGACTCCTCGTACACCCGGTGACGAACGATGTCTGGGCAACGGAGCACGGCCCACAGGGCGGCGACGAGCTCAATAGCTAATTGTTTAAC
>CAYXQS010000111.1:0-7054 GCA_964466515.1 uncultured Gemmatimonas sp. | reverse complement strand
CCCGTACACCCACCACGACGGCTTCACGAAATCCGCCGCCTTCCTGATCTTCCAGACGCCCTGGAGGAGCAACGCGCCGAGAAAGAGCGCGGTGGCCAGATAGAACGCCCCGAACGCCCCGAACGCCACCGGCAGCACCGTGAGCGCCACGAGGATGATCGAATACCACCACATCTGGTCGATCGTCTCGCGCTCGCCCCACACCAGCGGCGCCATCGGGACGCCGGCGTTGCCGTAGTCGCGCTGCTTGTTGAGCGCGAGCGCCCAGAAGTGCGGGGGCGTCCAATAGAAGACAATCAGGAACAGGAACCACGCCGTGAGGTCGAGCCGCCCCGTCACCGCCGCCCAGCCCACGAGGGGAGGGAAGGCGCCGGCCGCCCCGCCGATCACGATGTTCTGCGGCGACGAGCGCTTCAGCCAGCGCGTGTAGATGAACACATAGAAGTAGAACCCCGCGAGCGCCAACGCCCCCGTGAGGACGTTCACGAACGTGGCGAGCATCCACGTGGCCGCCGTCGCGATACCCACGCCGAAGGCGAGGACCGCGGTGGCGTGCATCCGCCCGCTCGGGATCGGCCGCAGCCTCGTCCGCGCCATCACGTCGTCGATGTCGCGGTCGAGATACATATTCACCGCGTTGGCGCCGCCGGCCATCAGGTAGCCGCCGAGCGTCACGAGCAGGACCTGGCGCCACCCGGGGACGCCGGCGACGAACATCGGCGCCACCGCCGTCACCAGCAGGAGCGAGATGATCCGCGGCTTGGTGAGCGCAATCAGGTCGCGACCGAACGAGATCCCCTGGGGCCGGTCCTCGCCGGCGGCGTGGGGCGCGGTCACAGTCGGATGGCCGTCGGGGCCGGACCGCGGAGGTCCACCTGGATGGTCACCGGGGCCGTCGCGGCGCGCCACGAGAGCCAGAGGACCAGCAGCAGCACCAGGGCCGGCACGACGGCGAAGGCGCGCTCGAGTGGCGTTGGGGGCGCGCCGGCCGCGCGCCACGCGCGCGCCGTCGAACGCAGGATCATCCACTGGGCGGCGATCACGGCGGCCGCGGAGAGCCAGAAGAGGGCGGTCGGGAGCGGGGCGGGCATCCTCAATTATCGCCCCCTGCCCTCGCCGCAGGGAGTCCCACTCCATAGTTTCGCGTGATGAGTTCTCCCGCCGCTCCCGCCCAGGGTCTCCAGCGCCGCATCGGGCTCTGGAGCGCAATTGCCATCGTCATTGGCTCCACCATCGGTTCCGGGATCTTCCGTTCCCCCGCCGGCATCGCCGACCGCCTCCCCGGGCCCCTGCCGATGCTCAGCGTCTGGCTCGCAGGTGGCATCTTCGCGATCTGTGGCGCGCTCACCATCGCCGAGATCGCCAGCGCGCTCCCGCGCACCGGCGGGATCTATGCCTTCCTCAAGGAAGGGTGGGGCGACCTCGCGGCCTTCAACTTCGGCTGGTCGCAGCTCGTGATGATCCGCGCCGCCTCGCTCGGCGGCATCTCCATCACCTGCTCCGAGTATTTCTTCCGGCTGATGGGATGGGACCTCACCTACGTGATGCCCGTCCGCTGGACCGCCGCGGGCGCGATCTTCCTCACCGCGACCTTCAACATCCTCGGCGTGCGCGTGGGCGCCGCGTTCACCAACATCACCGTGCTCGCCAAGTACGGCGGGCTCCTCTTCATCATCCTCGTGGCGTTCGTGGTGGGGCTCCCGCAGTCGGGGGGCGGTCACTACCTGCCGCTCGTGCCGGAGGGGAGCTTCACCCTGCCGGCGTTCGGGCTGGCCCTCGTGAGCACGCTCTGGGCGTTTGACGGGTGGGCGGACCTCTCGTACAACGGCGGTGAGGTCCGGGACCCGCAGCGCAACCTCCCGCGCGCGCTGATCGGCGGGACGCTGATGGTGTTGGCGATCTACCTCCTCGCCAACCTCGCGTACCTCGCCGTGCTGCCCATCGAGGAGATGCGCACCTCGCGCCTCGTCGCGGCGGACGTGGCGGATCGCGTCATCGGGCCCGCCGGCGTCTGGTTCGTCTCGGTGACCGTGATGGTCTCCACCTTCGGCACGCTCAACGCGGTGCTCTTTACGAGCCCGCGCATCTTCTTCGCGATGGCGGACGACGGGCTCTTCTTCAAGCCCGTCGCCCGCGTGCACCCCACGCGCGGCACGCCCTGGGTGGCCATCCTGCTCACGGCGACGCTCGGCGCGATCTTCGTGCTGATGCGGACCTTCGAGCAGCTCGCCGACGCCTTCGTGACGGCGTTCCTGCCGTTCTACTTCCTTGCGGTGGCGAGCATCTTCAAGCTGCGGAAGCGGCCGGACTACAAGCCCGCGTTTCGCGTGCCGGGCTATCCCGTGGTGCCGGGCATCTTCCTGGTGGCGGTGCTCTACCTGCTGGGCAACGCGCTGATCCAGGAGAGCAGCCGGCTCTCGACGCTGGCGGTCCTGGGCGTTTGCCTGACCGGGGTGCCGGTCTATTACGCCACGGTTGGGCGGCGGCGGTAACGGTCCGGTCGCGGTTCCCGGGTTCGCTTGACGGCCCTGAGGCGCACCCCGCACCTTAGGCACTATATTATGGCGGCCTTGACGGGCCCCGTGCGGCGGGCCCGGAGGACGTTGGCGCAGGACTCCACTGCAACTGAGGAATCACCTATGCAGCGTTGGATTCGCAGGTTGGCCATCGTCGTCGCGGCCGCGGCGACGACCGCCCTTGTGACGGCCGAGGCATCGGCGCAAGTGACCACCGGTTCGATCCGTGGGATCGTGACCGACGGTGACAACAAGCCAATCGAAGGGGCGCGCCTCGTGGCCCTTCACACGCCCTCGGGAACCCAGTACATCGGGGTGACGCGCGCCGACGGCCGCTTCAACATCCCCGGGATGCGCGTGGGCGGTCCCTATGCGGTGACCGCGACGATGATCGGGTTTGCGCGCCAGAGCCGCGACGACATTATGGTGTCGCTGGGCAGCGCCGTCGACCTGCAGTTCCAACTGACCGCCGTCGCCACGCAGCTCGCTGCCGTCACGGTGACGTCGGAGGGCGGCGAGATGAGCTCGACCCGCACGGGTGCCGCAACATCAGTGCGGCGCGAGCAGATCGAGGCGCTCCCGACGGTGGGTCGCCGCCTCACGGACTTTACGCGCCTCACGCCGCAGTCCAACGGTGCGACCAGCGGCGTGACCGCCGGCTCGTTTGCCGGCACGGACAACCGCCTGAACAACATCACGGTGGACGGCGCGTCCTTCAATAACTCGTTCGGCCTCGCGGGCTCGCCCGGCGACCGGACGCAGGTGGCGCCAATCTCGATGGACGCCATCGAGGCGGTGCAGGTCAACATCGCACCGTTCGACGTGCGCCAGGCGGGCTTCGTGGGTGCGGGCGTGAACACGGTGACGCGCAGCGGCACCAACCAGTGGCGCGGGTCGCTGTACTACACCACCCGGAACAACGATATGGTGGGGTCCGACGCCGCGGGCGGCACGTTCAACCCGGGGACGTTCGACTTCAACCTGCTTGGGGTCAGCGTCGGCGGTCCGATCCTCAAGAACAAGCTCTTCTTCTTCGTGAACTACGAGGACGACCAGATTGAGTCGCCGTTGACCACGCTCGTGGCCAACACCGGCGGCCAGACGCCGGGCGGCAACATCACGCGCGTGCTGAAGTCGGACCTCGACCAGCTCCAGAGCTATATGTCGACGAACTTCGGCCGCAACCTGGGTTCGTACCAGGGGTATCCGGGCCTGACGCCGTCGACGCGCCTCACCACGAAGCTCGACTACGCGCTGAGCGACCGGAACAAGTTCTCGCTTCGGTACTCCAAGCTGGAGTCGTCGACCGACGTGCGGACGTCCACCTCGTCCTCGCTCGGCTTCTCGGGCGGTCGCGGCCAGGGCACCAACTGGCTGGGTTTCTCGGGCAGCAACTACTCGATTCTCGAGAACATCGATTCCTACAGCGCCGAGTGGAACTCGCTGATCACGGACCGTATGTCCAATCAGCTCGTCGTGACATCCACGAAGAATGACGAAAGCCGTGGGCCGATCGGCGAACTCTTCCCCTTCGTGGACATCCTGCAGTCCGGGAGCACCTACACCTCCCTCGGCTCCGAGCCGTTCACGCCGAACAACGAACTCCGCTACAAGACGTTCCAGGTCCAGAACAACTTCACGTACTTCGGCAACGCGCACGACCTGACCTTTGGCTTCAGCTTCGAGAAGTACGAGTCCGAGAACGTCTTCTTCCCGGGCCGCCAGAGCGCCTATGTCTACAATTCCCTGGCGGACTTCTACACGGACCTGGACGATTTCCTCGCCGCGTGTCCGACGCAGAGCGCCTGGGCGACCTGTTCCCGCCCGTCGTCCCCGGTCACGTTGGCCCGGTTCCAGGTTCGCTACGCCAACATCCCGGGGATGACCAAGCCGTTGCAGCCGCTCGAGGTGACCTACTCGGGCGTGTATGCGCAGGATGAATGGCGGGTCCGTCCCAACCTCAAGCTGACCGCGGGCCTGCGTCTTGATATGGCCTCGTTCGCCGAAACCGGGTTTGAGAACCCGGTGACGAACGCGATGACCTTCCGGGACGAGGACGGCAATGCCGTCCAGTACAAGACCCAGGCACTCCCGGCGGCCAAGCCGCTCATTTCCCCGCGCGTCGGCTTCAACTACGACCTCCGCGGCAACGGGATGACCGTCATCCGCGGCGGGACCGGCATCTTCACGGGCCGCCCGGCGTACGTCTGGATCTCCAACCAGATCGGCGAAAACGGTATGCTGACGGGCTTCGTGCAGATCGACAACACCACGACCCGGCCGTTCCACCCCGACCCGGATCACTACAAGCCGGCGACGGTGACCGGCGCCCCGGCGGCGTCCACGGCACTCGCCATTACCGACAAGGATTTCAAGTTTCCGCAGGTGTGGCGCACGAGCCTTGGCATCGACCACCGCTTTGCGTCCGGGTGGCGCGGCACGCTGGACTTCCTCTGGGGCCGCGACGTGAACGGCATCTACTACATCAACGCCAACCTGCCGGAAGCCCAGACCGCATTTGCCGGCCCCGACACGCGGATGCGTTGGACAAACAACCGCATCAACGCGTCCGTGACCAATGCCATCGTGATGAAGAACCAGAACATCGGCGAGTCGTACAGCGCCGCGGTCTCGGTGGAACGCACTTGGCGCTCCGGTTTCTTCACCAAGTTCGCGACGGCCTACGGCAATTCGATGAACACCATCGACGGCGGCAGCATTGCGTCCGGTTCGTGGCTCAACAACGTCCACTCCAACGACCCGAACAACCCCGGCAATAGCCGGTCGAGCAACTTCCAGGGACGCCGTTCGTTCGCGGCGATTTCCTACACGAAGGACTTCTTTGGGTGGGGCAATACGACGGTTTCGACGTTCCTCGAGAACCGCACCCAGGGCGGCGCGAGCTACCGCTTCTCGAACGACGCCAACGGCGACGGCGGGTCGAACGACCTGCTCTACATCCCGGCGAACGATGCCGAGATGAACTTCCAGCAGTTCACGCAGGGCACCCGCACGTACACCATCGCGGAGCAGCAGGCCGCGTGGAACGCGTACATCGACCAGGACCCGTACCTCCGGACGCGTCGCGGCAAGTACGCCGAGCGGAACGGGCTGGTCCTGCCGGAAATCACCCGGATGGACCTGAGCTTCTCGCAGGACGTCAGCCGGTTGATCTCGGGCCAGCAGAACACGCTGCAGTTCCGCGTGGACATCCTGAACTTCACCAATATGATCAACTCGGATTGGGGAGTCGGCGTCCGCGTCATCGACCAGACGCCGCTGACGTCCGTGACGCCGACGACGGGCCTGGATCCGAAGGCCGGACACCTGCGGTACACGATGCGCACGGTCAGCAACGGCGGGGACCTCGTGTCGCGGACCTTCCAGAAGACCGCGTTCCAGGACGACGTGTGGCGGATGCAGTTCGGCTTCCGGTACAACTTCAACTGATTGCGATGTAGCAGGAAACGACAGGGCCCCGGCAGCGAAAGCTGCCGGGGCCCTGTCGTTCTCCTCTTCCCCCTTCTCCCTTCTAGAAGATCGACAGCTTGATGTACTTCCGCGGATTCTTCTGGAAGTCCGCCGTCAGCGAGTCGAGCCGCGTCAGCAGCGAGCGCGTGTCGCGGTAGAGCCCCGGGTCGTTCATCAGCAGCCCTGCCGACCCCTCGGTGCCCTCCAGCTTCGCCAGGACCCGGTCGAGCCCCGCCGTCGTGGTGCGCAGGTCCGTCGCCAACTGCCCGACGTTCGTGGCCGCCGCGGAGAGCGCGCGCACGGTGCTGTCCACCGCCGCCGAGTCCACCGCGTTGGCCACGCGCCGCAGCGCCTCCTGCGTCCGCGTCAACTCCGCCGACTGCGTCTCGGCCACCTTGCCGAGCGTGCCGATCAGGTCGTTGGCGCTGGCAATCGTCCGGCGGAGCTCCGAGAAGCCACGCTCCGTGACGAACTCGCGGTTCAGCTCACGCGTCAGCGCCTGCAGGTCGTGGCCGATCGAATCGACGCGCGCGAGCACCTCGCCGATCCCCACGCTCGCCGGCCCCGAGGGGATCGTGTCGCCGGGCGCGAAATCCTCGAGCGTCATCCCCTGCGGCATCATCGCGACCATCATATCGCCGAACACGCCGTTGGGGGCCACGCGCGCGGTGGTGGTCTTGGGGATGGCGTATGCCTTCTGGATCCGCATCGTGACGACGAGGTGCCCCTCGCGGCGGATGTCCACGTTGCCCACGTACCCGACCGTCACCCCCGAGAGGAGGACCGGCTGGCCGGCGCGGAGCCCCGCGCCCCATTCGAAGACGGAATAGACGGGGTAGCCGGGCACGAGCCCGCCCCGCGCCAGGAACAGGGAGCCGGTGACGGCCACCCCCACGGCGATGGTCGCCACGATCCCTACGAGCACTTCGTCGCGTCGCTTCATCCCTGAAGGTAAGGTGCGAGGAGGACCGCCGTGATGGCATCGAGAATCAGGATCGCGATGGACGAGACGACCACCGCCTTGGCCGTGCTCTTTCCGACGCCCTCGGCGCCGCCGCGCGTCGTGT
>CAYXQS010000110.1:0-7071 GCA_964466515.1 uncultured Gemmatimonas sp. | reverse complement strand
CGCGTACCCGCCGCCGGCCGCGCCGCCCTTCATGCCGAAGACCGGGCCGAGCGAGGGCTCGCGGATGCAGAGCACCGCGTTGGTGCCGATTTTCCGCAGCGCCTGCGCGAGGCCCACCGACGTGGTCGTCTTCCCCTCGCCCGCGGCGGTGGGGTTGATGGCGGTGACGAGGACGAGCTTGCCCTTCGCAGGCCGCGCCGTGAGCTCGAGGGAGACCTTGGCCTTGTACTTGCCGTACTGGTCGATGTCGTCGGGCCCGAGCCCGATGTCCGCGGCGACGTCGGTGATGGGGCGGAGTGTCGCGCCTTGCGCGATTGCAATGTCGGAGGGGACGGTCATTGGCGAATGCTAATCCTCAGGCAGCCAGGGGGGAACGCGGTCAGGCGAGGCGAAAGAGCGACTGGGTGTTGGCGATGCATTGCGCGCCGAGCGTCGCGGGCTCGACCCCGCGGATGGCGGCGAGCCGACGGACGGTGTACGCGCACCACGCGGGTTCGTTGCGCTTCCCGCGGTTGGGCACGGGCGCGAGATAGGGGCTGTCGCTCTCCACGAGCAGGCGGTCGGCGGGGACGAGTCGCACGACGGCCTCGTCGCCCCACTTGGCGAAGGTGGTGATCCCGGCA
The DNA here is from genome assembly GCA_964466515.1 of uncultured Gemmatimonas sp. Lineage (GTDB taxonomy): Bacteria > Gemmatimonadota > Gemmatimonadetes > Gemmatimonadales > Gemmatimonadaceae > Pseudogemmatithrix. The sequence continues at coordinate 6,448 of CAYXQS010000110.1, read as the reverse complement.
AACGAGACATACCAGCCGGCCTCGAGGGCGGCCTGGGCGAGCGCGGCGGAGCCGGTGAAGCAGTGCAGGACGCCGGCGATGCGCGCGGCCCCCGCCTCGCGGACCATTGCGAGGGTGTCGTCCTCGGCGGCGCGCGTGTGGACGACGACCGGGACGTCGCGGCGCTGCGCGAGCGCGAGCTGCGCGGCAAAGGCGCGACGCTGGAGCGGCCGCGGCGAGTGGTCGTAGTGGTAGTCGAGCCCGCACTCGCCGACGGCGACGGCGCCGCGCCCGAGGGCCGCGTCGAGGGCGGCCTCGTCGCGGGCGGCATCATACGCCGCCGCGTCGTGCGGATGGATGCCCGCGGTCCACCAGAGGAAGCCGGGGTGCCGCGCGGCAAGCGCTTCCGCGCGCGCGGCGGACGCAAGCGCCTCGCCGATGCAGAGGATCCCCGCCGCGCCGGCCTCGCGGGCCCGGACGATGACGGCCTCGCGGTCGGCGTCAAAGGCCGGGTCCGCGAGGTGCGCGTGCGAGTCGAAGAAGCCGATCAGGCCCGCGGCGCGCCGGCGACGCGCGTTTGCGGAGTCGCGTCGGTCGTGCGCGGATACTTCCTCTCGATCCAGAGCAGCAGCGGCGCGGCGACCCAGATGGAGCTGAAGGTGCCGACGACGATGCCGAAGGTGAGGATCCAGGCGAAGGGCCGGATGACCGAGCCGCCGAAGATGAGCAGCGCGAGGAGCGCGCCCAGGGTCGTGCTCCCCGTCATCACCGTGCGCGGGAGGGTCTCGTTCACCGAGCGGTTGACGAGCTCGCGCAACGGCTGCTTGCGGTTGCGGTGCAGGTTCTCACGCACGCGGTCGAAGACGACGACCTTGTCGTTCATCGAGTAGCCGATGACGGTGAGGATGGCCCCGACGACGAAGAGCGAGATGTCGATGCGCATATAGAGCATAAACGCGAGCGTCGCGAGGCTGTCGTGCACCGTGCCCAGGACGGAGGCGACGGCAAAGCGCCACTCGAAGCGCCACGCCAGGTAGATCAGCGTCAGGCCAAAGGCGATGAGCGTGGCGATGATGGCGTTGCGGCGCAGCTCGTCGCCCACGCGCGGGCTGACCTCCTCGTTGCCGAGCACCCGGAAGCCCTCGGCGCCGTAGCGCTCGTGGAGCGCGGCCTCGATCTCGCGCGAGACGGCCTGCGCACCGGCCTCCTGCCGCTCGACGAGCGAGCGCTCCTGGGCACGGACGCGAATCTCGGTGGGGGAGCCGAAGGTCGTGATCTCGGCCTCGCCGAGCCCCTTCTCCTCGAGCGTGGCGCGGAGCTCGGCGACGTCCGGCGCCTCGGCGAACTCCAACTGCATTTCCGTGCCGCCGGTGAACTCGATGCTGTAGCGGAAGCCGATAAAGGGCACGACCACGATCGCCGGCACGACGAAGACGGCGACCGTGATGAGCGCCAGCTTCCACTGGCGGATGAAGTCCCACGAGGTGTTGTGGAGGATGCGGAACATTCAGATGCTCAGGGACTGGGAGGACTTGGCGCGCGAGAGCCAGACGAGGAAGAGCGTCTTCACCACGAAGATCGCGCTGACGAGCGAGGCGATGAGGCCGGCGAGCAGCGCCACGGCGAAGCCGCGGACCGGGCCGGTGCCGAACTGGTAGAGGATCGCGGCGGTGAGCGCCGTGGTGACGTGCGTATCCACGATGGCGCTCCACGCGTGCGTGAAGCCCTCCTCGATGGCGAGCCGGACCGACTTGCCCGCGTCGAGTTCCTCTCGGATGCGCTCGAAGATCAGGAAGTTGGCGTCCACCGCCATCCCGATGGAGAGGACGAAGCCCGCGATGCCGGGCAGCGTCAGCGTGGCGGCGAAGCCGGCGAGGATGGCCAGCGTGACGACGATGTAGAACGCCACGCCGCAGACCGCGAGGAAGCCGGAGAAGCGGTAGTAGCCCACCATCACGAGGATGACGAAGCCGATGGCGAGGATGCCCGAGAGGATGCCCTGCTCGATGGCGTCCTGGCCGAGGCTGGCGCCGATGGTGCGCGCCTCGCCGACCTTGAGCGGCACGGGGAGCGCGCCGGCGCGCAGCACGAGCGCGAGGTCGTTGGCGGCGCGGATGTCGCGGCCGCCCATCGTGATCTGTCCGCGCGCCCCGATGGCGCCCTGGATGACGGGGGCGCTCATCACCCTGTCGTCCAGGACGATGGCCATATTGTCGCCAATGTGGCGCGCCGTCTCGTTGCGGAAGCGGCGGCCGCCCTCGTTGTTGAAGGTGAAGTCCACCTTCACGCCTTCGAGCGGGTCCTGGCTGGGCTTGGCGTCCACGAGGTACTCGCCGGTGATGATCTCACGCGCGTCGAGGACGTAGAGCGGGCGGTAGGGCGTGGCGCCCATCGTGACCGTGTCAATGCCCCAGCGAATGACCTTGCCCGGCGGCAGCGCGGCGCGCACGGCCGAGTCGGCGAGATAGCGCGAGATGCGCGGCTCGTCCGAGGCGGCCACGTAGTACTGCCCCGGCATACTGCCCGGCACGAGCGCGCGGCGGAACGGCCCGTCCGTGGAGGTCTCGACGGTATCGCGGCGGACGGAGTCGCCCGGCGTCTGGAAGAGTGCGCTGAGCGCGGTGGTGCGCGCGGTGTCGCCGCCGACCGAGACGGCCTCCGCGAGCCCACGCGCCTTCACGATGGCGTCGAGGCGCGGCACGACGCGCTCCATCGCCTGGGTCTTGTCGGTAATCTGGAACCGGAGGAAGGCGGAGCGTTCGACCACGGCCGAGGCGCGCGCGCGGTCATCGATGCCCGGCAGCTCCACCGTGATGCGGCTCTCGCCCACCTTCTGGACAATCGGCTCGGCCACGCCGAACTCGTCGATGCGCGTGCGCACCACGGTGAGCGCCCGATCGAGCGCATCGCTGACGTCGGTCACGGCCTGTTGCGACTGGTCCACCTCGAGCGCGAGGTACATCCCGCCGCGCAGGTCGAGGCCGAGCTTCAGGGGAACGCGGCGGAATGACGTGTCCGCGACCGTGCCATCCTCGCGCTTGACGCGCTCGGTGACTGTGCGCGGAAAGAGCACCCAGCCCGCGGCGACGAGCATTGCCGCGATCAGGAGGAGGCGTGCCTTCAGGTTGTGCATCGCTGAACAGGAAGAGTGTGGACCATTCGTATGAAACCTCGAAGACTACCCGTGACCGCGAGCCAAGTCAATCACGCGCAACAGCTTGACTCCCCTCGCCCGCGGCCGCGCCGTCACGGTCGCGCGAGCGCCGCGCGGGCGGCGCGGGCGTCCATTGCCAACTGGGCCTTGAGCGCCTCGACCCCGTCAAACTTCCGCGTTTCGCGCAGCCGCGCGATGAAGTCCACGCGGACCCGGGCGCCGTAGAGGTCGGCGTCGCGGTCAAAGCAGTGCACCTCAAGTGCCGTGACCGGGTCGCCGAAGGTGGGCCGAGGGCCGAGGTTCATCATCCCGTCGGCGGGGCCGCGGGGGGTCTGCACCCGCACGGCGTAGACCCCTTCGGGCGGGAGCAGCTTGCGGGGGCTCGGCGCGGTGAGGTTGAGCGTAGGAAATCCGAGGGCACGTCCCCTGCCCTCGCCCCGAACGACGGTCCCGCTGGCGCTGTAGGGGCGGCCCAGGCCGTCCGCGGCGCGCGCCAGGTCGCCGCCAGCCACGGCGCGACGGATCGTCGTGGACGAGATGGGGCGCCCGTCGCTCCCCTCCACCGCCCCGACGACCTCGACGCCGAAGCCGCGCGCGGCGCCCAGCGCCTGCAGGGTCACGGCATCCCCGGAGCGGGCGCGCCCGAGCCCGTGATCGTACCCGACGAGGAGGTGCCGCACCCCGAGCCGGTCGCGGAGGACGGCATCGACGAAGTCGGCGGCCTCGTAGCGGGCGAGGGTCGGCGTGAACGGGATCACCACGACGTAGTCCACCGGGCTTTCCGCGAGCACCTCGGTTTTTTCGTCGCCCACGGTGAGGAGCGGCGGCGCGGCGGCCGGGTTCACGACCTCGAGCGGGTGCGGGTCGAAGGTGACGAGCACGGCGGGCAATCCGAGTGCGCGGCCGCGCTCGGCGAGGCGCGTGAGCACCAGTTGGTGCCCGCGGTGCACGCCGTCGAAGGTGCCAACGGTGCAGACGGTGCCGGCGAGATCAGGCCTCACGCATCACCACGCGCGGCTGCCAGCGATCGTTGCGGCGTTCGGCGAGTGCGATGAGCGCGCCGCGTTCGCCCTGCACGAGCGCGCCCCACGTGCCGTCCACCGTGGCGGGGACGTCGATCCCGCGCACGATGCGCGCGACGTCGTCGGGGGCGAGCGGCTGCACCGGGAAGCCGGCGAGCGCGTCGAGCGCGGGGCGCAGGGTCGCGCGCCGGTCGCGCAGGTCCTCCAGGGTGACGGCGCCCCCGATGTCGAACGGCCCGCTCCGGATGCGGCGGAGCGCCGTGAGGTGCGCGGCGCTCCCGGCCGCGCGCGCGAGGTCGCGCGCGAGCGCGCGCACGTAGGTGCCGCCCCCGCAGGTGATCCGCACCGTGGCCTCGCGCACCGCGCCGTCCGCGACGACGAGGTCGCGGACCTCCCAGCGATCGACGCGGATGCGCACCGGCGCGAGCGCGACGGTCTCGCCGGCGCGCGCGCGGGCATAGGCACGGCGGCCGTCGACGCGCTTGGCCGAGTAGGCGGGCGGCACCTGCTCGATGACGCCGACAAACTGCGGGAGCGCGGCGAGGAGCGCGGCGCGCGGGGGGCGGGGCGCCTCGCGGACCACGGCGCCGAGGAGATCCTCGGTGTCGGTCTCCGCCCCGAACGCGATCACGGCGTCGTAGACCTTGGGATCGCCGGGGAGGTGCGGCAGCAGCCGGGTGGCCCGGCCGACGAGGAGGACGAGGAGGCCTGTGGCGAAGGGGTCGAGCGTGCCCGCGTGCCCAATGCGCTGCTCGCCGAGCGCGCGCCGCGCCGCGCCGACCACGTCGTGCGACGAGACGCCGGCGGGCTTGTCCACCAGCAGGAGTCCGTCAGCCGTCGGAGGGGTCGGCATCGGGCGCGGGGGGCTCGCGCAGGCCGGCCAGGAGATGCTCGATGCGGGCTGCGCGCGCGACGGACTCATCGAGCCTGAACGCGATTTCCGGGGCAAACTGGAGCCGCAGCGCGCGGCCGACGCGGCTCCGGAGGTGCACCGCGGTGCTCGTGAGCCCTTCGAGGGTGACCGCGCGCTCGGCGTCCGTGCCCATCACGGAGACGTAGACCGTGGCGCGGCGCAGGTCGCGCGTCATCTCGACCGCCGTGACCGTCACAAGGCCCGTGATGCGCGGGTCCTTGGCATCGCGCGCGATGAAGGCCGCGACCTCCTCCCGGACGGCCTCGCCCACCCGGTCGGGACGGCGCGAATCGCGCGGCGCCACTCAGGTCCTCCGCTCGCCGGGCGCGCTCAGCCGGCTTGCGCCGACTGCAGCGTGCGCGCCACGCTCTCGGTGCGGTAGGTCTCGATGAGGTCGCCGACCTTGATGTCGTTGAAGTTCTCGATCCCGATCCCGCACTCGTAGCCTTCCTTCACTTCCTTCACGTCGTCCTTGAAGCGGCGCAGCGAGCCGATCGTGCCGTCGTAGACCTCGACCCCGTCGCGAATGACGCGGGCGCGGTGCTGGCGGCTGATGAGGCCCGAGCGTACGTGGCAGCCGGCGATGAGCCCGATCTTCGGGACCTTGAAGGTCTCGCGGACCTCCGCCTCGCCGACAATGACTTCCTTCTGCTCGGGGCGCAGCATCCCCTCGAGCGCGGCGCGCACATCGGCGACGGCCTCGTAGATGATGCGGTAGAGCTTGATCTCGACGCCTTCGCGGTCGGCGGCGGCACGCGCCTTGGTGTCCGGGCGCACGTGGAAGCCGATGATGATCGCGCCCGAGGCCTTGGCGAGGAGGATGTCGCTCTCGGTGACCGCGCCGACCGCGCGCTGCACCACCTCCACCTGCACCTCCTCGTTGCTGAGCTGCGCCAACGCGTCGGCGAGTGCCTCGGCCGGACCGCCCTGGTCCGCCTTGATGAGGAGCTTGAGCGTCCGCTTCTCGCCGGACGCCGCGTTCGCCATAAAGTCCTCGAGCGAGACGGCGCCCTTGGCGGTGCGGCGGCTCTTGGCCTCGCGGTCGAGCCGTTCACGCCGCTGCGCGATCTCGCGCGCCTCCTGCGCGTCCTCAACGCAGATGAACTGGTCGCCGGCCATCGGGACGCCGGTGAGCCCGAGCACCTGCACGGGGATGGCGGGGCCCGCGTCCTTCACGGTCTTCCCGCGCTCGTCGAGGAGCGCGCGCACACGGCCCGAGTGGAGGCCGCAGATGAAGTCGTCGCCCACGCGGAGCGTGCCGTTCTGCACGAGGATCGTGGCGACGGCGCCCTTGCCCGCATCGAGCTGCGCTTCCACGACCGACCCGGTGGCGCGACGGTCGGGGTTGGCCTTCAGGTCGAGGATCTCGGCCTGCAGGAG
>CAYXQS010000109.1:0-7153 GCA_964466515.1 uncultured Gemmatimonas sp. | reverse complement strand
GCATCGCGCGCGGCGCGGCGATGATGGCCAACGTCGAGCTCGACACCGTGATGATCGTCGGCTCGGGGTGGAGCGCGCACTTCAACAAGACCATCGCCGAGGTCACGCACGCCAACATCGTGCGCGTCGGGCATCCGCGCTGGGACGACGCGGACCAGTCGCTCGCGAAGGCGCTGCAGAAGGAACTCGGCTCGCGCGAGGCCGGGCTCGACACGTCGGTGAGCCCCGTCATCGGCGGCCCGGTGAACCCGGCCACCTGGCGCGGCGGCGGCTCTGACGACATCGGCGATGTGTCGTGGAACGTGCCGACGGTGACGCTGCGCTATCCGTCAAACATCCCGGGGCTGCCCGGCCACAACTGGTCGAGTTCGATCGCCTCGGCAACGCCCATTGCGCACAAGGGCGCCGTGGCGGGCGCCAAGGTGCAGGCGCTCACGCTGCTCGACATCCTGCTGAAGCCGGCCGTCGTGGCGGACGCGTGGACCTACTTCCGCGACGTGCAGACGAAGGAAATCACGTACACGCCCTTCATCTCCCCGACGGACCAGCCGCCGACCTGGATGAACGCGGACATTATGGCGCGCTACAGGCCCGAACTGCAGAAGCACTACTACGATCCCAAGAAGTTCAAGACGTACCTCGAGCAGCTCGGGATCACCTACCCGACGACGCGCGAAACGCAACGCCCGAGGATGGACAACTGAGCGCGTCGGCCGCTCCCGGTACACCCGCTGCCGGCCGACGGAAGGCCGGCAGCGTCGTCATCGCGGTCCTCTTTGTCTTTCTTGGCATCGAGGCGCTCATCGAGGTCGCTTGGCGATTCCTCGGGAACGACCATACGCCACTGAGCATCACCGCACTGCAGTCGCTGGTGATGGTCGCCGCCTTTGCGGCGGGGCACGGTGCGTGGCACCGCACCCGCTGGGGCCCCTGGGCGGCCGTGCTGTATGGCCTCGTCACGGGTACGATGGTCGCGCTCCTCGGGCCGATCCTCGATCTCCCGGAGGAGGCGCACCTCGGGCTGCTCGGCGCAGGAGTGACAATCTTCGCGGTGGGACTGCTCCTCGGGAAGCTCGTGCAGCGACTGCTCCGCCCCTCAACGACACCCTGAACACACTATGCCGACCCGTTCACTCCGCGCACTCGCGCTCGCCGCCGTCCTCCCGGGCGCACTCCTCGCCCAAGCCGACCACGTCGCAGTGCACCATCCGGGCGCCAGGGTGTCGGAGATCACCGAGGACGAGATCCGCGCGCACATCAGGTTCCTCTCGAGCGACCTCCTCGAAGGGCGCGCCCCCGCCACGCGCGGCGGACGCATCACCGAGGAATACCTGGCCGCGCAACTGATGTCGTACGGCGTGCAGCCCGGCAACAACGGCTCCTACTTCCAGCGCGTGCCCATCGACATCGTCGGCGCCGTGCCGGGTTCGATCCGCATCGCCGCAAGCGGCAAGGCCACCACGCCGCTCCGCTATCCCGAGGACGTCGTCGTCTGGGCGGGCGCGTCGGTCGAGGAGAGCGCCGCGAAGGCGCCGGTGATCTTTGTCGGATACGGCAGCACCGCGCCGGAGTTCAACTGGGACGACTTCAAGGACGTCGACGTGCGCGGGAAGATCCTGCTCGTGCTCGTCAACGATCCGCCGGCCCCGGCGCGCGAGCCTGCGCTCTTTGGCGGACCGGCAATGACCTACTATGGCCGCTGGACCTACAAGTTCGAGGAGGCCGAGCGGCGCGGCGCGGCGGGGATGCTGATTGTCCACAACACCGAGCGCGCCGGCTACGGCTGGGCAACGGTGGTCGGCAGCTGGGCCAAGGAGCAGCGGATGCTCCCGCGCGACCCCAAGCTTCCCGCGCCGCTCGGGGTGCGCGGATGGATCACGGAGGCCGCGGCGGGCACGATGCTGCGGCAGGCCGGACTCGACCTCGCCACGCTCCGCCGCGGCGCGGAGTCGCGGCGCTTCCGCCCGGTGGAGACGGGAATCACGCTCGACATCGCCTTCGCCAACACGGTCGAGCATCTCGAGAGCCACAACGTCGTCGGCATCATTCCCGGCAGTGACCGCGACGCCGCGCGCGAGCACCTGATGCTCTCCGCGCACTGGGACCACCTCGGCATCGGGCCGGCGGTGGACGGCGACTCGATCTACAACGGCGCGCTCGACAACGCCTCGGGCACGGCCAACCTCCTCGCCATCTCGCGGCAGCTCGCGCAGGGCGAGCGGCTTCCGCGCTCGGTGCTCGTCGCCTTCGTCACCGCGGAGGAGAGCGGCCTGTTGGGCTCGGCCTTCCTCGCGCAGAATCCGCTCGTGCCCACCGAGGACCTCGTTGCCAACCTCAACGTCGACGGCGGCAACGTCCTCGGCGAGACGCGCGACCTCACCGTGCTCGGCGAGAACAAGAGCTCGCTCGGGCCGACGATTGCCGCGCTGGTCGCGCCGCGCGGAATGCGACTCTCGCCCGACGCCTTTCCCGAGCGCGGGTTCTTCTACCGCTCCGACCACTTCTCCTTTGCCAAGGCCGGCGTGCCGTCGGTGAGCATCGGCGAAGGCGACGACTTCGTGGGCCATCCCCGCGAATGGGGGAACCAGCAGGCCGAGGACTACACCACCAAGCGGTACCACCAGCCCGGGGACCAGTACGATCCCTCGTGGGACCTGAAGGGCGCGGTGCAGCTGAGTGGCATTGTCCTGGAACTCACGCGCCAGCTCGGGGCCTCGCGTGAGTGGCCCGCCTGGGCCGCGGACGCGGAGTTCCGACGGCCGGAGCGCCGCCCGTCGATGTAGCCCGGAGATGCAGAACCGCCTCCGGCGGGGTACCATTCAGGCACACCCTCCGGAGGCGAGTCACGATGTCAGGCCTGGACGACAAGTCCATCCAGAACTTGGTGAAGAAGATGCAGAAGCAGGCCAAGCCAAGGAACCTGGAAGCGAAGACGTACGACGCCACCGCGCCACAGCGCGTGACGGACGATCAGGACCAGGAACGCGAGAAGATGTTCAAGGAGATGAAGAAGCGGGAGTTCTGACCGGTCACCGCAGGACGGCACGTACCGAGTCGAGCGAACCGCTCGTCGCCGCGGGCTGCACCTGCAGCAGGTGCGCCAACAACGGATAGACGTGCAGGTTCTGGAACGGCGGCACCACGCGCCCTTCCGCAATTCCCGGCCCCGCCGCGACGAAGAGCGCGCCCATTGACGGCAGCTCGGGATCGTAGCCGTGCGTGCCGCCGATCGCCCGCAGGGTCGCAGCCCAGCGCTCCGCCCGCTCGCGCGTGGTGATGGTCCACCCCTCATCCGCAATGCCCACGATCGGCGTGATGCGGGGATGGGCGTTGAAGTGGAGCCGCGCCGGGACCTCGCCCTTCCGATAAACGTGGAAGTGCGGGTGTATGCCGTGCAGCATCGCGTAGACGCGCTCCACGTCCTCCGGCCGCGGCGCAATCGCGGCCACCGGGTTCCAGTCGACGACCTCGACGTTCCGCAGGTCCACCAGGTCGTCGAGCAGGATCACGCGCGAGGCACTCGTCTCCGCCATCCCGTGGTCCGAGACCAAAATGAGATTGACGGTGTTGTTGAGGCCGAGCGCCGCGATGCCATCGATCAACGCGCCGACCGCGCGGTCCACCGCCGCGATCGCCGAGTCGGTCTCGACGGCGTCGGGGCCGAAATTGTGCCCGGCGTCGTCCACGTCGCTGAAGTACACGGTGATCATCGCGGGCGCGGAGTCCGGCGGGAGCGCGAGCCACTCGAGCACCTGTGCGATGCGTGACGCGTGCGGCCGCGCGTGATCATAGCGACTCCACCAGCCCTGCCGCTTGCCACCGATGGGCGCCTCGCTCCCCGGCCAGCTCACCGACGCGGCCCGGCGCCCCTGCCGTTCGACCGTCACCCAGATCGGCTCGCCACCCCACCACCGCGGATCCGACTGGGCGGCGGAATCGCGGAGCGAGAAGAACCCGATCTCCGGGTCGCGCATATAGTTGGCGACGATCCCGTGCTGCTCGGGCCTGAGGCCGGTGACGATCGTGTAGTGATTCGGGAAGGTCTTCGACGGGAACGCCGGAATCATCCGCTCGGCGCGCACCCCGCGCGCGGCGAGCGCGCGGATCCGCACCGCCCCCGGTCGGTTCACATAGTCCCAGCGGAACCCATCGAGCGAGACAAGAAGCACGCGCGGCGGGCCGGCGGCGCCCGCCGGGAGCTGCTCCGGAACGCGCGGGCCGCACGCACTGCCCAGCGCGAGCAGTGCAGCGAGAACGAACGCGCGGCGTCGCATCAGGCGCTCACCGCGTCGTCCTCGACGAGGAGCCGACGGAGCACCTTACCCACCATCGACTTCGGCAGCTCGGCCTTGAAGACCACGCGTGCCGGTACCTTGAAGGGCGCGAGACGCTCCTTGCACCAGAGACGAAGGTCCTGCGCCGTGACCGCGTGCCCCACGCGCCGCACGACAAACGCCACCGCAACCTCGCCGCGATCCGGATCGGGGAATCCGCGCACGCCGACCTCCGCCACCGCAGGGTGCGCGCTCAGCACTTCCTCGATCTCGCGCGGCCAGACCTGCATCCCGCCCATTTTGATCAGGTCCTTCTTCCGGTCGACGATGAAGAGGAATCCATCGGCGTCGAGATACCCAAGGTCCGCGGTATACAGCCAGGTCGTGCCGTCCGCGTGCGTACGTACCATCTCCGCCGTCTCGTCAGGGTTGTCCCAGTAGCCGCGCGTGATCTGCGGGCCCGTGAGCAGGATCTCGCCGACCTCGCCCGAGGGGAGCGTCTTGGCGGGATCGTCCGCGTCCACGATCTGCACCGCGCAATCCGGGAGCGGGATTCCCACCGACCCAATGCGGCGCGTGCCGCCGATTGGCGTGATCGTCGCGGCAAGGAGCGACTCGGTGAGCGCGTACGCCTCGATGAGCCGCGCGCCGGTGGCATCCTCGAACCGCTTGATGGTCTCCGCCATCAGCGGCGCGGCGCCCGAGGCACAGACCTTCATCGAGCGGAAGTCGACCTTCCCGCTGCGCACGCGCTTGTGATTGAGCAGTGCGGCGTAGAGTGACGGCACGCCCGCAAAGACCGCGGGGCGCGTACGCTCGATGGCCTGCACGAGATCGTCGAGGTCGCGCGGGTTGGGGACGAGTGCAATCGGATTGTGTCCGAGAAAGCAGGCCGGCTGCACGCCGCAGGCACCGTACGAATGAAAGAGCGGGAGCGGAAGGCAGTAGACGCCTTCCCACTCCGGGAGCGCGGCGCTCAGCCAGGCGCGCACCTGCGTCCCCGTCTGCACCAGTCCGCCGTGATGCACGCGCACCGCCTTGGGCGTGCCCGTGGTGCCGCCGCTCATCAGGAGGAGTGCGTCGTCGTCCGGCCCGGGCCGTGCGGCGGCGGGGCGCCGGCCGGCGTACTGCGCGAGGAGCGAGGGCATCGTCACGTCGCCGTCGCGCGCTGCCACGCGATGTCCATCCTTCTTCTCGCGCGCCACCGTGAACAGCACGCGCAGCAGCGGCGGGAACCACTCCTTGATGTTGGTCAGCACCACGCGCTGCAACTGCGTGCGCGACTGGACGGCCTTGATGCGCTCGTAGAACGGGGTCAGCGCGAGGAGGATGGTCGCACCGGCCGCATTCAGCGGACCGACAAGCTCCTCTTCCGTATAGATGGGATTGAGCGGCTGCCAGATGGCGCCGAGCTTCCACGCACCGAGCTCGCCGATGAAAAACTGCGGGCAGTTGGGGAGGAGGCAGGCAATCCGGTCGCCACGCTGAACGCCCAACGCGGCGAGGGCGGAGGCAAAGGCGTCGCTCGCCTCGCCCAGCTCGCGCCACGACACCGCGCGGCCCTTGAAGAGAAGTGCCGGGGCGTCGGGACGCGCGCGAATCCCCGCCTCGACCGCGTCCAGCAACGTGCCGTCGGGGTACTTCCCGATGGTCGCCGGAACGCCGGGGTCGTAATGTCGGAGCCAGGGATAGTCGTCCATACGTGAAGAAAGGTAGATTCCGGTCTATGCCACAGCCAATCGATATTCACGCCCCGCGCACCTTGCGCCGGATTCCCCTCGCCCTTCTTGCCCCGCTGACCGTCCTCGGGCTTGTCGCGCTGGGCGCCCCGGCCGCGCTCGGTGCCCAGGACGTTCGGCTCACAGACACGGATCCCGCCGTGCGGCGCGCGCTCGACGCCCTCGCGACGCACCAGGCGTGGACGCTCGAACAGCAGATCTCGATCTGCGAGATCCCGGCGCCGCCATTCAAGGAATCGGTGCGCGCGGAGGAGTTCCGCCGCCGCCTCGTCTCCTTTGGCTACGCCGAGACGCGCATTGACCCGGAAGGCAATGTCATTGCGGAGCTCCGCGGTGGCGATGGCCCGGTGGTGATGATCGCGGGACACCTCGACACCGTCTTCCCCGAGGGGACGGACGTTCGCACGACGCGCACCGGCGACCGCATTGCCGGGCCCGGCATCGGCGACGACTGTCGCGGGCTCGCGGTGGTCCTCACGCTCGCCAAGGTGATGAGGGAAACCGGCCTCACGCCGCGCGGGCGGATCCTCTTTGTCGGAAACGTCGGCGAGGAAGGCCCCGGGAACCTGCGCGGCGTCCGCCACCTCCTCACCAAGGAATACGTGGGGCAGGTCGGCTACTTCATCTCGGTGGACGGCGCAGGGGCCGCGTCCATCGTCTCGCGCGCGGTGGGGAGCCACCGGTACACGATTTCCTTCGAGGGGCCGGGCGGACACAGCTACGGCGCCTTTGGGATGACCAACCCAATGCACGCAATGGGACGCGCGATCGCGAAGATCGCCGCCCTCGAGGTCCCGTCCGGCGCGCGCACGACCTTCAACGTCGGCATCGTCCGGGGCGGCACGAGCGTGAACACCATCACGCCGCTCGCGCAGATGGATATCGATATGCGCTCGGAGTCGCCGGAGAATCTCCTCGAGATCGACCGCCGCATCCGCGCCGCGGTGGCGGCGGGCGTCGCCGAGGAGATCGCGCGCTGGCCCAATTCGCGCGCCTCAATCACCGTCCGCTATGACACCATCGGCATCCGTCCCACCGGCGGCCAGGCCGACGACGCATACATCGTGCGCACCGCGATGGCCGCGGCGCGCGCCGTGGGATGGACGCCTCGCACGAGCGCGTCGAGCACCGACGCCAACC
>CAYXQS010000108.1:0-7269 GCA_964466515.1 uncultured Gemmatimonas sp. | reverse complement strand
GCCGTTCGTGATCCAGTACAATAAGCGGGACCTGCCCAACGCCGCGCCGCTCGAGGAGCTGCAGGCCTCGATGAACCCGGGCTGGGAAGTCACCGACCCGGCGCGCCAGAAGGTGACGGCGGACCAGTTCCGTCCGGGCGAGCACATCATCGAGCAGCTCCCCACGGGGGAATGGATCGAGCGGGCCCACTTCTTCGAGGCCGTGGCCGTGACCGGCGACGGGGTCTTCGACACCCTGCGCGCGGTGAGCAAGCTGGTCCTGAAGACGCTCGCCTGATCCGCGGACCCGGAGCCCCCGGCCGTGAATCTGCCGAACACCATTTCCGCCGCGCGGATCGTCGCGGCGCCGTTTCTCGCGGCGTTGCCGTTCGTCGAGTCGGTGTGGGTGCGCGCCCTTGCCTTCTTCCTGTATCTCGCGACGGTCATCAGCGACCACTACGACGGGAAGATCGCGCGGGCGCGCGGGCTCATCACCGACCTCGGCAAGGTCCTTGACCCCCTCGCGGACAAGCTGCTGCTCCTCGGCACCTTCGTGCCGATGTTCCTCCTGCAGGCACCGCCCGCGGACGTGCTCGTGCGGCTCCTGCCCGCCGTGGCCGAGGGGTCGCGGTATCCGTTCGTGACCTGGGGGGTCGGCGCGATCCACTTCCCGTGGTGGGTGCTCGTGCCGATCGTGGGGCGCGAGGCCTTTATGACCTGGTTCCGCACCTTCGCGCAACGCCGCGGCGTGGTGATTGCCGCGCAACGGCTCGGGAAGTACAAGGCCGGCTTCCAGTACACCTGGATGGGCGCCTCCTTCTGCTGGTTCAGCTTCCAGCTCGCCATCGAGCAGCAGGGGTGGACGGGGCCCATCAGCGGGTTCCTCTCGCACCTGCTCGGGGCCATCGGCCTGATCACGATGACCGTCGCGTTCCTCCTCACGCTGATCTCGCTCGGCGACTACCTGATCCGCCACCGCAGCGTCTTTTCGCGCCCGCCTCGCTGAGCGCTCGCCGATGAACGTCGAGATGGTGAGCATCGGCAACGAACTGCTCCTCGGCTACACCATTGACACCAACGCGGCGCACTTCGCGCGCGAGGCGGCCGCGCGCGGGATCCGCGTGGTGCGCCGCACCACCTGCGGCGACACCGCCGGCGAGATCGCCGCCGTGGTCTGGGAGGCGCTCGAACGCACCGGCGCGGTGATCACCAGCGGCGGGCTCGGCCCCACCTCGGACGACCTCACCAAGCCCGCCATCGCCGAGCTCTTTGGCCGCGGGATGACGCTCGACGAGTCCATCCTCGACGCGCTCAAGGCGCGGTGGAAGGCGCGCGGGTGGCCGGGCGAGCTCCCCGTGACCAACCGCACGCAGGCAATGATCCCCTCGGGCGCGACGATCCTCGAGAACCGCCACGGCTCCGCGCCGGGCATCTGGCTGGAGGACGCGCAGGGGCGCTGGGTGGCGATGCTTCCCGGCGTGCCGCGCGAGTTCCGTGGGATGACGGCCGATCAGCTCCTGCCGCGGCTCACGGCGCGTCTCGCGGCGGCGGGCGGCGGGGCGCCGACGGTGGTGCGCTCGCTGACGCTCCGCACCACGGGAATCGCGGAGTCCTCGCTGGCCGACGCGCTGGGTGACCTTGCCACGAACCCGGCCGGGGTGGGGCTCGCGTACCTTCCCGGCTGGGAGGGCGTGGATCTCCGGCTCTCGGTGTGGGACCTCCCGGCGGACGAGGCCGCGGCGCGATTGGCGGCAGCCGAGGGCGCGCTGCGCGCCAAGGTGGGGCGGTGGATCTATGGCACCGACGCCGCCGACCTGGCCGAGCTTGTGCTCACCGCGCTGCGTGCGCGCGGACTCAAGCTCGCCGTGGCCGAGAGCTGCACCGGCGGGATGCTCGGAATGCGGCTCACGGCGATTCCCGGTTCCAGCGACGTGGTGGAAGGCGGCACGATTGCCTACGCCAACGCGGTGAAGGTGCGGGAGCTGGGCGTGCGCGAGGCGACGCTCCAGGCCCACGGCGCGGTGAGCGAGGAGGTCGCACGCGAGATGGCCACCGGGGCGCGGACGCGCTTTGGCGTGGATCTCGGGGTGAGCATCACCGGGGTGGCCGGCCCGGGAGGCGGGACGCCGGAGAAGCCCGTGGGGACCTACTGCGTGGCGGTGGACCTGCAGGGGGCCGTGCGGTCGCTCCGGACCTCCTCCGTGGGCGATCGGCACGAGGTGCGGCAGCGGGGCACGCAATCGGCGCTCCACCTCGTGAGGCGGGCGCTTGGCAGCTAGTGGCGCGCCGAACGCGCCGAGGCGCAAAAAAATGGTCGTGGTCATACGTGAGGGCTCGGCGAACTTCGCGCCGTGCCCTCTTTACTTTTTCCCGTTGCCGAGCGTACGCTATGGGTATGCCTGAGCTCGCCGAGCGTTACTGGACCGCGGCGGACGTGCGCGCCTTGCCGGAGGACGGCAATCGGTACGAGTGCATTGACGGGGAGTTGCTGGTGACGCCCGCGCCGCGGGGAATCCATCAATCCGCGCTCTCGGACCTGTTTGCGGCGCTCCACGGCTATGTGCGCGAGCATCGACTCGGCTGGCTGCTGTGGTCGCCGGCCGATATCGAGATCCGGCCGGGAACTCTTGTTCAGCCCGACCTCTACCTCCCTCGCAATCGGGATGATGCATCGCGAATCCGCGCGTGGTCCGACGTTGTCGGCCTCCGACTCGCCGTCGAGGTCCTCTCCCCCTCTACCGCCCGCTACGACCGTGTGGTGAAGCGGGCCTTCTACCAGCGTGCCGGCGTAGAGGAGTATTGGATCGTCGATCTCGATGCGCGCCTCATCGAGCGCTGGCGCCCCGAGGACACGGGTCCCGAGGTCCTCACCGAGCGCCTGCAGTGGACGCCAGCCGACGCCGTCGCGCCGTTCGAGCTGGACCTCACGGCCTACTTCGCGACACTGCTCGACGACTGAGCCCGCGAGGCGCCGAAACGTCCGACCGCCCCTGCCGTAGGGACCGGGAAGCGCCCGTCCGACTGCAACATCGGCACCATCCGAACGGCACGCGTGTTGCCCCTGTGAGGGGCAAACGACGAACTTTCCCCTATGACCGATCCCAGGACCCCCGGAATGGACGACCTCGCCGACGCCGCGGCCGCCGCAGAGCGCGCCGACGCCGGATTGCCGATGGACATCGACGACCCCGAGCACGCGCTGGTCGCGGAGCCGGCGGACGACCCGCTCGCCGCCGCGCTGCGCGACGTCGAGGAGCAGAAGGACAAGTATCTCCGGCTCTTTGCGGAGTTCGACAACTTCCGCCGCCGCGTGGTGCGCGAGAAGCAGGAGGCCGAGCACCGCGGGATGGCCAACCTCCTCCGCGGTACGCTCGATGTGCTCGACGACATCGCGCGCTTCGCGCACATCGCCCCCGCCTCGACCGACGCCGGCACCATCGTCGAGGGGGTGCTGATGGTCGAGAAGAAGCTCCTGAAGTCGCTCGCCGGGCACGGCCTCGAGGTGGTGAACCCCGAGGGGCATCCCTTTGACCCCACGGTCCACGAGGCCATCTCCACCGCCCCAGCGGCGAGCCCCGAGGAGGACCACCTCGTCGCGCAGGTCTTCCAGGTGGGCTACGTCTTCAACGGCACCCTGCTTCGCCCGGCTCGCGTCGTGGTGAAGCAGTGGAACGGGTGATGGCGCAGAAGGACTTCTACGCGGTCCTCGGCGTCAGCGCGTCGGCCACGGCCGACGAGATCAAGAAGCAGTACCGGCGCCTGGCCAAGCAGTATCACCCGGACACCAACAAGGGCGATCCCAAGGCGGCGGAGCGCTTCAAGGAGATCTCCGAGGCGCACAACGTGCTCGGTGACGCCGGGAAGCGGAAGCAGTACGACGAGATGCGCCGGCTCGGCGCGTTTGACCCGTTCACGGCGCGTGGCCCGCGCGGCGGCGCGCGTCCCGGCGCCGGGGCTGCCGGGCGGCGGGTGGAGGACTTCGACGTCGGCGGCCTCGGCGGGCTCGGCGACCTCTTCAGCTCGATGTTTGGCGGCGGCGCCCGGCAGCAGCGCCCCAGCGGCCCCGAGAAGGGGCAGAGCGTGGAGACCACGCTCGAGGTGCCGTTCAAGATTGCCGCGCTCGGCGGGAAGGTGCCGATCGAGCTCGAGGTGAACGAGGAGTGCGGCACCTGCGGCGGGAGCGGCGCGGCCAAGGGCGCCAAGCTGCAGGCCTGCGGCGAGTGCGGGGGGCGCGGCACGATCTCCTTCGGGCAGGGGGGCTTTGCGGTGAATCGCCCGTGCCCCGCGTGCCTGGGGAAGGGCACCGTACCGAGCGAGCGGTGCCCCACCTGCAACGGCGCGGGCGCGTCGCGCAGCCACAAGAAGCTGTTGATCACCGTGCCCTCGGGCACGGACAGCGCGAGCAAGCTGCGCCTGAAGGGGCAGGGCGGACGCGGCGTGCGCGGCGGCCCCAACGGCGACATCCTGATCACCTTCCAGGTGAAGCCCGACGCCGAGTTCACGCGCGAGGGGCTCGACTTGGTCGTGACCGCGCCGGTGAACGTGGCGCAGGCCACGCTGGGCTCGAAGGTCAGCGTCCACACGCTCGACGACAAGAGGGTGACGATCACCCTGCCGGCAGGCACGCAGAGCGGCAAGCGCTTCCGGGTGCGCGGGCAGGGCATCGCCAAGGACGGCCAGCGCGGCGACCTGCTCGTTGAGGTGCAGGTGACGGTGCCGGAGCAACTGACCGCGGAGCAGGAGCGGCTGATGCAGCAGTTCGCGGCGGCGGCGAAGCTCCAGTACTGAGCCCGTGCCGACCAGCCCGTCGCCCACCGGGGGCCCCGGCCAGTTCCCTTCGCCGGGCCCCATCGCGAGATTCCACACTCCCCTCACCCGGCACCCTGCAGATGACCCGTGAATTGACGCTCTCGCTCTACGTCTTCCTGCTCGCGATCTTCGTGGGCTTCGAGGTGATCGCGCGGGTGCCCGCGGTGCTGCATACGCCCCTGATGTCGGCCACCAACGCCATCCACGGCATCGTGCTCCTCGGCGCGATCCTCGTGGCCGGCCACGCCGACACGCCGCTCCTCAACGCGCTGGCCTTTCTGGCCGTGGTCCTCGGGGCGGCCAACGTCTTTGGCGGGTTCGTGGTCACCGACCGGATGCTCGACCTCTTCAAGAAGCCGGCGGGTGACGCGTGACGGGATCCGAGTTGCGCGACACCGTTGTCGCGCTCAGCTATCTCGTCGCCACCTTCCTGTTCATCATCGGCCTGCGCCGGCTGAGTTCGCCGCGTACCGCGAGGTCGGGGAACCGCGCGGCCGCGCTCGGGATGTTCGTGGCGCTGGTCGCGACCCTGGTGCACCGCGATGTCCTGCAGTTCACGACCATCCTGATTGCGCTCCCCATTGGCGCGGCGCTGGGCGTGGTGAGCGCGCGGCGCGTGGCGATGACGGCAATGCCGCAGATGGTCGCGCTCTTTAATGGGGCGGGCGGCGCCACGGCGGCGCTGGTGTCCATTGCCGAGTACGTGCGCGAGGCGCGGTTCGGCTCCGTTGCGCCCGGGCTCAGCACCTCGGTGCTCGCCGGCACGGTCATCGGCGCGGTGTCGTTCAGCGGCAGCCTGGTGGCGTTTGGCAAGCTGCAGGAGCTGCTCTCCTCAAGCCCGTTCCACCCGCGCCTGTTGCGTCGGCTCAACGTGGTGCTCCTGGCGGCGCTCGCCGTGCTCGGATGGCTGCTCGTGGCGGGGACCGGGGGGCTGCCGGCGCTTTGGATGGCGCTCGGGGTGTCGCTTCTCCTCGGCGTGAGCGGCACGCTGCCCATTGGCGGCGGCGATATGCCCGTGGTGATTGCCGTGGTCAACTCCCTGACCGGCCTCGCCACCGCCGTCACGGGCCTCGTGCTCGACAACGAGATGCTGATCGTGGCGGGAATGCTTGTCGGGGCGTCGGGGACCTTCCTGACCATCCTGATGAGCCGCGCGATGAACCGCTCGCTCGCGAGCGTGTTGCTGGGCGGGTTTGGCGGCGCGCCGGCGAGCGCGGGCGGCCCGGCGGGCGTGGCGCTCGCGGAGCCGCGGCAGATCTCCGCGGAGGACCTCGCCGTGGCGCTGGCGTATGCCCGCCGCGTGGTGGTCATCCCGGGCTACGGGCTCGCGGTGGCGCAGGCGCAGCGCGAGCTGCACGCGCTGGGGACGCACCTGGAACAGCGCGGCGTCGAGGTGCTGTTTGCCATTCACCCCGTGGCCGGGCGAATGCCGGGCCATATGAACGTGCTGCTGGCCGAGGCCAATGTGCCGTACGAGCGGATGATCGAGCTCGAGGCGGCCAACGATGCGCTGCCCCAGACGGACGTGGCGCTGATCGTGGGCTCCAACGACGTGGTGAATCCCGCCGCCCGCGCGGACCGCGCGTCGCCCATCTACGGGATGCCGATCCTCGACGCCGACCGGGCGCGGCTCGCGGTGGTGCTCAAGCGAGGCCGGAGCGTGGGGTTTGCGGGCATCGACAACGCGCTGTTTTCGGCGGAGGCGACGCGGATGCTCTATGGCGACGCGCGCACCTCGCTCGCGGCGATCCTCGACGCCCTCAAGACGGTGTGAGGGCGGCGGCTAGGCCGCGCGCACCGGCAGCGCGCGCCTGCCCCGCTCAATCACCCCGCCGCCGAGCACGACGTCGCCGTCGTAGATCACCACCGACTGTCCGGGGGTGATGGCGTAGACGGCCTCGTCGAGCGCGAGCTCGACCTCGCGGCCGTCCACGCGGAGGATGGTGCCGGGCACCGGCGTGGCGCGGTGGCGCACGCGGACCAGCACGGCGGCGCCCTCGCGCGGCGCGGCATCCACGAGCCAGTTCACGCCGCGCGCCACGAGGCCGCGGCCAAGCAGCGCCGTGCGCGGGCCAATCACCACCGCGCGGTCCGCCGGCCGCAGCGCCACGACAAACATCGGCTCGCTGGACCCGCCGGGCAGGCGACGCCGCTGGCCGATGGTGTAGCGCGCAAAGCCGTCGTGCGTGCCGACCACGGCGCCGTCGGTGGTGACGATCGGTCCCGGCGCGAGCGCGGGGGCGCCGGCGGGAAGCTCGCGCTCCAGCACCTTGGCGTAATCGCCGTCGGGCACAAAGCAGATCTCGTGGCTCTCGGGCCTTTCGGCGGTGAGCAGGCCCAGCTCGCGCGCCACGGCGCGGGTCTCGGGCTTGGTCATCCCGCCCACCGGGAGGATCATCCGGCCGAGCACGGCGCGCTCGATGCCCCAGAGGAAGTACGTCTGGTCCTTACTGTCGTCGCGCCTGCTCCGCGGGCGCGACG
>CAYXQS010000107.1:0-7372 GCA_964466515.1 uncultured Gemmatimonas sp. | reverse complement strand
CTCACCGTGGCGGCGAGCCTGGCGCAGATCGGCGAGTTCTCCTTCATCCTCGCCGGGATGGGCGTCGCGCTCGGCCTGATGCCGGTCGAGGGACAGAACCTGATCCTCGCAGGCGCGGTCATCTCCATCGCGCTCAATCCCCTGGTCTTCGGGTTGATCGAGCCCGCGCAGAAGTGGATCCTCACGCGGTCGCGGCTGGCGCGCTATATGCTCCGCCACACCGACCGCCTCGCCGAGCTGCCGCACTCGGTCACGTCCGAGTCGCTCGCCGGTGCCGTGCTGATCGTGGGCTATGGCCGCGTGGGACGTCGGATCGGCGAGAGCCTGCTCGCGCAGCAGATCCCGATCGTCGTGGCGGAGGAGAACCGCGAGGTGGTCGAGAAGCTCCGTGCGCGCGGGATCCCCGCGGTGTCCGGCGACGCCTCGGACCCGGCGGTGCTGATCCAGGCGCACGTGGCCCGCGCGCGGGCGCTGGTGATCGCGACGCCCGACGCCGTCGCCGCGCGCGCGATGATCGACACCGCGCACAAGCTCCGGCCCGACATCGTCACCATCGTCCGCACGCACAGCGACGACGAGGCGGCGCTGCTGCGCCAGATCATCGGGACTGGCGAGGTGCTGATGGGCGAGGAGGAGCTGGCCAGCGGGATGACGCGCGCCGTGATGGAGCACGTCGGCGTGCGGCCGGCCGCCTCAGGGCACTAGGCCGGGCCCCGCGCAAAGCGGTGGTCCTTGCGCGGCTCGAAGTCGCGCAGTGACGCGTTCCAGGCGCAGGCGCGCAGCGTGAGCGCCGCCGGCTCGACCTCGATCTCCTGGAACGACGCCGGGAGCCCGCCGCGCGTCCGCGCGCAGAACGAGGTGCTCACCGACACCACGAGCCGCCGCGCGCCGATCGCGAGTTCCTCGATGCGCGTCTGGTGGTCGTGGCCGTTGAGCACGAGGTCGGCGCCCGTTGCGAGCGCGTGGCCGATGGCGTCCGCGCGGTCGGCGAGCCCCCAGCGCCGCGAGAGATCGCCGCGCAGGAGGTTGTGGTGGAACACCAGCACCTTGAGGTCCGACACCGGCGCCGCCGCAAAGGCCGCGCGCGCCCGTTCCCACTGCGAGGGACGGATCGCGCCGACGATCGAGATGTCCCTGGGTCGCGTGGTCAGCGTGTACGGACGGACCCCGTGGCACGAGTTGAGCGCCACGAGGGTGACCCCGGGCAGCGCGAGCTGCGGCTCGACCTCGGGGGCGATCCACTTCCGATAGCCGCGCAGCAATGCCCACGCCGGCCCGAGGCCAAACGGCTTCCACCACCACGCCACGTCGTGGTTCCCGGGGATGACCAGCACCGGCACGTGCGCGCGCATCGCATCGAGGAACGCCTTGGCGCGGCGGAACTGGCCGCGGAAGTTGCGCTGGGTGAGGTCGCCGGCGACGACCACGGCGTCATAGCGCCCTGACGTCACGCGCCGCAGCACGGCGTCGGCGTACGCGTCGACCGCGTGCCGTCCGAAGTGGACGTCGGAGACCTGGAGGAGCCTCACCCGGTGCGCGCCGGCCGCTTACGCCTGCAGCCGACGGATGACCGCGTCCGTGTACTGCTCGGTCGTCGCGGTGCCGCCGACGTCGCCGGTCACGGTCGTGCGCTCACGCAGCGTGGCCTCGATGGCCGCACGGATCGTCGCGGCCCGCGCCCCCTCGCCCACGTGGTCGAGGAGCTGGCACCCCGCCAGCATCACCGCCGTCGGGTTTGCGATCCCCTTCCCCGCGATGTCCGGCGCCGTGCCGTGCACGGCCTCGAAGATCGCGGCGTCCTTTCCGATGTTCGCGCCGGGCGTGAGCCCGAGCCCGCCCACGAGCCCCGAGGTGAGGTCGGAGAGGATGTCGCCAAAGAGGTTCGTCGTCACGATCACGTCGAAGCGCTCGGGACGCATCACCAGCTCCATCGCGCAGGCGTCCACGATCCGGTCGTCGCTGGCGATCCGGCCCTCGTACTCCTTCGCCACCTGCCGCCCGACGTCGAGGAAGAGTCCCTGCGAGTACTTCAGGATGTTGGCCTTGTGGACGATCGTGACCTTCTTGCGGCCGTTTGCCAGCGCGTACTCAAAGGCGTAGCGCACCGCGCGGTCGGCGCCAAAGCGCGTGACCACGGCCATCGACTGCGCCGCCGCGCGCACATCGTCGCCGACCTTGATGTAATTCTCGATCCCGATGTACAGCCCTTCGGTGTTTTCGCGGACGATGACGACGTCCACGTTGTCGAAGCGGCCGCCGGGGAGGACCGACTTCGCCGGCCGCACGTTGGCGTAGAGGTCGAACTCCTTGCGGAGCGCGACGTTGATGCTGCGGAACCCCTCGCCCACGGGGGTCTCGAGCGGTCCCTTGAGCGCGAGCCGCGTGCGGCGGATGGACGCCAGCGTGGCGTCGGGGATCGGGTCCCCGTGCACCTTGACCGCGGCCATCCCGGCGAACTGACGGTCCCAGGCGATCCTAGCGCCGGCCGCCTCGAGGAGGCGGACCGTGGCGTCGGTAATGGAGGGGCCGATCCCGTCTCCGGGAATCAGCGTGACTTCAATGGACTTGGACATTGTGGCTTCAGGGTTCGACGACGAGATCCGCGACGCGGCCGGCGAGCTTCGCCATCCACCCGTCGGTGCCGGCGACGCCAAAGTCGCCCGCCCAGACGACCTTGCGGGCGCGGGTATCGACGAGGACGAGCCGGAGGATCGCAAACTCCCCCTCGACGCGCAGCTCCACGGGAATCAGCGCGTGCCGGGTGTCTCCCAGCGCCGTGATCGGGCGGAGGTTGTCCGCGACAAGCGCCGACAGGTCGTCGCCCACCTTGGGCGGGAGTGCGCGCCAACGGCCGACGCCGAGCGCGTAGGGATCGCTGGTGTAGATCGGGTTGCGGCGCGCGCTCCGGACGACGTCCGAGGCGTACGCCCACCGCGTCCCCATTCCGCGCTCGCGCAGGGTCTCGGCAATCGCGGAGTCGAGCGAGAGCCGCAGCGTCGCCCAGGTGACCTCGCGGCTCCACCCGACGGAATCGGCGCGCCAGAGCTGGACCGGGATGATCGCCACCCGGATCGCGGCAAAGGACGCGAGCGGCGGGCCGCCGGGCTCGGCCGAGTCCTGCGCGGCCACGCGCGTCGGGGCGGCGACGAGGGCGGCGAGGGCAACGGCCGTGAGGACATTCGAGAGGCGGTTCACGACGGAAAACTAACGCATTGCCGTCACCCGGTGCTGGTCACGCCCCTCCCGAACTCCTGCGACGGGGCGTAGAATCGTGCCCACTATGTCCCGTTGGCTTTCCGCCCTCCTCTGGGCCGCCGTCTCGCTGCTTGGCGCCGCCGCCTTCGCCTACCTCGGCCTGCGCCGCGGCGAGACCATCTCCGCGGCCTGGCTCCTGACCGCCGCCGTCTGCACCTACGCCGTCGGCTACCGGTTCTACAGCAAGTTCATCGCCGCGAAGATCTTCGCGCTCGACGCCACGCGCGCCACCCCCGCCGAGCGGCTGGCGGACGGCCGCGACTTCGTCCCGACCAACCGGTGGATCGTCTTCGGCCACCACTTCGCGGCGATCGCCGGGCCGGGACCGCTCGTCGGCCCCACGCTCGCGGCGCAGTTCGGCTTCCTGCCCGGCGCGCTGTGGATCATCGTCGGCGTCGCCATCGGCGGTGCGGTGCAGGATATGGTCATCCTCGCCGCGTCCGTCCGCCGCGACGGCAAGTCGCTCGGCCAGATGGCCAAGGAGGAGATCGGCCCCGTCGCCGGCTACACCGCCCTCGTCGCGGTGATGGGGATTATGATCATCCTGATCTCCGTGCTCGCGCTCGTGGTGGTGAACGCGCTGCGCGACAGCGCCTGGGCCACGGTGACCGTGCTGCTCACCGTGCCGATCGCGATGCTGATGGGCGTGTATCTCCGCTGGCTGCGGCCGGGCGCGGTGCTCGAGACGAGCCTCATCGGCCTCGTGCTCCTCGCCCTCTCGCTCTACGCGGGCCGCTGGGCGGCGGGACACCCGGCGCTCGGCCCGATGTTCACGCTCGACGCCACGACGCTCGCGTGGGGCGTGATGGTGTACGGCTTTGCGGCGTCGGTGCTCCCGGTCTGGCTCCTCCTCGCGCCGCGCGACTACCTCTCGGCGTTCGTGAAGATCGGCGTGGTCGCCGCACTGGCCTTGGGCATCCTTCTCGTCCTCCCGCCGCTGGCGATGCCGGCGGTCACGCAGTTCGTCGATGGCACGGGCCCGATCTTCGCCGGGACGCTCTTTCCCTTCGTCTTCATCACGATCGCCTGCGGCGCGATTTCCGGGTTCCACGCGCTCATCGCGTCGGGCACGACGCCCAAGCTGCTGGAGAACGAGGCCGACGCGCGCTTCGTCGGCTACGGCGGGATGCTGATGGAGTCGCTCGTGGCGGTGATGGCGCTCATTGCGGCGTGCGTGCTCACGCCGGGCGTCTACTTCGCGATCAACGCGCCGGCCGGGATCATCGGCACCACGGCCGAGAGCGCCGCGCAGGTCATTGCCACGTGGGGGTTCGTGCTGCAGCCGTCGGAGCTGACCGAGCTCGCACGGCAGGTGGAGGAGGCCTCGCTCCTCTCGCGCACCGGCGGCGCGCCGTCGCTCGCGGTGGGGATGGCGAAGATCTTCGCCTCGGTCCTCGGCGGCGACACGGCGATGGGACTCTGGTACCACTTCGCGCTGATGTTCGAGGCGCTCTTCATCCTCACCACGGTCGACGCAGGCACGCGCGTGGGGCGCTTTATGCTGCAGGATCTCGGCAAGCACGTCTGGGCGCCGTTCGGGCGCGTGTCGTGGTATCCCGCGGTCGTCGCGGCGAGCGCGATCGTCGTGGCGATGTGGGGCTTCTTCCTCTATCAGGGCGTGACCGACCCGCTCGGCGGCATCAACTCGCTCTGGCCGCTCTTCGGCATTGCCAACCAACTGCTCGCGACCGTCGCGCTCTGCGTGGGCACGACGATCATCATCCGGATGGGGAAGGTGCGGTACGTCTTCGTGACGCTGGTCCCGATGGTCTGGCTGGTCGTCGTGACGACGACGGCGAGCCTGATGAAGATCTTCGGCGACGATCCGCGCGTGGGCTTCCTCGCGCACGCGCAGATGGTGCGCGACCGGCTCGCGGCGGGCACGCTGCCACCCGGCGTGACCGACGCCGCGGGCGCGGCACGGCTGATCTTCAACGACCACCTGAATGCTGTCGTGGCCGGATTCTTCCTGGTCTCGGTGGCGGTGATCCTGATGGGGTCAATCCGGGTGTGGTACGACGTGCTCAGCGGGCGCGCGCCGCTCTCGACGTTCGAGGCGCCGTACGTCCCCCGTGGCTCCGTACGGGCCGCGTAGCCGGCGTGCCCGTGCCGGTCCCTGCTCCCATCCAGCGCCGAGCGCGTGAGCGGCGTAGGATATCTGTTCTCATCCCGCTCGTTGCACCCTGCCCTCCAATGCCCAGGATTATGCGCACCGTCCTTCGCCTGCTGGCCCTCGTGCTCCTCGTGGCGTCCCTCCCCGTCGGCGCCACCGCGCAGGGGCAGGGCTTCGACCTCTCCGTCGCCAACATTATGCGCGGGCCGGAACTCTACGGCCGCGAGCCGGCGCAGGTCCGCTGGACCGCCGACGGCCAGTGGATCTACTTCCGCTGGAACGAGCCCGGGACCGCGTGGGACACTCCCACCAAGCCCTACCGCGCCGCCGCGCGCGCAGGCGCGACGCCGGAACCCGTCACCGACGCGCATATGGATTCGATCGCGCCGATGCTCGCCACGGGAGCGCGCTCGCCGGATGGCCGACTGACCGTCGTGGCCGCCGGCGGCGACATCTGGGTGCAGGAGTCGGCGCGCGGTCGCGTGACGCTCCGCCGCATCACCGAGACCCTCGCCAACGAATCCGCGCCGCGCTTCTCGCTCGACGGACGCACGGTGCTCTTTGTCCGCGACAACAACGGCTTTGCCTTCGACCTGGCCACCGGACTCACCAGGCAGCTCACGGACATCCGCAGCGGTGCCTCGCCGCGCGGGCCCGAGGCACCCAAGGGCCAGCGCGCCGCCGTCGCCGACCAGCAGAAGGCCCTGCTGCAGTACGTCCGCGACCAGATCCGCAACGACTCGATCCAGCGCGCCAACCGCGAGGCGGCCGAGGCGCGCCGGCTCCCGGTCCTCTGGATCCCGACCACGGACCGCATCGGCAACCTCTCGCTCTCGCCCGACGGCAGGAGCGCGCTCCTCACGACCTTCACGCCGGCCGCCAACACCAAGGGCTCCGACGTCCCGGCGTACATCAACGTCGACGGCTACCCACGAATGATCCCCGGGCGGACCAAGGTCGGCGACGCGCAGGGCACCACCAAGATCGCGCACATCGATCTCGCCACCGGCAAGGCCACCTGGCTCAAGCTCTCGCCGGACTCCGTCCCCGCGGGACAGGCCAACGTCAGCGATTGGCGCGATGATGGCCGCTACGCGCTCGTGAGCGTGGTGAGCTCGGACTTCAAGAACCGCTACCTCTACGCCGTCGCCTCCGCCGGCGGCGCAATGACCACCGTCGACGTGCTCCGTGACGAGGCGTGGGTCAACGGCCCCTGCTTCAACTGCAACGGCTGGACCCCCGACGGCCGTGCCTGGTTCGTCTCCGAGGCGAGCGGCTACGCGCACCTCTACACCGCCGCCTTTGACGGGGCGAACAGGCGCGCGCTCACCAGCGGCAACTGGGAAGTGCTCTCGGCCGATCTCTCGGCCGACCGCCGCACGTTCGAACTC
Organism: uncultured Gemmatimonas sp.; assembly: GCA_964466515.1. Taxonomy (GTDB): domain Bacteria; phylum Gemmatimonadota; class Gemmatimonadetes; order Gemmatimonadales; family Gemmatimonadaceae; genus Pseudogemmatithrix. Next base: position 613 of record CAYXQS010000107.1, on the reverse strand, counting down.
ACCACAAGCGAACCCTCGCCCTTCACGCGGCAGGCGTACCGGATGCCCGTTGGCGGCGGCACGCGGACGCGCATCACCACCGGCGAGGGCGGCCACTCCGTCACGATGGCGCCCGACGGCGTGCGCTACGCCACGGTCTACTCCGAGGCGAATCTCCCGCCGGAGCTCTACCTCGCCCGCATCGGCTCGCCCGCGATGCAGCGCGTCACGACCTCCACGAGCGAGGAGTTCCGCCGCTACGCCTGGATCACGCCCGAGATCGTGATGGTGCCGGGCGAGGACGGCACGCCGGTGCCGGCGCGCATCTACCGGCCGCAGCAGTTCGGCGCACGGCCCAACGGCGCGGGCGTGATCTTCGTGCACGGCGCGGGCTACCTGCACAACGTCCACAATTGGTGGTCGCAGTATGCGCGCGAGTATATGTTCAACCACCTGCTCGCGACCAAGGGCTACACCGTCCTCGACATCGACTATCGCGGCTCGGCGGGCTACGGCCGCGATTGGCGCACCGCGATCTACCGCCATATGGGCGGGTGGGACCTCAACGACCACGTCAGCGGGTCCAAGTACCTCACCGCGCAGTTCGGCATCCAGCCCGAGCGGATCGGCCTCT
>CAYXQS010000106.1:0-7730 GCA_964466515.1 uncultured Gemmatimonas sp. | reverse complement strand
GGCAGCGGGATGGAAGTCACCACGACCTTCGGCGCTGCGCAGGTGAAGAACTGGAGCTACACCAACTTCCAGCAGCGCTTCCGCCACAAGCAGTTCTTCGCGCAGGTCTTCTACAATGCGTCGAACTCGGGCAACGACGACGCGCTCGACGACCAGGGGACGTTCTACCTCCGCAGCGGCATCCCGGTGGTGGACAAGTCCAACGTGCTCGTGGCGCAGGCGCAGCAGGGCTTCAACTTCCGCGGCACCAAGTTCGTGGGCGGGCTCGACTACATCGCCACCACGCCCGAGACGGAAGGCACGATTATGGGCCGCAACGAGGGCGACGACAACATCGCGGAGATCGGCGGCTACCTGCAGATCACGCGCCCGCTCAGCGAGAAGGTCGACTTCCTCGGCGCGGCGCGGTACGACGTGAACTCGCGCATCGAGGGCGGCCAGTTCTCGCCCCGCGCCGCATTCCTGTACAAGGCCACCCCGACCCAGAACTTCCGCTTCACCTTCAACCGCGCCTTCAACTCGCCGGCGTCGTTCTCGTTCTCGCTCGACCAGTGGTCGGGCTCGACGCAGAACCTCGGCCCCGCACTCGGCGCGGTGGACGTGCAGATCTTCGGCAATCCGTCCAAGAGGGGCTGGCAGTATGACCGCGCGGGCCTCCCGGCGGTGAGTGGCGGGATGCGGATGCGCGGCCCGGGCGGCGTGCTGATGCCGGCCAGCGCCGCGATGACGGTGAACCCGCTGATGAACGGCGGCCTGTCCAATATGCTGATGGCCGCGCTGGCGCCGTTTGGCCTCAACGGCACGCAGCAGGCCAACATCCTGGCCGCGCTCAACGGCCTCAACCCGGCGCACGCCGGCGCGGCCGGCACCTTCGTCAACACCATCGTCCGCCGCGTCGACCTCCCGGGGTCGCCGGTGGTCCAGCTCTCGGCCATCAACGACCTGGACCCCCTCGGCGCGAACTTCTCCAACACCTGGGAACTCGGCTGGAAGGGCATCTTCGGCAACAAGCTCCGCGTCTCGGCCGACTACTGGTATCAGGTGCGGCCGGCCGACCCGACCACGGGACTCATCCCGCAGGTCGTCTTCTATGATCCCGCCACCCTCGGCGCCTTCCTCGACAACGGGGCCACGGGCCTGACGGCGGCGCTCGCCGGCAACGGCGTCCCGGCGGGCAACATCCCGGCGGTCATCACCGGCTGGACCACGGCGATGGCGGGCATTCCGGTCGGCGCGCTGAACTTCAACAATCCGATCTACGACCAGAACTACCTCGTCTTCACCTATCAGAATGGCGACGGCTTCGTGGACGTGCGCGGCATTGACCTCGCCGTGGACTACCTGTTCGACGATATGTGGAGCGTCGAGGCCACCTACTCCGGGATGTCGCGGAACATCTTCGCGGATGCCCCAGGGTCGTCGGTCGCCTCGCCGCTCGCGGCGAACACGCCGAAGCACCGTGGCTCGGTCACCGTCCGTCGCGTGGACGAGCTGCGCGGGATGAACGCCGAGATCCGCGGCCGTTATATGGACGCCTTCCAGGTCAACTCGGGGGTCTTCAACTCGTACAACATCGGCACGCCGACCCCGTATCCCTCGGTGCCGGTCAACGCCTTCCTCGACCTGGCGTTCTCGTGGCGCCTCCCGGTCGCGCAGAACATCCGCTGGTCCATCAACGTCCAGAACGTCCTCGGCAACGAGGTGCAGTCGTTCGCGGGCGTCGCCCCGATCGGGCGCTTCGCCACGACGCGGGTGCAGTACAACTTCTAGGCCGTTCCCGCAGGGCACGCAGGGGGGTGGGCCGCAAGGGGCCCGCCCCCCTGCGTGTATCTTGCATCAATGCACGTGCTCCTCGACCCAGCCCGCCGTCCCGTCATCGGGCACCGCGGCGACCGCGCCCACGCCCCTGAGAACACCCTCGAGTCGCTCCGCCAGGCCGTGGCCAAGGGCGTGGACGCGCTCGAGTTCGACCTCCACCTCTCGCGCGACGGCGTTCCCGTCCTGATCCACGACCCGACGCTCGACCGCACCACCGACGGGCGCGGCGCGGTCAGGGCGCGCACCGTCGCCGAGCTGCGGCGGTTGGACGCGGGCGCGCGCTTCGCGCGCGGCCCCGAGCGGCCGTGGGCCGGCCGGGGGGTCCGCATCCCGACCCTCGAGGAGGCGCTCGCCGCGGCCCCGGGACTCCCGCTCATCATCGAACTCAAGTCCGTCGAGGTCGCCCGGCCGGCGCTCGAGATCATCCAACGGACCGCCAACGCCGCGCGGGTCCTGATCGGCTCGTTCATTGACGAGGCCCTTCTCCCCTTCGGCGAGGCGGGGATCCCGATCAGCGCGCCGTCTGGCGCCCTGTCGCGGCTGTACCTTCCAGCACTGTTTGGCCGACGCCCACACCCGCTCCCCTTCCAGTCGATGTGCATTCCGCGCTACCACCGCGTCCTTCCCCTGCCGGTCCGGGCCTTCGCGGCGATGATGCGCGCGTCGGGCGGCACCACCCACGTCTGGACCGTGAACGACCCCGCCGTCGCCACGCGACTCTGGGCCGTCGGCGTGCAGGGCATCATCAGCGATGACCCCGGCGCGATCCTTGCCGTGCGCGGAGGTGCCGCGTGACCGCCGCCGCCAAGCCGGAGAAGCGCCCCACCAACTACCGCGCGGCCTGGGCCGAGACGCGCAAGCTGATGTGGCAGCACCGCAGCACGCTGGCCATCGGCCTCGCCCTGATGCTCGTGAACCGGCTCTCGGGGCTCGTGCTGCCGGGCAGCGTGAAGTGGATCATCGACGAGGTGCTCACCAACCGACGCCTGGAACTCCTCGCGCCGATCGCGATTGCGGCCGGCACGGCGACCATCCTGCAGGCCGGGAGCTCCTTCGCGCTCTCGCAGGTGATCTCGGTGGCGGCGCAGCGTGCCATCACCGAGCTGCGGCGTCGCGTGCAGGCGCGCGTGCTGCGGCTCCCGATCTCGTTCTTCGACTCCACGCAGAGCGGCGTGCTCATCAACCGCGTGATGAACGACGCGGAGGGCATCCGCAACCTCATCGGCACGGGGATCGTGCAGCTGGTGGGCGGGTCGCTCACGGCAATGATCGCGCTGGCGTATCTCTTTTGGCTCAACTGGTTCCTCACGACGATCACGCTGCTCTTCCTCAGCGTCTTTGGCGGCGTGATGGCGTACGCCTTCGTGAAGCTGCGGCCGATTTTCCGGGAGCGGTCGAAGATCCAGGCCGAGGTCAGCGGGCGGCTCGGGCAGGCGATGGGCGGCGCGCGCGTGGTGAAGGTCTACACCGCGGAGAAGCGCGAGGAGATCGTCTTCACGCGCGGCGTGCACCGGCTCTTCCGCAACATCGCGTCCACCATCACGGGCACGAGCGCCATCGGCGCGATCTCCACGGTCATCATCGGCGCCGTGGGCGTGCTCATCCTCTCGGTGGGCGGGCGGGCCGTCGTCGCGGGCACGATGACGCTCGGCGACTTCGTGGTGTATATATTCTTCGTCGGGCTCGTCGCGTTCCCGGTGGTGCAGATGGCGTCCATCGGCACGCAGGTGACCGAGGCCTTTGCGGGGCTCGACCGCATCCGCGAGATCCTCGAGACGCCCACGGAGGACGAGGACGACCAGCAGCGCGCGGAGCTCGCGAACCCCGGCGGCAACGTCGTCTTCGAGGACGTGTGGTTTGAGTACCGCCCGGGAGTCCCGGTGCTGAAGGGAATCACCTTCACGGCGCCCGCGGGCACGACGACGGCGCTCGTGGGGTCGAGCGGTTCCGGGAAGAGCACGCTGATCTCGCTGATCCTCGCGTTCAACCGCCCGCAGCGGGGGCGCGTGACGATCGGCGGGCAGGACCTCGCGACGCTGCGGCTGCGCGAGTACCGCTCCACGCTGGGCGTGGTGCTCCAGGACAACTTCCTCTTCGATGGCACGGTGGCGGAGAACATCGCGTTCTCCAAGCCGGGCGCGACGCTCGAGGAGGTGAAGGCCGCCGCGCGCGTGGCGCACTGCGACGAGTTCATCAACGAGTTCCCCGACGGCTACGAGACGATCGTGGGCGAGCGCGGGGTGCGGCTCTCGGGCGGCCAGCGGCAACGCGTGGGAATCGCCCGCGCGATCCTCGCCGACCCGCAGATGCTCATCCTCGACGAGGCGACGTCGAGTCTCGACAGCGAGAGCGAGCGCCAGATCCGCGAGGCGCTCCTCGCGCTCCGCTCGGGGCGCACGACCTTCGTCATCGCCCACCGCCTGTCGACGATCCGCTCGGCCGATCAGATCCTCGTGCTCGAGGCCGGGGAGATCGTGGAGCGCGGGACCCACCGCGAGCTGATGGCGCTCGGCGGCAGGTACCGCGAACTGCACGATACGCAGTATGAGATCGAGAAGGATCTCTTCATCAATCCCGGGGAGGAACCGGTCGAGACGGCTTCGTAGCCCGGCCGGGGCCTCCGTTCGCCGCGAACCCTAGATCCGCCGCCCGCTGACCTTCGACCCATCCCCGGGCATCGCCCAGTCGCCGGTGAAGGCGTCCTTCTCGAAGACCAGGTCGAACGACGCATCGTCGCCGGTGGGCGCCACGACACTGAACCGGAGACGGTTGCCGGTGAGGGTCGCCCGGGAGATCGCCATCGGCGGGAAGGCCTGGCTCGTCACGGTCCCCGCGTAGGTTCCCTCGCCGGTGCGGTTCAGTTCCATCACGAAATCGAACTGCTGGCCCTGCGCCACCAGCGCCACCGACCAGCGGCCGGCCGGGTCCACCGCCACCGCGGCCGGCGCGGGTGCAGGTGCCGCCATCGGCTCGACGGTCTGCGCCGCCTTGCTGCAACCCGCCGCGAGGAGCGCGGCGCCAACGAGAAGTGTGAACGAACGGCGATGCATCGGTGGGTCTCCTGAGGGGATGAAGGGAACGCCTGCCGGACCTACTCCGCCGGGACCGTCCGCGCGGACGCCCAGCCTCGCAACTCGGTGATTCGCTCGTGCATCGTGCCCGAAAGCGGCCGCGTGGCCTGAATCTCGCCCAGCAACCGCGCGCTGTCGAGCGGCTTCCCGTCCGCGAAGGCGCCGTAGAGGCCGCCCACCACCACCTGCTCGATCTCCGCACCGCTGAACCCGTCGCTCGCCGCCGCCAGGCCGGCCACGTCAAACGCCGCGGGGTCCTGATTCCGCTTCCGCAGGTGGATCCGGACAATCTCCGCGCGCGCGGCGGCCCCGGGCAGGTCCACGAAGAATACTTCGTCAAAGCGCCCCTTCCGGATGAACTCCGGCGGCAGCTTCGCGATGTCGTTGGAGGTCGCCGCCACGAACACGTCGCCGGTGCGCTCCTGCAGCCAGGAGAGGAAGGTCCCGAAGACGCGGCGCGACACGCCCCCATCCTCGTCCCCGCCCGACGAGGCGAACGCCTTCTCCAGTTCGTCAATCCAGAGCACGATCGGCGCCATCCGCTCCGCCGTCGCCATCGCGCGCTTGAAGTTCTTCTCGCTGTCGCCGATGTACTTATCGTAGAGATTCGCCGGATCGAGCTTGAGCAGCGGCAGCCCCCACTCGCTCGCAATCGCCTTGGCGCAGAGCGACTTCCCGCAGCCGGGCACGCCCAGGAGCAGCACCCCGCGCGGGAAGCCGAGCCCGAACGACGCCGCGCGCTGCGGATCGTGCACCACCGCGCGCCGCTTGGCGAGCCACGCCTTGAGCCCGGCGAGCCCCGCCACCTCGCCCAGGGACTCCGAGGCCGGATAGTACTCCAGCAGCCCGTCCTGCTCGACCATCTGCCGCTTGGCCGCCGCCACGCGGCGCACGTCGGAGGCGCGCACGGCGCCGTCCTCCATAATCAGCCGCGTCACCACCTTCTCCGCCTCGCTGAGCGTGAGCCCCACGAGGTTGTTCACGAGCCGCACGCGATCCTCCTGCGAGAGCTCGACCTTCACCGGCATCTTCACCGAGTACTCGCGGATCAACCGTTCGAGCTGCGCGCGATGCTCGTTGAAGCCCGCCGCCGGGACCCGCAGCGACACCGAGTGCGACCGGAGCGCGTCGGGGAGATGGATGCCGTGCCCCGACAGGACAATGGCGCCGCGCTTGGTCCCGAAGTGCTGCACCGCGTCGTAGAGGTGACTCGCCACCACGGGGTCGTCGAGGAAGTCCGCGAGCCCGCGGAAGTGGAAGACGCCGATGCCCTCCTGCGGGACACGCGCAAGCGCGCGCCACGGCTCGGCCGTGTTGTCGATGAACGGATCGCCGGGCTGCACGCCGCGGCGGAGGCCGCGCGAGCGCGTCCACGAGAAGTAGAGGAGCGAGAGCCGCGTCGCGGTGACCGCGAGCATCTCGTCCACACGCTCCGGCTCGGCCGTGTCGAGCAGGATGAGCGCGTACTTGGAGCGGATAAGCAGTTCGAGTTCGGCCGCCGTATCATTCACGCGATGATCGCCTCGGACTCGTCAGTGGGTGTGCGCGAAGATACCGCCCCCGTCGCTGGGCCGCACCCGGACGCGGCGCAGGACGCGCCACAGGGCACGTCGCGGGCCTGGCGGATGCTCGCGCTCGTCGCGCTCGCCGAGCTCCTGGGGATGTCGCTCTGGTTCGCGGGGAGCGCGGCCGCCCCGCAGCTCACGGCGCGCTGGGCCCTGGATGCCAACGAGGTCGGCGGGCTCACTACCGCCGTGCAGCTCGGCTTCGTGCTCGGTACCGCGGCGTCGGCGCTGCTCAACCTCGCCGACATCGTGCCGGCCAAGCGCCTCTTCGCCGTGGCCGCCGCCTGCGGGGCCATCGCCAACGCCACGCTCCTCCTCGCGCCGACCTATGCGTGGGTGCTCGCCGGCCGCGTGGCGGCAGGGTTCTTCCTCGCGGGGGTCTATCCGCCGGCAATGAAGATGGCGGCCACGTGGTTCCTCACGCGTCGCGGGCTCGCGGTCGGCACCGTCGTCGGTGCCCTCACGGTGGGCAAGGCGTCCCCCTATCTCTGGCACGCGATCCCGGGCGTGTCGCTCACGCTGTTGATCCTCGCCGCATCGGCCTCGGCGCTCGCGGCGGCGGTGCTCGTTGCACGCTGGTGGGTCGACGGCCCGTACGCCTTCCCCGCCCGCCCCTTTTCGTGGGGGCTCGTCGGCGAGGTCGTGCGCCGGCGCGACTGGCGCCTCGCCACCGGCGGCTACCTCGGCCATATGGCAGAGCTCTACAGCTATTGGGCGTGGATTCCGGTCTTCATCGCGGCGAGCGCGGTCGCGCGCGCCGGTGGCGATCCCGCGGCGGGGAATGCGCCCTGGGTGGGCGTGCTCGCCTTCGCGACGATTGCCATCGGCGGGATCGGATGTGTGTGGGGCGGGCTCGCGAGCGATCGGATCGGCCGCGCACGGCTTGCCATCCTCGCGATGGCCGCCAGCGGCGCCTGCGCCCTCGCCATCGGACTCACCTTCGGCCGCTCGCCGTGGCTCCTCGCGCCGCTCGCGCTCGTCTGGGGGTTCTTCGTCATCGCCGACTCGGCGCAGTTCTCGGTACTCGTCACCGAATCGGTCCCCGCCCACGCGGTGGGAACGGCGCTCACGGTGCAGGTCTGCCTCGGCTTCCTCCTCACGACGCTCACCATCCAACTGATTCCGCCGATGGTCGCGCGCGTGGGCTGGGCAGGGGCCTTTGCGTTGCTCGCCGTCGGCCCCGCCCTCGGGATCGTCTCGCTGCGCCGACTGGGCAAGCGATGAAGGGCTCGGTGGTCGCCGTGATGCGTGCCTTCGATGACGGGCGCGACCGCTC
>CAYXQS010000105.1:4457-7733 GCA_964466515.1 uncultured Gemmatimonas sp. | reverse complement strand
CTCGATGCGCTTCTGCTGACGCACGGCACGGATGCCGAAAATCCCGCGGACGTCGATGAGGCCGACGCCGCGGATCTCCATAAAGTGCCGCTGGAGCGGATGGCCGCTCCCAATGAGCACGTCCGCGCTCTTGCGCCGCGCAATCACCACGTCGTCCGCGACGAGCCGATGGCCGCGCTCGACGAGATCGAGCACGCACTCCGACTTGCCGATCCCGCTCGCGCCGGTGAAGAGCAGCCCAACGCCGTACACGTCGGCGAGCGAGCCGTGGAGGGTGGTCGTCGGCGCGAAGGCGTCCTCGAGGAACGGGCCGAGCCGGCGGTAGAACTCCGCCGTCTTGAGCGAGGAGCGCAGGATCGCGATTCCCGCCTGCTGGGCCATCGCCTCCATCCCCTTCGGCAGCTCGAGGCCCTTGGTCACCAGCACGCAGGGAATCGGATACGAGAAGAAGCCGCTGAGATTGCGTTCGCGCTCGACGTCCGGGAGCGCGTGGAGGTAGCTGATCTCGGTCTCGCCCATCACCTGCAGGCGCTGGTGGACGAAGCGGCCGGTATAGCCCGCCAGGACGAGTCCCGGCCCCGAGGCGTCGTCGGTCTCGACGGGCCGCCCCAGCCCGTCGGCGCTCCCGAGCAGCTCGAGCTCGAGCGTCTCCCTGAGCCGTTCGTAGAGCGCGCCGACCGTGAGCTCGGGCATCGGGGTCAATCCGCCTGCCGGGCGCGCTGGGCACGCTGGCGCGCGGCGCGGCGGGCGTCCGCGCCCGTGGGCTTCCGCTGCTCGCGGCCCGCCTGCGCAAGCACGCGGCTGATGGCGGTGGTGAGCGCCGGGCCGAAGAAGCGGCCCTCGGCGCGCCCGATCAGTTCGCGGTGCTTGGGCGCACGCAGGATCACGGTCACCTTCCGCGTCGGGCCGTCCTCCTCGAACCGGACAATCGCCGCGACCACGCGCGGGATGCGCACGGCCGCGCGACGCACCTGCCGTTCGGCGCGGCGGCGCATATGGTCCGACACATCCGCGTGATGCTCGTGGAAGACGATCTCCATTCCGGCCTCGCTCAGTGAGTGGTGACGTGCAAGAGGTGTGACTCGGTGGCGCGCGCGCAGCGATCCCACGACAGCGTCTCGGCGAACGTCCGGCCCTTCGCGCCCATTGCCGCCACGAGCGATCGGTCGGCGGCCAGTCGCGCGAAGGCCGCCGCCATTGCGGCGACGTCGCCGTGCGGCACGAGAAATCCCGTCTCGCCGTCCCGCACCGACTCGCGGATCCCGGGCGAGTTCGAGGCCACCACCGGCGTCCCGCACGCGGAGGCCTCGACGTTGGTCAGTCCCCATCCTTCCTTCGGTGAGGCCAGCGCCACGGCCCACGCGCGCCGCAGCAACGCCAGCTTCTCCCCTTCGGTCACAAAGCCAAGAAAACGCACGCGCTCACCGAGGGCAAGCGACCGCACGAGGGCTTCGAGTCGGGGCCGGTAATCCCCCGCGCCGGCAATCTCGAGCACGGCGTCCGTGCGCCCCATCTGCGCAAAGGCGCGGATCACCAGGTCGACCCCCTTGTACCGCTTGAGGCGCCCGAGGTACGCGAAGGTCGGGACCGACGCACGCGCCGCGGGGTCCGGCGTGTAGTGGTCCGACGAGACGCCCGGCGGGATCACCACCACCTGCTCGCGCGCAATCCCGCGCTCGACGAGGTCGGCGGCCGTGCTCTCGCTGATGGCCTGGAAGGGCACGCCCCTGTACGTCCGGGGAATCGGTCGCTCCGCGAGCCAGACCGCCGCGGCGAGCGCCGGGTGCAGTTCCTGGAACGCCGTGCCGCCAAAGAGATGCGGCACGAGCCCCACCACGCGGCGCGCGCCCCAGCGCGGCGTCCAGAGCGGCACCTTATTGATGTCCTCGTAGAGCACGTCGGGCGCACGCGACCGCAGCGCGCGGTCCCAGTACCCGCGCGCCAGAAACGCGAACGTCTGCCGCGTCCCCACACGATGGATCTCGACGCCGCGCCGCTCGCCGCGCGGCGGCGCGTCCGGCCAGCCGCCGCAGAGGAGCACCACCTCGTGCCCAAACGCCACGAGCCGCTCGAGGATCTCCTGGAGATGGATCTCGGCGCCCCCGCCCTGCGGGTTGTCGAGGTCCTGCCAGTTGACCGCGACGATCCTCAAGAGAGGCGACCCATCCGGCGCGCGAGCGCGTCGAGTACCCCATTCACGAAACGCGCGCTGGCGCCGGAGCCAAAGCGCTCCGCCAGACGGACGTACTCCTGGATCACGACGCGCGGCGGGGTCACGCCCTGCACCAGCTCGGCGGCGCCGAGGCGCAGCACGCAACGCTCGATGTGGCCGAGCCGATCAAGCCGCCAGTTGGTGGTGACCTCGGCGAGCTCGGCGTCCATCGCGGTGCGGTCCGCGGCAATGAGCCGAATCAGCGCCTGCGCAAACTCGCGCTCGACCGTCGGGGTGGCGAGGTCGTCCCAGACCAGGCCGGCGACGCGCTCCAGCCCGTCCGCCTGCCTGCGCACGTCCCACGCATAGAGGGCCTGGAGGGCCCGTGCCCTCGCGCGCGGGTTCACGCGCGACGTCATTCGTCCTCCACCGCATTCATCTGGTCGTAGCGCCCAAAGAGATCGGTCATCTCCAGCGCGGCCACCGCGGCGTCCCATCCCTTGTTGCCGTGCGCGCCGCCCGCGCGTGCCTCGGCCTGTTCCATCGTGTCGCAGGTGAGGAGGCCGAGGCCGATCGGGACGCCGAACTCGCCCTGCAACTGCGCCAGCCCACGCGCCGCCTCGCCCGCGACCACGTCAAAGTGCGGCGTCTCGCCGCGCACCACCGCGCCCACGGCAATCACCGCGTCGTAGCGCTCGGTCTGCAGCGCGCGCGCCACCGCCGGCGGAAGCTCCCACGCGCCCGGCACCCACATCAGGTCAATGTCCTCGAGGCGCGCGCCGTGCCTGAGGCACGCCTCCGTTGCGCCGTCCACGAGACGCTGCGTGACGTGCGCGTTGAACCGACTCGCAACGATCATCAGCCGGCGCCCCGCGCCGGACGGCACCCCCACGAACTCCGCCATCAGATGGCCCGGAGGTGACCGAGCTTCGCGCGCTTGGTCTCGAGGTACGTTGCATTCTCGCGCGTGGAGGGCGAGATGATCGGCACCCGCTCGCCGAGGCGCAGGCCGTACCCTTCGAGGCCGACAAGCTTCTTGGGATTGTTGGTGATCGGCCGGATGCTCTGGAGGCCGAGGTCGAGGAGGATCTGCGCGCCGATGCCGTAGTCGCGGAGATCGGGCG
>CAYXQS010000105.1:0-4447 GCA_964466515.1 uncultured Gemmatimonas sp. | reverse complement strand
CGCGCCCGATCTCCGCGACTACGGCATCGGCGCGAAGCCGAGCCGCTCGTTGGCCTCGACCGTGTCCGCCCCCTCGTCCTGCAACTGGTAGGCGCGCAGCTTGTTGAGGAGCCCGATGCCACGCCCTTCCTGGTCGAGGTACACGATCACGCCGCGCCCCGCCTCCGCGACGAGGCGCATTGCCTCGTGCAACTGCCAGTGGCAGTCACAGCGCATCGAATGGAAGGTGTCGCCCGTGAGGCACTTGGAGTGCATCCGCACGAGCACGTCCTCGCCCCCGGTGACCTCGCCGTAGACGAGCGCCACGTGCTCGCGCGCGTCCACGTCGTTGCGGTAGCCGACGATGCGGAACTCCCCGAACTCGGTGGGGAGGCGCGCCTCGGCGGCGCGGTGGACGAGCCGTTCGTTCTTGAGCCGGTGCGCGACGAGCTGCGCGACCGTAATGAAGGTGAAGCCGTGCCGCTTGGAGAACGCCTCAAGGTCCGGGCGCTTGGCCGTGGACCCGTCCTCCTTGAGGATCTCGCAGATCACGCCGGCCGGCTGGAGGCCGGCGAGCCGCATCAGGTCCACCGCGGCCTCCGTGTGCCCCACGCGCTGGAGCACGCCGCCCTCGCGCGCGCGTAGCGGATGCACGTGCCCGGGACGGCGGAAGTCGCTCGGATGCGTCGTCGGGTCGGCGGCAAGGCGGATGGTCGTCGCCTGGTCGCTCGCGCTGATGCCCGTGCTCACGCCGTGCCTGGCGGCGCCGTCGATGGTGACGGTGTACGCCGTACGCAGGGCGTCCGTGTTCTCGGCCCCCATCATCGCGAGGCCCAGGTGATGCACGCGCTCCGGCGAGAGGGCCACGCAGATCATCCCCTTCGCGTTCATCAGGACGTTCACCATCTCGGGCGTGATGAACTCCGCCGCGCAGATGAGATCGCCTTCGTTCTCGCGGTCCTCGTCGTCGGCGACGACGATGAACTTTCCGGCCTTCAGGTCCTCGATGGCCTGTGCGATGGTTCCGAACATAGTCAGCTCTGCAGGAGGGGCGCCGTGAGGCGCTTGAGATGCTTGGCGAGCATATCCGCCTCGAGCTGCACGGCGTCCCCGGGACGCAGCGCGCTGAGGGTGGTGTGCCGCAAGCTGTGTTCGATCAGTGAGACGCGCAGGACCCCGGGCGCGGGGAGCGCCTGCACGGTGAGACTGACGCCGTCGAGCGCGATGCTGCCCAGCGGCACGAGCAGGTCGTCGAGGCCCTCGGGCAGCTCGACGTCAATGAGCCGCGCGTCGCCCTCGGACGCAACGCGCACCACGCGGCCGACGCCGTCGACGTGCCCCTGCACGAAGTGTCCGCCGAGACGGTCGCCCACGGCGAGCGCGCGCTCCAGGTTGAGACGCGTACCCACGGTCCAGTCGGCAATGGCGGTGCGTTCGAGCGTCGTGCCGACGGCGGCCACGGTGAAGCGGCCGGGTGCACGCTCGCGCACCGTGAGGCAGGCCCCATTGCACGCGATGCTCTCGCCGACCACGATCCCGGTGTACGGCGCCGCCACCACAAGCGCGCGCCCGGCATCCGTAGTGGACACCGAGACGACCTCTCCGACCGCCGTGATCAATCCGGTGAACATCGCCGCACCGTTGGTGCAAGAGTGGAATCAGCGGATGGGTCGGTACCTGGTCATCTGGTCATCGCCAAGGCTCCGGCGCTCCACGACCTGCCACCGCCCCATCCCCCCGTCCGGCGGGACTACAGTCCCGAATCCGGCCAAGGCCCCGGCCCCCAGAAGGACCGGCGCCTGAAAGATAATCAACCGATCCACGAGTCCGCCGCTCAGCAGGGCCCCGGCCAGCCCGGCCCCCCCCTCCACGAGGAGACTCCCCACCCCCGCCCCACGAAGTGCGGCCAGTTGGGCCGGCAACCCCTCGGCGACGTACAACTGGACCCCCGCCTTGGCCAGCACGGCGGCCTGTGTGGGCTCCGGGCGCTCCGCAACCACCCAGGTGCGCAGCCGCTTGGCGGTGCGCGCCAGCTTGGAGCCAATGGGCAGACGCGCCGTGCGGTCAAAGACGACCCGCGCCGGTGCCACGCGCGGCCGCCGCCCCGAGCGCACGGTGAGCGCCGGGTCGTCCATCAGCGCCGTGCCAATCCCCACGGCCACCGCGTCGGCATCGGCGCGGAGGCGGTGGACGTACCGACGCGCCGCGTCCCCAGTGAGCCAGAGCTGCCGGCGGTCGGCCGGCGCGATGGCCGCATCGAGCGAGAGCGCCAACTTGAGCGTGATGAAGGGGCGGTCCCTCACCGCGTGCGTGAAGAGAAAGGGCGCGTTGAGTTCCGCCGCGCGCTCCAGCAACCCGCCGTCCGCAAAGGCCACCTCGATCCCCGCGTCGCGCAACCGCGCCACGCCGCCCGCGACCGCCGGATTGGGGTCTCCGTGCCCAATGACCACCCGCGCAATCCCGGCCGCGATGATGGCGTCCGTGCAGGGCGGCGTCTTGCCGACGTGGTTGCAGGGTTCAAGCGAGACGTACAGCGTGGCGCCGTGCGCGGCATCGCCCGCAGCCGTGAGCGCGACCGCCTCGGCGTGCGGGCCGCCGAAGACCGCGTGCCACCCCTCGGCGATCACGCGGTCCCCGCGAACGACGACGGCGCCGACCAAGGGGTTCGGCGCCGTCTGCCCCCGTCCGCGCGCTGCCAGCAGCAGCGCGCGGCGCAGGTACGCCCCGTCGCGCGGGGCGAGTGGTGGGGTCATCGCGTCCGGTGGATCAGAAGCTGATGCGGATGCCGACCGTGGCGTACAGCCGGTTCTTGTCGGCCGCCTCGGTGAACTCGTTGAACGTCGCGAGATCGCCGCCGCTCACCTGGCCGACCTCGGTCACCACCTTGAACAGGAAGAGATTGAGGCCGAGCGTGCCGTACATCGTCGTGCGGGTCATCGACTCCTTCGCCGAGAAGCCGAACGCGTTGCCGTCGACGTCGCCCGTGGCCGTCGTCGAGAAGTCGTAGGTGTCGCTGCCGATGCCGGCACCCAGCTGGAAGAGGAGCAGGTTCTTCTGCGCCGAGAGACGCCACGAGGTGGTCTTCACCGAGAAGTCGTCGATGTTGAACTGGTCGCCGCCGTCCGTCTCGAAGCCGAAGTCGAGCGTCGGCAGGTTGCGCTTCATATACGAGAACGAGATGCCCGGCAGCACGGCGGACTGCTCGAGCAGCCCCACGCGCGCGCCGAGGCCGATCGACGTCGAGCTCTGCGGGACGAGCGACGCATTGTCGCCATCGACCTCGGGGACGTAGGTCACGCCGCCGATCAGGTCGATGCCGCCGATGCGGGTCACGCCGAGTGAGAACCCCTTATAGATGCCGAGCGCAAAGTCCGCCGTCACCATCGGGACCGGGGACGACTCGCTCTCGATCGTCGAGACCACCGCGGGCCCCGCGGTCACGTCGTCAATCGTCGGGAGGTCGCCCATCACGGCGTTGGCGCGCAGCGCCACGGCGAAGTGCGGGAAGCCGCCGAGCGTCGTGCCGATCCCGAGCGTGTGGCTGCCGCCGCTGATTGCCGTGCCGAGCTGGGGCGCCATATAGAGGAAGAGGTCGCGCGCCTTCTCACAACCGTCCTGGGCGGGGCCGACGGCGCAGGACTGTGCGCGGGCTGGCATCGCCAAGGCGGCAAGGGCAAGCGAAGCAACGAGAAAACGACGCATACGGAGAGAGCTCCCAGGTTAACCGAGGTGGACCCGTCCGGTGCCCGGACGGATGTGGCCGATGTTCCAGTTCTCGACACCGGCCCGCGTTGCAACATCCCTAATATGCACGGCCCCTGCCGTGTCGGTAATCACAATCATCCCGACCCCCATATTGAACGCCCGGTACATCTCGGCGCGTTCGACCCGGCCGGCCTCCTCCAGTACCCGGAAGTGCGAGGGAATCTCCCACGAGGTCGGATCGACCACTGCGTCCAGGTGGGATGGCAGCGCCCGGTCGAGATTCCCGGGAATCCCCCCGCCGGTGATATGCGCCATCGCGTGGACGCGCCCAAGCGAGTCGCGCAGGACGGGGAGGTACGAGCGATGCACGGCGAGCAGCACATCGGCGACACTCTGGCCGCCGGCCTCGGGGAAGCGGTCGTGCGGCCCCAGCCTCAACCGGTCCGCGACGATGCGACGCGCCAGGGAATAGCCGTTGGTGTGCAGCCCGGTGCTCGCCAACCCCACCAGCACGTCGCCGTCCCGCACGCCCGCCGAGGTGAGCACCGCGTCCTCCTCGACGCAGCCGACGATGAAGCCGGCGAGATCGTAGTCCGGCGGCGTGTAGACGCCGGGCATCTCCGCCGTCTCGCCGCCGACGAGCGAGGCGCCGTTCTCGCGGCAGCCCGCGGCGACCCCCGCGACGATGGCCTCGACCACGGAGGGCACCAGCTTGCCGAACGCCACGTAGTCGAGGAAGAAGAGCGGCGCGGTGCCCTGCACG
>CAYXQS010000104.1:3620-7775 GCA_964466515.1 uncultured Gemmatimonas sp. | reverse complement strand
GCGATGTCGCCGTACGCGCGGGACGGATTGCCGCGGTCGCGCCACGCGGCGTCCTCGATGGGGCCGTCGCGCGCGACACCGTGGACGCCACCGGGCTCGTCGTCGCGCCGGGCTTCATCGACATCCAGGGCCAGAGCGGGTGGCATCTGCTCCACGGCGACTCGCGTCTCATCAGCAAGGTCTCGCAGGGAATCACCACCGAGATCCTCGGCGAGGGCAGCACGCCGGCGCCGCTGCATCCGCAGCGCTCGCTCGCCGCCAACGCCGACGCGCGCACGCGGAGCTTCGCGGAGCCGCACGGGTTTGGCGCGTGGCTCGACGCCATCGAATCACGCGGCAGTGCGGTGAACGTGGGGTCGTTCGTGGGCGGGAGCACCATCCGGATGTACGGAATGGGGCAGCGCGCCGGCCGCGCGGACTCCGCCGCGATGGCCGATATGCGCGGCGCGCTGCAGCGCGCAATGGAGGACGGCGCCTTTGGGATGGCCACCGCGCTGATCTACCCGCCGGGCGTCTTTGCCGACACCGACGAGCTCATTGACCTCGCGCGCGCGATGTCGCCGTATGGCGGCGTCTACATCTCGCATCTCCGCTCCGAGGGCGACCAGCTCCTCGAGGCCGTGGACGAGGCCATCCGCATTGGCCGCGAGGGCGGCGTGCCCGTGGAGATCTACCATCTCAAGGCCGGCGGTCCGCGCAACTGGGCCAAGGGGCCGGCGTCGATTGCGCGCATTGACGCGGCGCGCGCCGAGGGCCTCGACGTGCAGGCGAATATGTACCCGTACCCGGCGGGCGGCACGGGGCTCACCTCGTGCCTCCCGCCGGGCGCGCAGGAGGATGGTCGCCTCTTCCAGCGTCTCGACGACGCTGCCGCGCGCGCGCGGATCCGTGCGGAGATCGAGCATCCCACGAGCGCGTGGGAGAATCTCTGCGAGCTCGCGGGTGCGGACGGCGTGCTGATCGCGCGGCTCGGCACCGACTCGCTGCGGCGCTTCTCGGGGATGCGCCTTTCGGAGATCGCCGCCGCGCGCGGGACCGATTGGATCGAGACCGCGATGACGCTCATCCGTACCGAGCGGAACCGCGTGGAGACGCTCTATTTCCTGATGAGCGAGGAGAACGTGGCGCTCAACCTGCGGCAACCCTGGATGAAGATCGGCACCGACGCCGGCGGCGCGAACCCGGCCGCCGCCGCGGGACTCGTGCATCCGCGCGCGTATGGCACGATGCCGCGCATCCTCGGCCGCTACGCGCGCGACGAGCAGGTGATCCCCCTCGAGGACGCCGTGCGCAAGATGACCTCCGCCACCGCGCGTCGGCTCGGCATCGCCGACCGCGGGCTTCTCGCCGTGGGGATGCACGCCGACCTCGTGCTGTTCGATCCCGCCACCGTCGCCGACCGCGCGACCTTTGAGCAGCCGCATCAGGTCTCCACCGGAATCGTCGCGACGTACGTGAATGGCGTGGCGGTATGGAAGGATGGCGCGGCGACGGGGGCCAAGCCGGGCCGCGCACTCCGTGGGCCCGGCGCGCGGAACTCCGGCGGCTCCCGCCCGTAGGGACCCGCACTACCTTGAGAATGATGACCCCCGAGCCCCGAGCCCCGGCCGCCGAGCGGCTGCGCGAGAAGGAGCGCTACCTGGCGGCCTGGTTCCGCGCCCGGGGCTCCGCCCTCGTGGGATTCTCGGGCGGCGTGGACTCGGCCTACCTTGCCTGCGTGGCGCGCGATGCGCTCGGCCCCGACCGCGTGCTCGCGGTGATTGGGCGCAGCGCGTCGTACCCGACGGCGCAGTGGACGCGCGCCCGTGCCGTCGCCGACGCCTTTGCCATTCCGGTGCTCGAGGTCGACACCGACGAACTGGCCGATCCGCGCTACGCGGCGAACCCGACCAACCGTTGCTACTTCTGCAAGACGGAACTGTGGTCGCGGCTCGCGCCGGTGGCCGAGTCGCGGGGGCTCGCGGTGATCGTCGACGGGACCAATGCGGACGACCGCAGCGACCACCGCCCGGGCGCGCGCGCGGCACGGGAGCGCGGCGTGGCCTCGCCCCTCGCGGAGCTCGGCTTCACCAAGGCGGAGATTCGCGCACTCTCCCGCGCGCGCGGCATCGAGACCTGGGACCAGCCGTCGTCGCCCTGCCTGGCCTCGCGGCTCCCCTATGGTACCGCGGTTACCCCGGAGCGCCTGCGCACGGTGGAAGCGGCCGAGGCGGCGCTGCGCGCGCTCGGCGTCGTCGGGAACCTGCGCGTGCGCCACTTCGGTGCCCGCGCGACCGTGGAGATGGATCTCGACGAACGCGCGCGCTGGGCAGGTGCCCCGGCGCGCGCGGCGCTCGACGCCGCGGTGCGCGGGGCCGGGTTCACCGAGGTGACACTCGACCCGCGCGGGTTCCGCTCGGGCGCCCTCAACGTCCTTGCCGGCGTTGCGGGGCCGGGCTGATGCGTTGTCTCGGCCGGATCGGCTGCGCCGTGGTGCTGCTGGTCCTTGGCGCGGCGGGGTGGCACTTCCGCGATCTCTGGCTCCCGCGCGTCCGCGCGCTCGTCGAAGCCGAGCTTCCCTGGGAGGACGGCGCGTGGAAGCCAATCACCGCCGAAGGCGCACAGAAGGTGGCCGCGCAGATGGCGCGGCTTGACCGCCGCACCGGGCCGGCCTTCGTGAATGTGGACGGGGCGGATCTGATGGCCTATGCGCTCCGCGGCGCGCTCACGGGTATTCAGGCCGTGGACTCCCTCCCCGAAGTGCTCGTCGACAGCGGCGTCGTACACCTGCGGATCCGCGTGAAGCTCACCGAACTCGGCGGGACCGAATCGCTCGGCGCGGTGGCCGGGCTCTTTGGCGCGACGGAACGCGTGACGATCTCGGGCCGGCTCTCGCTGGTGCGGCCGGGACTGCTGCAGTTTCTCCCCACGCAGGTCGCCGTGAAGGACCTCAAGGTGCCGCCGCGCGCGCTCGATCGGCTCTTTGGCCGCTGGAGCGCCGGCACGCGGCACTCGGATGTCCCGCTCGAGGCGCTCGCGTTCTCCGTGCCGGGCCACATCGGCGACCTGCGCATCAACGACTCGCGCATCACGCTCTACAAGGGGGGCGCGTGAGCCGCCGCGTCCTGATCGTCGACGACGAAGCGGGGATCCGCGCGGCGCTGGCGCAGCTCCTCGAGTACGAGGGCTACGAGGTGAAGGCCGTGGCGAGCGGCCGCGAGGGCATCGCCGCCTACGAGAGCTGGCGGCCGCAACTCGTCTTCCTCGACGTGAAGATGGCGGGGATCGACGGCCTCGAGACGCTCAAGCGGCTGCGCGCACTCGACCCCGCGGCGGTGATCGTGATGATCTCCGGCCACGCCACCCTGCAGGACGCCGTGGCCGCGACGCACGGCGGCGCGTACGACATCCTCGAGAAGCCGCTCGACACCGACCGCATCCTCGTCACGCTGCGGAACGCCATCGGGCACCTGGACCTGAAGGAGGAGAACGCGCGCCTCCGCGAGCACATCGAGCGGCACGGCGAGATCGTCGGCGACTCGCCGGCCGTGCGCGCCCTCCTCGACCAGGTCCGCCGCGTGGCGGCGACGCCCGCGCGCGTGCTCATCACCGGCGAGAACGGCACCGGCAAGGAACTCGTCGCGCGCGCGCTCCACGCCCAGTCCACGCGGGCCAAGGGGCCGTTCATCGAGGTCAATTGCGCGGCCATCCCGTCGGAGCTCATCGAGAGCGAGCTCTTCGGGCATATGAAGGGGTCGTTCACCGGCGCCGTGCAGGACCGCGCGGGGAAGTTCGAGCAGGCGCACACCGGCACCCTCTTCCTCGACGAGATCGGCGATATGTCGCTCGCGGCGCAGGCCAAGGTGCTGCGCGTGCTGCAGGAGGGGGAAGTCACGCGCATCGGCGGCGCGAAGGTGCATAAGGTGGACGTGCGGGTGATGGCCGCCACCAACAAACGGCTCGAGGACGAGATCGCGGCCGGACGCTTCCGCGAGGACCTCTACTACCGCCTCAACGTCGTCCCCATCACGGTGCCGCCGCTGCGCGAACGTCGCGAGGACGTCCCGATGCTCGTGCAGCATTTCATCGACCGGCTGAGCCGGGAGAGCGGACTCGCGCCCAAGCCGGTGGACCCCGCCGCAATGGAGCGGCTCCGCGGCCTCGACTGGCCCGGCA
>CAYXQS010000104.1:2804-3610 GCA_964466515.1 uncultured Gemmatimonas sp. | reverse complement strand
CGGCAACATCCGCGAACTGCGCAACACGGTGGAGCGGCTCCTCATCCTCTCGTCGAACCCGCGCATCGTGCTCGCGGACGTCGAACACCTCGGCGGCGTCCGTGCCGGCGACGCCGCGGGCGGGATGGGCGCGCTCGACGCGTTCGCCACCTTCGAGGAGTTCAAGCTTGCCTCCGAGCGCGCGTATCTGCTGTCCAAGCTCCGTCAGTTCGACTGGAACGTGGCGGAGACGGCGCGCGTGATCGGGATGCCGCGGTCAAACCTCTACAAGAAGATCGAGCGCCACGGATTGGCGCGGGAGCAGGGATGAGCGATCGCGACTGGGACAAGGAGCTCCGGAAGATCGATGAGCAGATGGAGCGCGCGGCGCGGCAACCCGCACCTCCCGCGGTCGCGGCACCGAGCGCAGGCACCGCGCCGCGCGCCTCCCAGCCGCTCACTGCCGTGAGCGGCGGCAGCGTTACGCCCACCACGGGGTTTGGGGTCTACGCGCGGCTCGCGCTGGCCACCGCACTTGCCGTCGGCATCGCGTTCTGGCCATACGCCGCGCGCTGTGGGCTCGGACTCACGGCGTATCTCGCCTCGGTGACTGCGGTGATCGTCGCGGGTGGGTGGTCGTCGGTCTGGACCTTCCGCCATCGGGCGGCGCGCGCGCACACCCTCTCACTCCTGCTGGTCCTCTGGGGACTCGTCCTCGCGGCCACCGAGGTGCTCCCGCGCGTCGGCTACGCCATCCCCACCGCGGCGCACCCCGCAAGCTGGAGTTGCCGCTGAGCTGTTAGATTGCGGGATGCAGACCTTCAAGA
>CAYXQS010000104.1:0-2794 GCA_964466515.1 uncultured Gemmatimonas sp. | reverse complement strand
CGAGAACGCCAATCCCGCCGACACGACCGACGTGATCGGCCGCTTCCCCAAGAGCGGGGCCGAGGACGTGGCCCGCGCCGTGGCGTCCGCCCAGCGCGGCTTCGAGCGCTGGCGCCGCACGCCGGCGCCCGCCCGCGGCGACATCCTCCGCCGCGCCGGGGAGATCCTCACCGCGCGCAAGGAAGAGCTCGCCGACCTGATGACCCGCGAGATGGGGAAGCCCCTCGCCGAGACGCGCGGCGACGTCCAGGAAGGCATCGACACCGCCTTTTACGCCGCCACCGAGGGACGCCGCCTCTTTGGGCACACCGTCCCCAGTGAACTCCGCGACAAGTGGGCGATGAGCTACCGCCGCCCCATTGGCGTGGCCGGCATCGTCACGCCGTTCAACTTTCCGCTCGCCATCCCCACCTGGAAGATCTTCCCCGCGCTCCTCTGTGGGAACGCGGTGGTCTTCAAGCCGGCCGAGGACGTCCCGCACACGGGCCACGTGTTTGTCGAGATCCTCCTCGAGGCGGGACTCCCGCCCGAGGTGATCCAGCTCGTACACGGCGACGGCGAGGTCGGCGCGGCGATCGTGAGTCACCCCGACGTGCCGCTCGTCTCCTTCACCGGCTCCACCGACACCGGGAGCAAGGTCGGCGAGACCTGTGGCCGGATGCACAAGCGCCTCTCGCTCGAGATGGGCGGGAAGAACGCGCAGATCGTCCTCGACGACGCCAAGCTCGACCTCGCCCTCGACGGCGTGCTCTGGGGCGCCTTCGGTACCACGGGGCAGCGCTGCACCGCGACGAGCCGGCTCATCCTCCAATCGGGCATCCACGACGAGTTCGTCGCGCGCCTCGTGGCACGCACCAAGACGCTCACGCTCGGCGACGGCCGCACGGTCGGCACCGACGTGGGTCCCGTCATCCACGCCGACAGCATCGCCAAGATCGAGCGCTACGTGGAGATCGGGCTCGCCGGCGGCGCGGAGCGCGCGCTCGGCGGGCGGCGCGCCACCGGCGCGGGGCTCGGCCGCGGCTTCTTCTTCGAGCCGACGATCTTCACGGGCGTGCAGGCCGGCGACCGGATCGCGCAGGAGGAGATCTTCGGCCCCGTGCTCTCGGTGGTCCGCGTGCAGGATGCCGACGAGGCCTTCCGCGTGAACAACGGCGTGAAGTACGGGCTGTCGTCGTCCATCTACACGCAGGACGTGAACCTCGCGTTCCGTGCGCTCAACGAGCTCGACAACGGCATCACCTACGTGAACGCGCCCACCATCGGTGCCGAGGCGCATCTCCCCTTCGGCGGCGTGAAGCAGACCGGGAACGGCCACCGCGAGGGCGGGTGGGAGGTCTTTGAGTTCTATTCGGAGACCAAGGTCGGGTACCTCGATTACAGCGGCACGCTGCAGCGCGCGCAGATCGACAACTACTGACCGGGCAAGGGAGGGGCCCGGCGGCCTTGCGCCATTTGGCGGCTGCCGGGTATCTCCAATGAGCGTACCGACCGGAGAGTACACGTGACGGACGAGACCACCCCAACGCCCCAGGACGGGCAGCCAGCGCTCGACGAGGCTTCCGAGGCCCCGGCGGCCCCGGCCGCGCCGCGCCCCTCGGCGCTGCGCACCGCGTGGGAATGGGCCAAGTCCATCCAGCTCGCGTTCATTCTCTTCCTCCTCGTGCGCGCCTTTCTCGTGGAGGCGTTCAAGATCCCCACCGGCTCGATGGAAGGCACCCTCCTCGTGGGCGACTTCCTCCTCGTGAACAAGCTGGTGTACGGCGCCGAGGTGCCGTTCCTGCGCAAGCATCTCCCCGCGGTGCGCGAGCCGCGACTCGGCGACGTGGTGATCTTCCAATGGCCCGAGGACCCCGAGAAGAACTTCGTCAAGCGGCTGGTGGGGCTCCCATTCGACACGATCGCGATGCGTGACGGGGCGCTCTACCGGAATGGCGCCGCGGTGTCGGAGCCGTATGTCGCGCGGAGCGCGCTCATCGGCGATGCGCCGAGCGCCGAGTTCCGCTGGCAGCGCGATTTCGTGGCCGGGGTGGTCGACGTGCAACGCTATCATCCGTCGCGCAACAATTGGGGGCCGCTCGTCGTCCCCGCACATCACTACTTCGTGCTCGGGGACAATCGCGACAACTCCCTCGACAGCCGCTATTGGGGATTCGTGCCGGACTCCCTGGTGCGCGGCAGCCCGATCTTCGTCTATTACAGCTATGACCCGGACAGCGGCCGTGCCTTCGATTGGCTGACGCGGGTCCGGTGGCAACGACTGGGTGAACTGATCCGCTAGCGGATGGGCCGTGGGGGGTGCTTTCTTCCCGCCGTGCGGCACTGCACATTCCGCCAGCGCGTGCGTGCGGGACAACGTCGGGAGCGAGGTGGTATGGCGGTTCAGGGCAAGCGGCAGGGATACGAAGAGGGCTCGCTCGACCAGTACCTGCGGGACATCAGCGTCTATCCGCTGATCTCGCGCGACGAGGAGGTACGCCTCGCGCAGCGGATCCGCGCCTCCGACCAGGAAGCGCTCGACACGCTCGTGCGCTCCAACCTCCGCTTCGTCGTCTCCGTGGCCAAGAAGTACCAGAACCAGGGCGTGTCGCTCTCCGACCTGATCAACGAGGGCAACCTCGGGTTGATCCGCGCGGCGCACAAGTTCGACGAGACCAAGGGCATCAAGTTCATCTCGTATGCGGTCTGGTGGATCCGGCAGGCAATCCTTCAGGCGCTGGCCGAGCAGAGCCGCATCGTGCGCGTGCCGCTCAACCGCGCGGGGACGCTGCACCGCATCGGCAAGCGCGCCAAC
>CAYXQS010000103.1:688-7781 GCA_964466515.1 uncultured Gemmatimonas sp. | reverse complement strand
CTCGGAGCCGCCACAGCCCACCAGGGCGAGACACAGCGCGAGCGCGCCGATAGCTTCCACGGTATGACCCGAGAGGGAACGCCCCGGCCCCCTGCCCTGACCCCGGTCCGCGTGGACAAGTGGTTGTGGGCGGCGCGCTTCTTCAAGACGCGATCGCTCGCGGCCGAGGCCGTGGACGGCGGAAAGGTCCAAGTGGACGGCGAGCGCGCGAAGCCCGCGAAGACCGTCCGTCCGGGGAGCGAAGTGCGGCTCCGCCTTGGCCCCTACGAGCACGTGCTGCGTGTGCTCGGCACGGCGGAGCGGCGCGGCCCCGCGCCGGAGGCCGCGCGGCTCTACGAGGAGACGCCCGAGTCGCGCGACGCCCGCGAGAAACTGCATTGGCAGCTTACCCGCGCCGCGCCGGCGATGGACCCCGCGCCCGGCCGCCCGACCAAGAAGGATCGGCGGGCACTGGGCCGGCTCAAGGACCGCTGAGACGAAATCGCGAGGGCGCATCCTGCAGAATCAAGCCGTCGCGCCCGCAGGTCACCAGTGGCGGCAGGTGGCGGCCGCCAGTTAGAATTCCAGCGTTGACCCTCTGACCCGATGGAGTCCCGACGAATGTCCGGCAGCAGCGAAGGGCAGGACCCGACCAAGCAGGGATGGAGCTTCGCGGCCATCATCATCGCCCTCGCGATCGTCGCGAACGTCGCGGCGTTCTCTATCCACAAGGCGACGTACCTGAAGCCGGACAAGGCGCC
The DNA here is from genome assembly GCA_964466515.1 of uncultured Gemmatimonas sp. Taxonomy (GTDB): domain Bacteria; phylum Gemmatimonadota; class Gemmatimonadetes; order Gemmatimonadales; family Gemmatimonadaceae; genus Pseudogemmatithrix. The sequence continues at coordinate 7,041 of CAYXQS010000103.1, read as the reverse complement.
GGCCCAGGGCGCAGGACACTGAACGCGCGGCGGTGAGCGGGGCCTAGGTCACGCGAGGCGAGGTCATCGAGGAGCGGAAACAACACAGGGCGCGGATCCACGGATCCGCGCCCTGTTGCCTATCGCACGCTCAGTTCTTATGTCGGAAGGTGATGCGCCCACGACTCAGGTCGTACGGCGAGACCTCGACCGTGACGCGATCGCCCGCGAGCACGCGGATGCGGAATCGCCGCATCTTGCCGGCCATCGTCGCCAGCACGTCGTGTCCGTTGGAGAGGAGCACCCGGAAGGTCGCGCTGGGCAGCACTTCGCTCACGGTCCCTTCGAGTTCGATCGCTTCTTCTTTCGCCATAGATCCATTGAGGGTGTACGCGTTCTAATCTATTGGGGCGCTGGGGGTTGTGGCAGGGGGCGTGCCACAACGCGGGGCCCCGGAGGCCGCCGCGGCAAGCAGTGCGACGACCTCCCGGATGGTCGAGGCGCCGGCATCGGCGTCATACCACGCCTGCTTCCCGCTCGCAAAGCGCTCCATCCGTCCCTCGGCGCGCGCGGCCTGCGCGAGCGCCTGCAACTCGGCCGGACGCTCGATCCAGCATCCGGCATCGTTCCCCTCGGCGTCGAGAAGCACCACCGTCGGCGTTGCCGCACGGCCGTCCGGCGTGCGCCGCGCGTGCATCAGGGGGCGCCCCGCGTCCGGCGTGATGATCCGCATTTCGAGTTGCGGCACCGCCTCCACCAAGCGCGCCAGGAAGGGGATGGTGTTCACCGAGTCGCTACAGCCGTCCACGGCCGTGACGAGCAGCCGCCACGTCCCGGGAAGCGCGGCGGCCTGCGCGAGTGCGTCGGCGGGGACGGTGCCGGTCTCCCAGTTCCTGACCCACAGCGCGCGGCGCGCCGTGGCGTTGGCGAGAAACCCCTCCCAACGCTCCCCGTGCTCGTAGAGCGCGACGAGCGCGGAGTCGGCCGATGGGCTGGTGCCGGGCCCGACGGCGCAGCCTTCGGCGGGGAGCGCCACGCCAAGCGCGAGCAGAAGGATTGGAAGGGACACAGGGAATCGGGTAGGGGACGGGCGGAAGATGCGTTGCCCACCGACGCCTTGTCCACCGTCGGGCGCACCCTTACCCTCACCCGATGGACCCACTCGAGCTCGTCGCCGTCGCCTTCGGCGCGCTGACGGTCTGGCTGAGCACCCGCCAGCACATCAGCGCCTGGCCGACCGCGCTCGTGAACGCCACGCTCTACTTCGTGGTGTTCCAGCGCGCGCAGATCTACGCGAATATGGGGCTGCAGGTGGTGTACTTCGCCCTCTCGTGCTACGGCTGGTATGCGTGGAAGTACGGCGGTGCCGACCACACGGGCGTGGTGGTCACGCGGACCTCGCGCGCCCTCGCGCTCCGGCTCCTCGCCATCGGCGCAGCCGTGGCCGCGCTGCTTGGCTGGGCCCTCGCGCGGTGGACGGACGCGGCGACGCCCTGGCTCGACTCCGGGACCACCGCGACGAGTCTCGTGGCGCAGTGGATGATGACGCGGAAGTACCTGGAGAACTGGCTGGTGTGGATCGTCGTCGATGTCGTCTACGTGGGGATGTACATCGCGCAGGGGCTGCGGCCGACGGCGGCGCTCTACACGCTGTTCCTCGTGCTCGCGACGATGGGCTACCTCTCGTGGCGGCGGAGCCTGCGCGAGCGCCTCGCGCGCGCGGCGGAAGCCGCGTGACCACGCGCGTCACGGTCATCGGCCCGGAGAGTTCGGGGAAGACCACGCTCGCGCAGGCGCTCGCCGCGCGCTTCGCCGCGCCCTGGGTGCCGGAGGCCGCGCGCCGGTACGCCGAGTCGGGCGTCGCGCTCTCGGCGGCCACGGTGGAGCCCATCGCGCGGCTCGCGATGGCGCTCGAGGACGAGGTCGCGCCGGGCGCGACGCTGGTCATCCGCGACACCGACCTCCTGAGCACCGTCGTGTACGCGCGCCACTACTACGGCGCCTCGCCGCCGTGGATCGAGACGGAGGCGTTTGCGCGCCGCGGCGACCTCTATCTCCTCTGTCTCCCCGATCTCCCCTGGACGGCGGACGGCATCCGCGACCGGCCGTCGGCGCGCGAGGCGCTGCTCGCGGACTTCCGCGACGCGCTCTCGGCGCTCAACGCCCGCGTGGAGGAGATCTCCGGACTCGGCGCCGCGCGCGAGGCGCGCGCGGCAGCTGCGATCGAGACGCTGCTCGGCGAGCGGCGCTGACGCAGTCCTCGCGCGACGCTAACGCGGCGGGAGCGCGGCGTCGAGCCGCCGCACAAACTCGGCGATGGTCCGCGCCGAACGATAATAGAACCCGGGTTCGATCCGCTCGACGTCGTCCGTCGGCTTGTGATAGTCCGGGTGGTCCTCGACGCCGAAGTAGATAAACGGCACCTTGGCCGCGTGGAACGCGCCCTGGTCGGACTGGCTCGTCCAGTCCTCCGAGCCGCCGCCGCTGTCGTGTCCGAGGCGCAGCGTGACGAGCGCGTCCGGGATGAGCGACTCGAGGATGGGCCGGAAGGCGGGATACGGCGTTGCGCCGGCGGCGTAGAGCTCGCCCTTCGCGTTACGCGAGACCATATCGAGGTTCACGTTGGCGCCGATGCGCTCGAGCGGAACCGGCGGGGCGGCCACGAAGGCCCGCGCCCCCAGCAGCCCTGACTCCTCGGCGTCGAAGAACGCGAAGATGATCGTGTGCGCGGGGCGCGCCTGGGCGAAGTGCGCCGCCATCGCGAGCACGGCCGCCGTGCCCGACGCGTTGTCGTCCGCGCCGTTGAAGATCTCCCCGTTGCGCACGCCGACGTGGTCGAAGTGCGCGCTCACCACAATCACGCGCTCGGGGACGCGCGTGCCGCGCACGAGCCCGAGGACGTTGGCGCCGTACACCGAATCCGGGCGGTTGCGCCGCGCCATCGCGAAGGGGTGGACGTAGGCGCCGCCCACCGGCTCGAGTCCAATGCGCGCGGCCTCCGCCGCAAGCCACTCCCGCGCCTTGAGGTTCTCCGGCGAGCCGACCACGCGTCCCGCCATTGAGTCGTGCGCAAGCCGGGCGAGGTCCCCGAGCAGCCGCGCGGAGTCGAGCACGGGCAGCGCAGGCACCGGCCGTGCCGCATCGCCGGACGGGGTGCCGGCGCAGGCGCCGGCGACGACACCGGCAAGGAGCAGCGCGCCGACGAGGCGCGCGCGGGGCGGGCGGGTCGATGGTGTCATCGGGGAAAGGTAGGCGGGGACAGGTTGCAGGGGGAAGGAGAAAGGTGGGGCGGTCCCTCTTGCAGGGACCGCCCCACCTTCGGCCTTCCCCCTTCCCCCTGCAAGCTAGAACGCCGTCACGGCCTCGATCATAAACCCGTTGAACTTCCCGCCATTGCGGATGTCCGTCGCCGCGAAGCCGCGATAGACCTGGTCCACCACCTCGAACTTGAGGAGGAGGCTCGGCGTCAGGAACCAGCCACCGCCGACGTTCGTGCGCGTCACGTTCACCGCGTTGTTCGCGCCGCCGAGGTCGCCCTCGAAGCCATTCCAGCGCCCGCCGACGTAGAACTTCTCGCCGGCGCCGAAGCGGTACAGCGCCTCGGCCATATACTGCGTGACCTCACGCTCCGGGGTGTTGTCCGGCGCCGCGCGACCCTTGGCCGTCTCGTACATCCCGAAGAACTCGATCCCGCGGAACTTCACGAACGGGTTGATCATCATCGCGGTGATCTTGTCGCTGAACCCCGGGTTGATGCGCCCCGAGGTGAACTGCGCCGACTCGCTCGCGCGGAAGTTCTCGATGACGTTGTAGTAGCGCGAGCCCGCCCGGTCGCCCGAGTACAGGGTGTTGCTGATGGCGCTCTCCTGCGCCCGGTACGAGCCGGTGAGGCGGACGCGCAGGGCATCCGTGAGCTGCCTGTCGTAGCCGAGCTTCGCCATCACCGCCGGCGCCCGGTCCGCCGGACGCGTGGTGTTGCCGCGGATCTCGCCGTTGGTCAGGGCGACGACGCCGAGGAAGCCGTTCTTCTGCACGATCGCCTCGGTCCCGATCTCCGTCGTGAACGCGTCCAGGATGGCATTGCCCACGAACGGATTGTAGATCGCCTGGCCGTTGTCCGAGCGGCGGAAATGGAAGTCGCCGTAGTTCACCTCGAAATGCCCGATCTTGAGCGTGGTGAACTCCATAATCCTGTGGAACAGCGGAACGTCAATCGGCGACTCATCCACCTGCAGGAAGCCGTCCTTCACCCACGTCTCGTTGTGATGCCGGGCCGAGAGGTAGCTGGTGAGCTGGAGCCGGATCCCGGGGGCGAGCTGCGCGTGCAGGTACATATTCGCATTCGCGTTGTTGAACCCGTTCCCGATCTCCATCAACCGGTTCCGGTCGGAAATCGCGGCGGTGCCGGCGTTGCCGGGCGTCGGGGCGACCGCCGGCGTCTCCACCGAGTCGGCCGTGTTGGAATGCGAGAGCCCCTGAAACTGCTGCGTGAACGCCGCACCCCAGGTGAGGCGGAAGCCGTCGTACGCGACGCCCGGGTCCTTGGACGTCTCGAAGGTGTTGATGCCGCGCTTGTCCTGGAAGCGGAGGTACTGGATGGCCTGGGGCTGCTGGAAGCGCGCCTGGGCCGTATCGACCGACTGGGCACCGAGGGGCGCAAGGGCCGCGAGCGTCGCGGCGGCAAGGAGGGTGGTACGGAGAACACGCATTGTTGGAGCCTCGGAAAATGGGACGGACGCGGGTGCGTCCGTCAGGGTTGGAGCAGGAGATCGAAGTTCACGGTCACGAGCGGCTTCACCTTCAGCGTTCCCAGCATCAGCTTCGGGGGCTCGACGCCCCAGTCGGTCATCGTGAGCGGGTAGGACCCTGTCACGCGGAGGGCGCCGGCTGCCGGCGCGAAGGTCACCGGGAGGACCACCGGGCGCGCCTGCCCGTTGATCGTCAGCGTGCCCTGCAGCGTCCCCGTCACCGCCGTGCCCCGCACCACGTCATAGCTCGTGAGCGCAAAGGCGATGGTCCCGTGTTGCTCGGCGTTGAGCGCCTTCAGCATATGGCCGTTCATCGTGCGGTTGTCGCAGTCGAGCTGCGCCGTCGGAATCGTGAGCGCCACGGTGCGCACGGCCTTTCGCCCCTCGAGCACCGCGGCGGCGGCGTCCGCTTCCGCGTCAATCGTCGCCTGCATCTGGACGGCCTTGCACGACCAGTCGCGCACGGTGGAACCGCCGTCGAACCAGAGGCGGCTTTCGGCCTTCAGCCCGAGTTGTTCGGGAACGGATCGCCAGGCGCCGAGCATCGCGACGGCCGTGGCGGCGAAGACAAGACGGAGGATGTGGGTGCGGCGCATCGGAACTCCACGTGGTGCGGGTGCGACCGAGGCGGCGTGCGTCGGTCGTGACTGGAGTATCGGGTTTCCGTAGGGGGCAGGCAGTAAGGCGGTGCCGGAACTTTGGTACGGTGGGCGATGGCTCCCGGATAGGGGATTCCCCTACCCCTCGCAAATCATCGCGCCCGGGTACCGGGGCGGGTGCAGCCACCCGGTGAGCGTCAGGGTGGTCACCCCGAGAATCGGCATCCGACTGACGATGCGCACGGGAACGTGGCACTCGTCGAGGTCGATATTGATTCGAATCGTACCCGTCCCGCGGTACCGCTTGGGGTCGCGGACGTCCATTTCGATCACCCGGGTACGGAAGATCCCCGCAGGGGTCTCCACAACCTCCTCACCGCCAATCCGGACCAAGGTTGGATTGCGGGCCGGATCGAAGTGCCGATCAAACCGCAGGGTCGTGTCCCGGTCGAGTGGCAGGGTCCGGATGAAGTAGAGGAATGACAGCTCGTCCAAGGGGTTGGGGGCGCCGAGGGGCGTCACCGGCCCGGTCCCGTCCCGCCAGGTCCCGGCGGCGGCGTCAATCACGACCTCTTCGTGGCTGCGCGACAGGGGATGCCGCTCCTCCTTCTCAAAACGCAGCGTCGCAAAGCGCTGGGGGTCGAGCCAGGAGATGGTGTGGTCACGTGCGCGGATCGGCCCGCGACCGGCGAGCATCTCAAAGCGGAGCACCCACACCGATACCCCGCGCTCATCGACCGGGCCTTCGACGCGCATCTGCCCGGTCCCGACGTTCCCGCCGAGCGAGACGTGGACCTGGTACTCGAGCGCCTCCCCGATGGGGAACGGAAACGGCGTCGCCCCCTGCGCCAAGGCGGCGAGCGGTGCGGCGGCGAGCAGACCGGCCAGGAGGGTGCGATGCACGAGGTTCACGGATGAGGGAAGCTCACCCAAGTACCCGCAAGGGAAAAGGGCGGCCCAATCGGGCCGCCCCCTCCCACCTCACACCTTCCCCCGCCGTTATTGCACCGCGTTGATCATATCGAAG
>CAYXQS010000103.1:0-678 GCA_964466515.1 uncultured Gemmatimonas sp. | reverse complement strand
CCGACGACGACGCCGAGGAAGACGATCATCATCGGCTCCATCAGGGCGAGGAGGCCGCCGACCGCGGCGTCCACTTCCTCGTCGTAGAAGTCCGCGATCTTCGAGAGCATCTCGTCGAGGCCGCCGGTCTGCTCACCGACCGCGATCATCGAGATGACCATCGGCGGGAAGACCTGGCTCTTGGCCAGCGGCGCGGAAATCGTGTCGCCGCCCGCGATCGAGGAGCGCGACGCCATAATCGCGTCGGAGATGACGCGGTTGCCCGCCGTCTTTGCCGTGATCTCGAGGCCGTCGAGGATGCTGACGCCCGAGCTGATCAGCGTGCCGAGCGTGCGCGTGAAGCGCGACACCGCCGTCTTGCGGAGCACGTCGCCGAGCACGGGGGCCTTGAGCAGCATCCGGTCCACCACGAGCTGCCCGTTGGACGTGGCGTAGTAGCTCTTGAAGGAACGGAAGGCGATCACGACCGCGATGATGATGGCCCACCAGTATCCCTGCAGGAACTCGGACATCCCGATGACGATGCGCGTCGGGAGCGGCAGGGCGAGGCCGACCTGCGCGAACATCGATTGGAAGGTCGGGATGACGAAGAGCAGCAGGATCGAGATGGCGGAACCGGCCACGCCCGAGATGACGGCGGGATAGATCATCGCGCCCTTCACCTTGCGCACGAGGGCG
>CAYXQS010000102.1:5396-7922 GCA_964466515.1 uncultured Gemmatimonas sp. | reverse complement strand
CGATCCGGCAGTGGTGCTCGATGTTGGCGGCGGTGGGGACCTCGTCGAGGAGGCCGCCGATGTACTCCTTGCCGCCCGCGGCCACGAGGTCGCCGCGCTGCTCGAGCTCGTTGGAGAGCGTGAGCGGGTCGACCACCGCCCCGCCGTTCTTGAGCGCCATCATCGCGCGGAAGAGGCGGCGGTGCCCCTCGCGGTAGAACATATCCTCCGTGACGAGCTCGATCGCCGTGTCGATGGCGTCCGGACTCAGGAGCATCGCGGCGAGCACGGCGCGCTCCGCGTCCTCCGACCAGGGCGGCCGGCGGTCACGGAACGGATCGGGGGCGCCCTTAGGCGCGATCGAAAATTCGACGGGCGAGCTGGACATCTTCCCAGGCGGGGCGCTTCCAGTTGGGGTTCCGCAGCAGCGCGGCCGGGTGGTACGTGGCGACGAGCGGGATCCCGTGATAGCGATGCTCGATGCCGCGCAACTTCCCGATAGGGGAATCTGTCTCCAGGAGCGTCTGTGCGGCAAACGTCCCGAGGGCGAGGATGACCTTGGGACGGAGGATCTCCAACTGCCGGAGGAGGAACGGGCGGCAGGCCACGATCTCCTCGCGCAACGGATTCCGGTTGGCCGGCGGCCGGTGCTTGAGCACGTTGCAGATGAAGACCTCGTCGCGCGAGAACTGCACCGCCGCGAGGATCTTGGTGAGGAGATCGCCCGACTTCCCGACGAACGGCTTGCCGAGCTCGTCCTCCGTGGCGCCCGGCGCCTCGCCCACGACCACGAAGCGCGCGGTGGGGTTCCCCTCGCCCGGGACGTGGTTCTTGGCGCCCTTGGCCAGCGTGCAACGGTCGCACCCGGCGATGGCGGCACGGACGTCGTCGAGCGTGGCGAGGTGCTCCAGCCCACTCGTCGCGGCACCGGCGCCGATCACGCGCTGGCCCCCGGCCTGTGTGGCCGGTGCTGGCGCATCGGGTGCCGGTTCCGGCCGCGCGGCCACGGGCGCGGCCTTGGGCGCGGGCCGCGCGGGGGCCTGCGACGCCTTGCCGGACGCCGCCGGAGGCCCCGCGTCGACCCCACGGAGCGCGGCGCGCCAATCGACGTCCGGCGCCTTCGCCTTGGCGGTCAGCACCTTGAGCGCGTCCTCCACGCTCAGCGAGTCGAGGACGAACTCCGACTCGCCCATCTCCCGGCGCTGTTCGAGGTACGCACGCAGCCGGTCGCGGGGATCGCTCACAGCAGCGCCTCGACCCGGTCGAGAATCGCGTCCGCGACCTCCCGCTTGGGCGCGAGCGGCAGCTCCTCGGCCGCTCCCTTGGCGGAGATGATGGTCACGCGGTTGGTATCGTAGCCGAATCCCGCGCCCGCCTCGCGCGCGCTGTTGGCCACGATGAGGTGGAGTCCCTTGCCGGCGAGCTTCTCGGTGGCATTCGTGAGGAGGTCGTCGGTCTCGAGCGCGAAGCCCACCGCGACCATTCCCTTCTTCCGCTTGGCCTTGGTGGACTTGAGGATGTCGGCGTTTGCCTCGAGCGCAATCGACGCGGGTGCCTGGGACGACTTGATCTTTCCGGCCGCGACGGTCGCGGGCCGGAAGTCCGACGGCGCGGCGGCCATCACGAGGACATCCGCCGTGCCAACCGCCTGTGCCACCGCCTTGGCCATCTCGTCGGTGGACTCCACGGCCCGCGTGTCGACCCCTGCGGGCAACGGCACCGTGATGGGCCCGTGGATGAGCAGCACCTCCGCGCCCCGCCGCCACGCCGACTCGGCGAGCGCCACGCCCATCTTCCCCGTGCTCTGGTTGGAGAGGAACCGCACCGGGTCCAGCGCCTCACGCGTCGGGCCGGCCGTCACGACCACGCGGCGCCCGCGCAGCGGCCCCGGCGCCTCGAGCATCCGCGCGGCGTGCGCGACGATCGTCTCGGGCTCCTGCATCCGTCCCTGCCCCGCGCCCTCGTCCGGCGACGCGAGCGGACCGGTCCCCGGCTCGACCATCACGCGCCCCTGCGCTCGGAGCGCGGCCACGTTGGCCTGCACCTGTGCGTTCGCCCACATCCTGTCGTTCATCGCCGGGACGATGAGCACCGGCGCTTCCGTGGCGAGCAGCGTGGCGGAGAGGAGTTCGTCCGCGTGGCCGTGCGCGGCGCGGGCCAGGAAATCCGCGGTGGCCGGCGCCACGAGCACCAGATCGGCCTCGCGCGCGAGGCGGATGTGGTCGAGCGCGTGCCCGTCGGCGATGAGCTGGTGATGCACCGCGCGCCCCGTGAGCGCCTCAAAGGTGATCGCGCCGATGAACTCCCTGGCGGAGCGCGTGAGCACCACGTCGACCTGCGCCCCCGCCTGCGTGAGCAGGCGGGCCAGCCAGGCCGACTTATAGCTCGCAATCCCCCCGGTCACCCCGAGGAGGATGCGTCGGCCGTCGAAGGGACGCACGCGGCGTTCCCCCTGGGGGCGCGGCGGCGGTTACGCGCCCTTGGCGCGGCGGCGCGGCACCACGCGGTACTCGATCTCGCCCGCCGAGAGATCCTCGAGCGTCGCCG
>CAYXQS010000102.1:0-5386 GCA_964466515.1 uncultured Gemmatimonas sp. | reverse complement strand
CGCGCGGGTCGTGAGCTTCTTCTCGCCCGACTTCGAGCGGTCGCGCGGGAAGTCGTTCAGCACGCGCGCATACTTCGCCGCCACGAGCACCGAGAGGTACTTGTTGGTCGCGTGCTGCGTGACTTCGGACGGGGTGAAGACCTGCATAATCCGACTCCTGAGTGTGCGTTGTATTGCCTAGTGCCTGATCCCTGCGCTCAACCTTCCACCTTCAACCGCAGTTCCGCCATCAGTACCCCGATGGCGTCCGCCACCTGCCGCCCCAGCACCGGCAGCCGCTCGCGGCGCGCCGTCTCGTCATCGACAATCGCGCTCACCCGCGCGACCGCGACATTCAGGTCGTCGTTCACCACCACGTGCTGGTACCGCTCGGCCTCCGCCAGCTCGGTGAGCGCGTTCCGCAGCCGCAGCGTCAGCGACTCCGCGCTCTCCGACTTCCGGCCCAACAGCCGCGCCACCAGCGCCTCCACCGTCGGCGGGATCACGAACACCGTGACCGACTCCGGGAAGCGCGCCGTCACCTGCCGCGCGCCCTGCACGTCGATGTCGAGCATCACGTGCTTCCCCGCCGCCATCACCTGCTCGATCTCCGACTGCAGCGTGCCGTAGCGCGCGCCGTGCACATCGGCCCACTCCGCGAACTCGCTGCGCTGCACGGCGGCGTCGAACGCCGCCCGCGTGAGGAAGTGGTAGTCCACCCCATCCCGCTCCCCCGCACGCGGCGCACGCGTCGTACACGACACCGAGTATCCCACATCGTCCCGGCGCTCCAGCAGCCGCCGCGCAATCGTCGTCTTCCCGCTCCCGGACGGCGCCGACAGGACCAGCGGAAACGGCCGACGGTCCCTGCTCACTCGAGGTTCTCCACCTGCTCACGGATCCGCTCCAGCTCCTCCTTGATCGCGACCACGTCCTGCAGCATCGGCGCATCGTTCGCCTTGCTCCCGGTCGTGTTCGCCTCGCGCAACAGCTCCTGCAGGAGGAACCCGAGCCGCTTGCCCACCGGCTCGCCCTTGGCGCCCAGCGTCTCGCGGAAGGCCGCGAGGTGCGAGGCAAAGCGGTCCAGCTCCTCTCCCACATCCAGTCGGTCGGCCAGGATCGCGATCTCCTGCGCGAGCCGCTGCGGATCCACCGCCACGCCCCCCGCGAGCTTCGCGACGTTCTCCTGGAGCCGCATCTTCTGCGCCTCCATCCGTTCCGGCGACCGCGCGGCGAGCCGTGCCACCGCACGCTCCACCAGCGCAATGCGCTCGGCAATCACCGCCGCCAACCGCGCGCCCTCCGCTTCCCGCATCTCCTGCAGCGCGCCGACCGCCGCGTCGACCACCGCGACCACTTCCTCCGCCGTCGCCGTCTCGAGCGCGTCGTCGTCCCGCGCCATCCGCATCACGTCCGGCATCCGCAACACCGTCGCAATGTCTACCTCGCCGCCGAGCCCGTGCGTCGACTGCAGGCGCCGCAGTTCCGCCGCGGCCTGCGCAAAGCGCGCCTCGTCAATCGTCGCCTCGACCTCGGCGTCCCGCACCACCCGCGCCGACACCGTGACGTGGCCACGCGCGAGCCGCGTACGGAGTGCCTCGCGGACCTCGCCCTCCCACCGCGACAGCGCGCCCGGCAGCTTGATGCTCGGGTTGAAAAAGCGATGGTTGACGGAACGCAGCTCCACGCTGACGCGCGAGCCGCCGACAGGCCCTTCGGCCGCTCCGAAACCAGTCATACTGCGAATCATTGGAACCTGATAAGTTACTCTGGCGCCATCACTTGGGCAAGCCGCTCAATTCCAGAATTCCCAGCGCACGCCGTACAATTGCACCAGGCGCGGCATCAGGTACCCAGGGACCGTCTCGTAGATCTTCCCGGTGAGGTTCCGGTTGTACCAGAAGATATGGGCCGCCCCCAGTTTGATATCGAGGAGCGTGGAATAGGCGCTGGCCCCGTCCGCCCGCAGCACCCCGCCCGCCCCGTCGGGCGCAATCACGGCGCTCCGGTAGTCGTGGACGGCGGCGGCCGTCAGCAGGAAGTTGGCCCGTGGCAGGTACTTACGGAGCGCGGTCGACACCCGCAGCTCTGCCCGGGACTCGGTCTTGGGGCGGTACATCAGCTCCTCCCCCCAGTCGATAATCCGCCAGTCGAGGGAGAACGGCCCAACAATGGGCCCCGAAAGCCCGAGTTCATAGCCCACCGACTCGCCGAGGGCGACGGCCACGAAGTTCGAGTCAAAGGCGGGCATCCCGAGGGCCGTCGATGCCGAGCGAGTGACGATGCCGACGGTGAGCCACCGGTGCCTGTACTGAAACCCGACCTCGCCGCGGAGCGTCTGGCGCGCCACCCCGGCGTCCGGGGTGTGGCTCGAGTAGGCGGTGCCGACGTGCAGCCAGTCAAACGGCGTCAAGCGCGCGAGCCCATCCACGCGCGCGGTCGAGTCCGGCCCCTCGGCCTCCGCCGTGGCGCTGAGGGCGAGCCAGCGGTTGTCCCACGACCCGCGCACCGACGGCGAGAGCCGCGTGTCGTGCCCCTGCAGCCGTGCGCGCGCCGTGGCCGAGAGCCGTAGCGCGCCGCGCGTCACGCCGATCGTGCCGACGTACTGCGTCTGGATGGCCGACGTGTCCGGATCGGCCACCGTGGCGCCGGCGCGCAGGGAGTCATCCTCGATGTGCTGCACGGTGGCCGCGACCACCTGCCACCAGACGCCCCCGGAGTCGGCATCGCCCCACGCCGCGCGCAGGTACGCGGTGAGGTCGCGTCCCACGAAGCCGCCGATCGCGCCCGCCTGCGGCGAGGCCAGCACGTATCGCCGCGTGGGACTCCGCGTGCGTCCAAAGCGATGCGCCACGCCATCGACCGTGAGGCGGCCGCGCGCGACGCCGAGCCGGAAGAAGGCGCCGAGCGCGTCGCCGTCGCCACGCGTGCGGAGGTTGGTGGTGGAGTACTGCTGCCCCGCCACCTGGATCACGCCGCCGTTGTTCAACCGCTTGCCGAAGAACCCGCGGTAGAGATTCGTGTTCTCCGTGCCGGTGACGACATCGGTGCGCGTCTGCGCCGTGGTGAGCCGCACGCGCCAACTGCGCAGGAAGACGCGGAGCTCGCCAGCGGCCCGCTCGACCGCCACCTCTTCCAGTGCGAAGACCGGGATCGTGCCCAGGTCGGGCGAGTCGCCCACGCGCTGGTCGAGCGGGTCGAGCTCGACACCGTCGAGGAAGACCCGCACGCGCCCCGGCTCGCCGTACCAACTGGTGGACGTCACCGCCGCAATGAATCCGCTGGTATGCACCGTGACGCCCGGGACGAGCGCGAGGAGATCGGGCAGCGTCAGCGCACCGCTCGCAAAGAGCGCGTCGCGATCCCACACGGTGCGACGCCCGCGGATGTCCGGCATCCCCGGCCGCTCCGCCACGGCAATCGCCGACTTGACCGTATCGCGCACCGGGGGCGCCGGTTGCGATGCGGCGGGGGGCGCCGCAGGGGTCACCTGCGCCGTGTCGTGAACCAGCGAGTCGGGCCGGTCCTGCGCCTGCAACGCCAGCGGCAGCGCGAGGCACAACGCGCCGAGGAGCCCGAGTGGCCTCAGCGCGCTCTCCCGCGAACGAACTCGACGAAGGTCCGCACCGGTGTCCCGGTCGGGCCCTTCGGCATCACCACGAGGTCCGTTTCGGAGTACGCAGTCCCCGCCACATCCAGATGCACCCACGACATCCCCTCGGCGAACTCCTGGAGGAAGAGCGCCGCGGTGATCGTCCCCGCGCCGCGCCCGCCGATGTTCCGCAAATCGGCCACATCGGACTTGAGCTGCTCCTTGTACTCCTCGAAGAGCGGGAGTTGCCAGCCCGGCTCGCCGCCGCGACGCCCGGCCGCGAGCACCTCGTCAATCACGGCCTGGTCGTTGCCCATCACCCCGACGGTGATGTGGCCGAGCGCAATCACCACGGCGCCCGTGAGCGTGGCGGCGTCAATCACCGCCTGCGGCCTGAAGCGCTGGGCATACGCGAGCACGTCCGCGAGCACCAACCGACCCTCGGCATCGGTGTTCTGGATCTCGATGCTCTTGCCGTTGCTCGCAAAGACCACGTCGCCCGGCTTCATCGCCTCGCCGCCGAGCATATTCGTGGTGGAGCCCACCAGGGCGACGACGTTGATCCGGAGCTTCATCCGTCCGATGGCCTCCATTGCGCCGAGCACCCCCGCCGCGCCGGACATATCGAACTTCATCAGCTCCATTCCCTGCGCCGGCTTGATGCTGATCCCACCGGAGTCGAAGCACAGCCCCTTCCCGACCAGCGCCACCGGCGCCTCGCCACGCTTGCCGCCGCGGTACTCCATCACGATGAGCTTGGGGTCCTGCACGGTGCCCTGCGCCACGGCGAGGAGCGACCCCATCTTGAGGCGCTCCAGCTCGCGGCGGCCGGAGACCTTCACCGTCATCCGATGACGCTTGCCGATGTCGCGCGCGGTCTGCGCGATGTACTCGGGCGTGCAGATGTTGCCGGGAAGCATCGCGAGGCGCCGGGCGATCCGCTGCCCCTCGGCCACGGCCACGCCGGCCGCGAGCGCCGCGCGCGCCGCGGCGGCGTTCGGTACGAGCAGCGTCGCGCCGGTGAGCGCCTTCCTGCGCTTGGCCGGCGGGAGCGGCGTGTGCAGCTCGCGGAACTCCCACGCGCCGAGCGAGAGCCCCACCACCGCGCCCTCGAGCGCCGCGCCCTTGAGCCCCGCCGCCCAGAACGCCATCCGCCCCACGCCGAGTGCCTGCCCCTTGCGCCCCGCAAACGTCGCGGCGCGCGTGATGCCCTTCACCGGCTCGGCCGAGCCCATTCCCACGAGGAGGACGCGGCCGGGACCGGTGCCGGGCGCGAGCAGCAGCAGCGTCTCGTCCCTGGCGCCGGTGAAGTCCTTGGCCTTGAGGGCGCGCGACAGCGCGCCGCCGTACGCCCTGTCGAGCGCGCCAAGCGCGCGCGGGAGCGGCGCGTCGGCCGGGAGCGCGACGGCGAGGAGCGGCGTGACGGTGCGCGCCGGATCGCCGGCGCGCGCGGCAAAGGCAATGGACATCACCCCTCCATCCCGCGGATGATGGCGTCGGCGAAGCCCGACGTGGAGACCTCGGTGGCCCCCGGCATCTGCCGCGCGAGGTCATAGGTGGCGGTCTTGGCCTTGATGGCCTTCTCGAGCCCGCGCACGATCATCGCGCCGGCCTCGTCCCACCGCATCTGCTCGAGCATCATCACGCCCGAGAGGATGACGCTTCCCGGATTGATCTTGTCGAGTCCCGCGTACTTGGGCGCCGTGCCGTGCGTCGCCTCGAAGACGGCCGCCTCGTCGCCGACGTTGCCGCCCGGCGCGATGCCGAGCCCGCCGACCTGCGCCGCCAGCGCGTCGGAGATGTAGTCGCCGTTCA
>CAYXQS010000101.1:0-7954 GCA_964466515.1 uncultured Gemmatimonas sp. | reverse complement strand
CTCGATCCCGGCGGTGTGGCCGAACTCGGGATGCCCGGGGGTGCGGCTCCCCCACTGGCGGAAGTTCTTGATCTCCTCGAGGGGGAGGTCGTAGCCGGAGAGGAAGAGCGTCGAATAGAGGAGCATCGACGCGTGGCCGGCGGAGAGGACCACCCGGTCGCGGTCGGCCCAGTGCGGGTCGGCCGGGTTGTGCCGGACGTGGCGGGTGTAGAGGGCGTAGGCGAGGGGGGCCAACGCCATCGGGGTGCCTGGGTGCCCGGATTCCGCCTGCTGGACCGCGTCCATTGCGAGGGTGCGGACGGTATTGATGGCCAGTTGCTGCAGGGCGGGGTCGGTCTTGGGCAAGGCGTGGCTCCGGCGGGGAACGGGACGAAGATGGCGCGCGAAAGCTATCAGGGCCGGGGGCGATGCGATACGCTCGCGCCGGGGCCTCCCGGGGCGCATCCATAAACAATGTGACTGCCCTATGGCCGAGCACTAGTGCTCGCGTGCATAATTGCGTCAATGGCGCGATTGACGACGGTCGGCGAATCCGCGGCGCTGTCGCGGGAGCTGTCGGATTTCCTGATTGAACTCTCGATTGGGCTGCACAAGAACGCCATTTATCCGGCGGGCCATCCGCTGCTGGAGAACACCACGGCGGAGTTGAGCCGCCGGTTGGGTGCGCTGCTGAAGGAGCGCGCGGCGCTCTCGCTTGGCGTGGCGCGGAACCAGTTGATCATCGAAGGCGTGGCGACGGACGAGGGGAACCCGGTGCTGCGCGAGCTCGCGGGCCGCCTGCACCGCCACCACCTGGGCGCGGTGAAGTTCAGTGCGGGCGTGACGGAGGACGAGCTCAACGATATGCTCGCGACGGTGTCGGTGGACGCGGGGCGGCTGCCGCGCCCGCTTGGCCTCGAGAGCGCCGAGGTGCTGACGCAGTGGCCGCACGTCCGGCTGTTTCCGCTGACATTTGCGCAACTGCAGTTGATCGAGGACGACCCGGCCGCCGAGGGCGAGAGCGATGCGATGGGCGCGCAGGGAAGTCGCTCGGCGCAGCTCTGGGTCGGGCTCGCGCGGGCGGCACTGGTGGCCGAGGCGTCGAAGCTCGACAGCGATGATCCGGGGAGCGTGGACCCGACCGTCGTGGCGCAGGCCATCGAGGAGCACAAGCGCGACACCGCGTACGACCAGGTCGTGGTGGGCTACCTGCTGCAGATTGCGGAAGAGCTCAAGGCCAAGGGAGGAAAGGACGCGGCGGCGTTGCAGAAGCGGATTTCGCAACTCGTGGGGACGCTGACGCCCGAGACCCTGCAGCGGCTGCTGGAGATGAACGGCGACCGGCGTCAGCGGAAGAAGTTCGTGGTGGACGCCGCGCAGGGAATGGCGGTGGACGCGGTGGTGGAGCTGGTACGCGCGGCGGCGGACCGTTCCGGCGAGACGGTGTCGCACTCGATGGTGCGGATGCTGAACAAGCTCGCCGCGCACGCGGAGGAGGGGCCCGCGCCGGTTCGCGCGCAGGCGGACGGCGCGCTCCGCGAGCAGGTGCTCAAGCTGATGGACGGCTGGCAGCTCGAGGACCCGAATCCGGACGGCTACCGACTCGCGCTCGAGAAGATGTCGAGCACGGCGCCGCTGTTGCGTACCGAGGAGCACAGTTTTCCGATCGAGCCGGAGCGACTGTTGGCGATGGGCCTGGAGATCGAGACGCTCGGCGATCCGGTGTGGCGGTCGGCGGACACGATGGCGGCGCGTGACGACCTCGCGCCGCTGCTGAATCTCGTCGACAATGCCCCGGCGATATGGATGCGTGAGGCGCTCTGGCGCCACGTCGCGACACCGCACCGCCTGCGCCTGCAACTCGCGCTCGACCCGCTCCCGCTGGCGAATCTCCTGCGGATGGTGGTGTGGATGGGCGTGGCGGCGGTGGACCCGATTCTCGACGCGCTTGATGAATCCGAGGACGAGCGCGGGCAGGAGCGGCTGCTGCAGCTCCTCGTGCGGATCGGCGCGCCCGCGGGCCCGTTGATCCTGCAGCGGCTCCCCGGGATGCGCTGGGCGCTGTTGCGTCCACTGCTCGGGCTCCTCGGCAAGCACCCGGGGTGGGGGTCGGGGTATGCGCCGTCGGGGTGGCTCGCGCATCCCGACGCCTCCGTGCGTCGCGAGGCGTTGCGCCAGGAACTGCGCTCGCCGGCGACGCGCGACCAGGCCATCGTGCGCGCGCTCGCCGACGCGGACGAAGGCAATGTGCGGCTGGGACTCGGCGCCGCGATGACGGGGTGCCCACGGGACGCGGCGACCGTGCTACGGGCGCGCGCGTCGGACCCGACGCTCTCGCCGGACCTGCGCGCGCTGGGGATTCGCGCGCTCGCGTCGTACCGCGCACCGGACACGGCGGCGTGGCTGGCGGCGCGCGTGGTGCGCACCGGCAAGCTGCTGAAGCGCGAAGGGCTCGTCTCGAAGACCCCGGAGATGCTCGCCGCGCTCGAGGGGCTGGCGATCCACTGGCGCACGGACCCGGCGGCGCAGACCGCGCTTGCCCTTGCGACGTCGAGCCACGATCCGGAGATCGCCGGCGCGGCGACGATGACCGCGCGGGCGACGACGCCCCTCGACGTGGCGACGGTCGCCGCGGCGGAGGCGGCCCCGTGAAGGATGCCATCAAGTTCCTCACCAGCTTCGCGCAGGCGATTGCGACGATGTCACTCTACGCCGACGGGCATCCCGCGCGACAGCGCGTGGTCGGCATATCGTTCGAGGCATTGATGCGGCTCACGGAGCACGACCCGCGGCCGCGCTTCAGCTTTCTCGGGCAGGACGTAGTGTACGGCGAGCTCGCGTTGCGCGAACTCGGCGACTGGGACTGGGGCGTTCGCCTCGCCAATGCGGGCGTGCAGCGCCTCGAGTTCCAGCGCGGCACCACGCGCGACGAGTACGAGGAGTTTTTGGAGGAGGTGCTTGCGCGGCTCACGCTACAGGCCATCGACAGCGCGACGCGCAGCCCCGAGCGCCGTTCGACGATCAAGTTCGGTGCCATCGGCGTGAGGGGCTCGGACGACCAGGTGCGCGCCGTGGCGGCCTCGCTCCCGACGGCCACGGTCACCTACTCGCTCGGCGACGAGGCCGAGACCGTGCGCTGGCTGCACGCGGAGGTGCAGAACAACGGCGAGCTGCCGATGTTCGAGGCGGAGTCGGTGGTGCGCTCGCTCTCGCTGGCGATGCACGGCGACCGGAACATCGTGATCCCGCTCCTGCAGCTGAAGGAATTCGACCAGTACACCACCACGCACTCGCTGAACGTCTCGGTGCTGGTGATGGCGCTCGCCGAGTGGATGGGAATGGGGCCCAAGGACGTGCGCGCGTTCGGCGTGGCCGGATTGCTGCACGACCTGGGCAAGGTGCGCATCCCGAAGGAGGTCCTGACCAAGCCGGGAAAACTCACGGACGAGGAATGGGTGATTATGCGGCGACATCCCGTGGACGGCGCGAAGATCATCTATGAGAGCGACCGGGACCTGGACCTCGCGGCGGCGGTGGCGTACGAGCACCACATTATGATCAACGGCCAGGGATATCCGCGGCGGCACTTCGAGCGCGGGATCCACGCGGCGAGCAAGCTGGTACACGTCTGCGACGTATACGACGCGCTGCGCACCAAGCGGCCCTACCGCGAGGCGTGGGAATCGGAGCGCGTGCTTGAGCATATCGAGAAGGGGGCCGGCCCGGATTTCGATCTCGAGTCGGCGACGGCCTTTGCCGCGATGATGCGGCAGTGGGAGCGCCGCGTGGCCGTGACGGACGAGATCCCCGCGCCGACCGACTCGACCGAAGGGGCGTCCGCGTGAAGTCGCCGATCCGCTATCGGTCGCTCGCCGATCCCGAGAGCCTGCGTTCGCTCGTCGCGAACCTCCGTGAGGCGATCTACATAATGAACGCGCGCGGCGACGTGCTGGACGCCAACCCGGCATTCTTCTCGCTGCTCGGCGTGCGGTCGCTGGAGGATCTCACCGCGTACGGCGCCAACGAGATGGTGGTGGATCCGTCGCGTCGGCTCGCGGAGATCGAGCAGCTCGAACGCGAGGGCTCGGTGCGCGACTTCGAGCTGCAGTTGGTGCGCCCGGACGGCGGGCTGCTCACCGTGCTCGACACCGTCTATGTGGTACACGACCAGGAGACGGGCGAGGCGCTCTACCACGGCATCCTCGTTGACATCACGCAACGCAAGCAGATGGAAGAGGTGTTGCGGCACCAGAGTATGCGCGACCCGCTCACGGGATGCTTCAACCGGCGCTACCTCGGCGATCTCGACGAGGAGATCTCGCGCACGGACACGTCGTGGGGATGCCTGTTCATCGACATCGACCACTTCAAGCAGTACAACGACGAGCACGGACACCAGACGGGCGACAACACGCTGATTCGGATGAGCCGCTTCCTGATGCGTCAGGTGCGCGCGGAGGAGCCGGTGATCCGGGTGGGCGGCGACGAGTTCGTGATCGTCCTGCTGGGCGCCGGCGAGGCGCAGGCGCAGATGGTGGCCGAGCGTATGCGTGCGGCGGCGCTGCGGACGGCACCGGTGCCGTTCTCGTTGGGGCTGGCCGTCCGCGAACCCGGGGAGAAGCTGGGGTCGACGATGCATCGCGCCGACCAGCACCTGCTCGCCGTGCGTGTGATTGAACGCACCCCGACGCGCCTGGCGGCCCAGGAGCCCGATCCCCAGGGCTGACGGGCCGGGGCGGTGTGCAGGTTTTTGAGGTACCGGCGTCTCCTCCGTGACTCTATCCGGGGGACCCCGTGCTTCGCCCTGTCGCTGGTCTGCTGTCCGCTGCCCGTTGGGCCGCGCTCCTGCTGGTGATCCTTCCCTTCGCGCCGCGCGCGGAGGCCCAGGACACCGCGTTGATTGATCGTCCGTGCGAGCGGCGCGTCTGCGTGATGGCGCCTTGCCTGCCGCCGCCGTGTGGCGTCACACGGGGGGTGGAACGCACGGGGCGCGAGGTGCGCGTGGTGCTCGACGGCCGCGTCCTGCGCTATGAGGTGACGGAAAAGTGGACCAACCACGGCCGCGGGATTGGCGAAGCGGATTACGTGCTCCCGTTGCCGCGGGGCGCCGCGTTCGAGGACCTGGCGCTGGAGATCGATGGCGAGATGGTGACCGGCGAGGCGCTGGATGCCGGTCGCGCGCGGCGCGTCTATGAGGAGATCGTGCGCCAGCGTCGCGACCCCGCGCTCGTGGAATGGATGGGGATGGGTGTGTTGCGCACGCGGGTTTTCCCGATTGCGCCGGGAGAGACGCGCACGGTGGTGGTGCGTTTCCGCGCGGTGGCCGAGCGCGAGGGCGACGCGCTGCGCGTGGACGTGCCGGCGCCACGTGGGAACGGCACGATGTCGAGCGGCACGCAGTTGAGTCTCCACTGGCCGGCGGACGCAGGGTTTGGCGACGCCTGGTCGCCCACGCACAAGGTAGATGTCACGCCCGGCGGCACGCGGCGCACGGCCCGCGTGGCCGATGCCACGGGCACCGTGACACTGCTCGTTCCGGTGCGGTCGGGTCGTGCGGCGGCGATCTCCGTGTTGACGCACGCACCCTCGGTGAACGATGGATACGCACTCATCACGCTTGCACCGCCCACGCAGGGCCGTGGCACCACGCCGCGCGACGTGAGCTTCGTGATCGACGTCTCGGGGTCGATGGTCGGCGCGAAGATGGAGCAGGCGCGCGCCGCCGGCCGACAGTTGCTCAACACGCTGGGGCGCGACGACCGCTTCCGGCTCATCGCCTTTTCGGGCGACGTGACGGAGTTCCGCGAGGAGTGGACGGTGGCGACGCCCGAGGCGCGGCGTGCGGCTGCGGCCTGGCTCACCGACCTGACCGCTGCGG
Organism: uncultured Gemmatimonas sp.; assembly: GCA_964466515.1. Lineage (GTDB taxonomy): Bacteria > Gemmatimonadota > Gemmatimonadetes > Gemmatimonadales > Gemmatimonadaceae > Pseudogemmatithrix. The sequence continues at coordinate 2,097 of CAYXQS010000101.1, read as the reverse complement.
GCGGCACGAATATCGGCGGCGCGCTCGAACGTGCCCTCGAGGTACGGTCGCCGGCGGGTCGGCTCGCGCTGGTGCTCTTCCTGACGGATGGCGCGCCGACCGTGGGTGAGCGTCGCCCCGAGCGACTCGCGGCGCGGGCGGCCGAGTTGCGGGGCGCACGGCGCGTCTTCACCTTCGGCCTTGGCGCGGACGTCAACGTCGCGCTGCTGGAACAGCTCGCGCTCGACGGCGCGGGGACCGCCCACTTCGTGCGACCGGAGGAGGATGTGGAGCGCGTGGTGAGCGTGGTGGCGCAACGGATCACGCGGCCGGTGGCGACCAACGTCCGCGTGCGCGCCGACGGCGTCGCGTTGCACGCGGTGCAGCCCGCCGGCTCGCTCGATCTCTTCGCGGGGCAGGAATTGGTGATTCTCGCGCGATACCGCGGCAACGCCACCAACGGCCGCATCATCATTAGCGGCGACACGCCGGACGGTCCGGTGACTTGGGAGGCGGCGACACGTTTCCCCGACCGCCGTACGGCCGACGCGTTTGTTGGCCGACTCTGGGCGACGCAGCGCGTGGGGTGGCTGAGCGCCGAGCGCCGAAAGAACGGCGCCTCGGGCGAGGTCGACCAGGAAATCCGCACGCTCGGCGAGCGCTGGGGGATCCCGACCGAGCTCACCTCGTACCTCGTGCTCGAGCCGGGAATGGTGGCGAGTGGGCAGGGCGTCGGCGGGCGGCCCGAGGCCCTGATGCGGATTGATCGTGATGCGCGGCTCCAGGGCGTGACGACGACGGCCGCCGCGCCCCCGATGCCGCCCGCGCAGGCGGCGTTTGAGTCGGCCAAGGCAGCGGCCGGGATGCGCGAGTCGCGCTCGGTGGGCGATGCGGCGGTCGCGTTCGATGACGCGGTGGCGCGGCGCACGGCCGACCGGCTCTTCACATTGAAGGACGGCGTCTGGACCGACAGTCGCGGGGCGGCGCAGGGCGCGCGGACGGTGAAGGTGCGTCCGTACACGGCCGCGTACTTTGCGCTGATGGAGCGGCTGCCGGAGCTCCGCGAGATCCTCTCGCTCGGCGATCGGGTAGAGGTGCACGGGACGCGCGTCACGCTGGTGCTCGCCGAGGACGGCGTGCAGACGCTGGACGCGCGGGCGCTGGATTCCTTTACCCGAGATTGGTGACCCGTTGCAACACGTGGCCGAACGTCTCTTTCTTACCTACCACGCGACGCTGGTGCGATACCTGACGCGTCGCCTGGGTGACCGCGACTGGGCGGAAGAGGTGGCCCAGGAGACGTTCGTCCGCGCGCTGCGCCAGGAGACCATCGTGAACGAGCGCGCGTGGGTGTTCGCGGTGGCGCACAACCTGGTGCGGGACGGGGCGCGGCGTGATGCGCGGAATCGCCGACACCTGGAACTGATGGCGGCCGAGGCGCGTGCCGTGGAGGCCGATGCAGGCGATGACGACGAGCAGACGCCGGAGCGCGGGCGGGAGATGGCGCTCGCCCGGCGTGCGCTCGCCGAGTTGAGCCAGCGGGACCGGCAGGCGTTGCTGCTCAAGGAAGAAGGACTCGACTACGGGGAGATCGCCGAAGTGCTGCAAATCGAGAAGGGCTCGGTGGGGACCACGCTCTCGCGTGCGCGGCGGCGGCTCGCCGAGTCGTACGAGGCGTTTGTCGCCGGCGATCAAGGGGGAAGCAATGTCGCATCCTGACGAAGGTACGATTCACGCCTGGCTCGACGGCGAGCTGTCGGCGGCCGCGGCGGCAGAAATGGAGCGGCGCGTGGCGACCGACCCGGTGTTTGCCGCGGCGGTGGCCGAGGCGCGCGGCCTGATTGCGGCGTCGTCACGGATCATCGGGGCGCTCGATGTGGTGCCGGGACGTGTCATCCCCGGCGGCGCGCCCGCCGCCCCCTCGCGTGGGCGTGGCGGATTCCGCGTGCGCCCGTGGATGGGAATTGCGGCGGCGCTCGTCCTGACGGTGGGCACGGCAGTGGTGGCGTGGCCGCCGGAGACGGTCGAGGAGGTGACCGTCACGGGCGACACGGGCAGCGTCACGGCGGATGTCGCGCCGACCGCAGTCCCCCCCCGACCCCGCCGGCAGCGGCAGTC
>CAYXQS010000100.1:3897-8014 GCA_964466515.1 uncultured Gemmatimonas sp. | reverse complement strand
GCAGCACGCGCCCGTCCTCGGCGCGGCCGAACTCGAACTTGGTGTCGGCGATGATGATGCCGCGCGCCGCGGCCAGGTCGCGGCCGCGGCCGTACACGAGCCGCGCGAGCTGCTCGAGCGTGGCCGCATCCGCGGCGCCGATGGCCTGCGCCATCGCCGCCTTGGTGATGTTCTCGTCGTGCCCGCTCTCGGCCTTCGTGGCGGGGCTGAAGACCGGCGGGTCGAACCGGCTGCTCTCGCGCAGCCCGGCGGGGAGTGCCTCGCCCGCGAGCGTTCCGGCCTCGCGATACTCCTTCCACGCGGACCCGGCGAGGTAGCCGCGCATCACGCACTCGATCGGGAACACCGTGGTGCGCACGCAGAGCGTGGAGCGCCCCGCGAGCTCGTCCCGGTGCATTGCCAGCCCCGGCGCGCGGTGCACGATCTCGTCCACGTCGCAGGTGATGAGGTGATGCGCGACCTCGTCCTCGAACTGCCTCAGCCACCACGCGGTGAGCTGCGTGAGCACGGCGCCCTTGTACGGCACCAGCTCATTCATCACCACGTCAAAGGCGCTGACGCGGTCGCTGGTGACGAGCAGGATGCGCTCGTCATCCACCGCGTAGACGTCGCGGACCTTTCCGCGACGCAGGAGCGGGAGGGGAAGCGTGGTCTGCCCGACGAGGAGCGAGGTCATACGCGCACCGCCTCGCGCGGCGGTCCGGACTCGCCGGCGGCCACCAGGATCGGGGCGATCACCTCGGCGAGGAACTCGTCCACCTGCTCGGGCGCGCGTCCCACGAAGCGCGACGCGTCGAGCGCGGAGCGAAGCTCCGACGCCGGCACGGGGAATGCCTTGTCCGCGGCCAGTCGGTCGAGCATATCGTTCGGCTTGCCCCCGTCCTTCATCGCGCGCGCCGCGGCGATGCTGTGGATGCGGATCACCTCGTGGACCTCCTGCCGGTCGCCGCCGGCCTGCACGGCCTGCACGATCAGCGACTCGGTGGCCATAAAGGGGAGCTCCTCGGCGATCCGCGCGCGGATCCGCGCGGGATGCACCTCCAGCCCCGAGGCGACATTCTCCATCAGGATCAGGATCGCGTCGGTGGCGAGGAACGCCTCGGGGATCGTGAGCCGGCGGATCGCGGAGTCGTCGAGCGTGCGTTCAAAGTACTGGACGCTGTGCGTGGCGTTGGCCGTCCCCGTGATCGAGAGCACGAACCGCGCGAGCGAGTTGATCCGCTCCGAGCGCATCGGGTTTCGCTTGTACGCCATTGCCGACGAGCCGATCTGGTCCTGCTCAAACGGCTCCTCGATCTCGCCGAACGACTGCAGCATCCGGAGGTCCGAGGCGAACTTCGCCGCGCTCGCCGCAATCCCGGCGACGACGTCGAGGATCTGCGCGTCGAGCTTCCGCGAGTAGGTCTGGCCGCTCACCGGGATGGACGCGCCAAAGCCCATCGCCTGGCAGACCTTGCGGTCGAGCTCGCGCACCTTGGCGTGGTCGCCGCCAAGGAGTTCGAGGAAGCTCGCCTGCGTGCCGGTGGTCCCCTTCACGCCGCGGAGCGGGAGCGCCGCGAGCCGATGGTCGAGCTCCGCGAGGTCGAGGACGAGGTCCTGCATCCAGAGCGTGGCGCGCTTGCCCACCGTGGTGAGCTGGGCGGCCTGCAGGTGCGTATAGCCGAGCGTGGGTTCGGCGCGCCAGGTCCTGGCAAAGGCCGTCAGGCTCCGGAGCAGCGAGACGATGCGGCCGCGCAGCAGTTCCAGCGCGCGGCGCATCTGGATCAGGTCGCCGTTGTCGGTGACGTAGCAGCTCGTGGCGCCGAGGTGGATGACGCCCTTCGCGGCCGGGGCGACGTCGCCGAAGGCGTAGACGTGCGCCATCACGTCGTGGCGGAACCGCTGCTCGTACTCGGCAACCCGGGCGAAGTCGATGTCGTCGAGGTGCGCGCGCATCTCGGCGATTGCCGTATCGGGGATGGCGATGCCGAGGTCGCGTTCGGCCTCGGCCAGGGCGAGCCACAGGCGTCGCCAGAGCCCGTGGCGCGTCTGCTGGCTGAAGAGCGTGAGCATTGCCGCGGAGGCGTACCGTTCGGCGAGCGGGGAGCGATAGGTCGCGTGGCTCATCGGATCCTGAAGTCGGTCGAGAAGATCGAGCCGTTGCGCTCGAAGTACATCCGGATCGGCCCGCGGCCGATGTAGTACTCGAGCACGCGCGCGGCCTGCTGCGCGTCGGTCACGGGCGTGCGGTTCACCTGGATGATCACGTCGCCGGCGCGGATGCCGAGGTCCTGCGAGACGCGGTCGGTCACGCGGTAGACCACGGCGCCCTGCGGCGAGCGCAGCCCGCGCTCGGCGCGGATGGCCACGCTCAGCGAGACGAGCTCGAGTTCGCGCAGCACCGCGACCTTCTCGGCGCTGACCTCGGGGAGGTCGGTCACGCGCACCGGGACCTGCACGTCGCGCCCACCGCGGCGCACGGTGAGCGTGGCGGTCTCGCCCACGCGCAGCTCGAGGAGTTCGGCCTCCCAGTCGTACGGATTGCGGATCAGGCGGTCGCGCGAGCGGACAATGACGTCACCCACCCGGAGCCCGGCCTCCTCGGCGGGGCTTGCGGGCACGATCTGCTCGATGGGCGCGCCGTCGCTGAGCGAGCCGCGGCCGGCGGTGGCGCCGGCCTGCTGCAGCTTCACGCCGATCCACGGGCGGCGCACGCTCCCGTGCGCGAGCAGGTCGTCCGCCACGCGGCGCGCGCGGTCAATCGGGATGGCGAAGCCGAGGCCCACGGAGCCGCCGGAAGGCGTGTAGATCGAGCTGTTGACGCCGATCACCTCGCCGGCCGCGTTGATCAGCGGCCCGCCGGAGTTGCCGGGATTGATCGACGCGTCGGTCTGGATCATATCGACGTAGACGCCCGGGCCGTCGCCGCGCCCGGTCAGGTTGCGCCCCACGCCGCTCACCACGCCGGCCGTCACGCTCGGCTCGGGATTCCCGAGCAGGAACCCGTACGGATTGCCGATGGCGACCACCCACTCGCCGATGAGCATCCCCCGCGAGGTGCCGAGGGGGGCGGTGGGGAGTCCCGTGGCCTCGATGTGCAGGACGGCGAGGTCGTTGAGCTCGTCCTCCCCGACGACGGTGGCGGGGAAGGTGGTGCCGTCGCGGAGCGCGACGGAGACGCGGCTCGCGCCGCTGACGACGTGTGCGTTGGTGACGATGACGCCGTCCTCGCGCACGATGAAGCCCGAGCCGATGCCGGCGGCGACCTGCTCGCCCGGGCGCGTGCCGAAGAAGAGGTCGAACGAGGTGGCCGCCGCACGCTGCACGCGCTCGGTCTGTACCGTGACCACTGCCGGCGCGACGCGCGCGACGGCCTCCGTGATGGCGGTGCGGCGCGAGGCGTTGACGGCCGCGGCCGACGCGTCGAGCGGCGGGAGCGTGGCCTGCGTGGCCGTCGTGGACTGTGCGCCGGAGGTCCGTGGGTCCGCCGCGTCACACGCGGCGAGGATCACCAGGAGGGCCGGGACGGTGCGGCGGAGGGCGCGGGTCACGGGGGTCATCACCGGGCGCGGCGCGGCTTGGCGCGACGACTCACGTCGCCGAGGAACCGGTCGATTCCACGGTCGGTGAGCGGGTGCTGGAGGAACGACCGGAGCGCGGCCGCCGTGACGACCGCGGCGTCCGCGCCGGCGACGGCCAGCTCGGCGAATCGCGCGGCATTGGGCGGCCCGGCGGCGACGATGTCGCACTCCACGCCCGAGCGGTCGAGCGCCGCACGCAGGTCGGCAATCGTCGCCTCGGCGAGCTCCCCGCTGGCCTCGAGCGCGTCCACCGGGACGACGACCATCGACGCCCCGACCTTTGCCGCGAGGATTCCCTGCGCCACGGAGTGGACCAGCGTGGCGGCGCAGCGGACGCCCGCCGCGCTGAGCTGCGGAATGGCGGGGATCGCGTCCTCCACGAACGGCACCGCGACGATCAGGTGCTCGGCGATGCCGCGGAGCGTCTTGGTCCCGCGGACGATCTCGGCGGCGTCCACGGAGCCGACGCTGGCGAAGATCGGAAGCGCGGTGTGCTCGGCGATCTCGGCAAGGACCTCGCGCGGGTCGGCGTGCGGGAGCTCGGCGGCCAGCACCGA
>CAYXQS010000100.1:0-3887 GCA_964466515.1 uncultured Gemmatimonas sp. | reverse complement strand
CCGAGGGGGTCGCAACCACACCGTCAATCAGCCCGGTCCGCTCGGCCCAGGTGATCTCATCAGGTGCGACGGTCGCGAGGTAGAGGCGCATCGACTGGCAGGACTCAGGGTGCGGCGTGGGCGAGATACAACTCGGGGGGATAGCTGACCGCTTCGAGGCAGAGCCCGGCGGCCGGCGCCGGCGGCGATACCTCGTCGTTCGCTTCGGCAACGAGCAGGGCGGTGAAGTCCTCCTTCGGCCGTCCTCCCGCTGCCACCTGCAGCATCGTCCCCACCAGGAACCGGACCATATGGTGCAGGAACCGGTTGGCAGCGACCTCGAACACCAGCTCCGACACGCCGTCGGCCTCGTGCAGGCGCCAGGACGCGGATCGGATCTCGCACACGTGGTCGTCGGTTGCGGGTGCCGTGCCGCGCACCGCGAATCCCCGGAACACGTGCCGACCCTCCAGCTGTGCCGCGCACCAGTCGAGCGCACCACGGTCGAGGGCCCGGTCCCAGGGAAGCGTCCATCGCCGCCGGAATGGCGACGCGGCCTCCTCGTCGAGTCCCACCGTGTAGCTGTACCGCCGACCGGTCGCGCTGTACCTGGCGTGGAACGCTGGCTGCATCTCGTGTGCGGCCGCCACCCACAGGTCGTCCGGGAGCTTCTCGTTCAGCACCTTCCGCAACTTCAGCGGTGTCCAATGCGTCGGCACCGTCACCCCGGCGGCCTGCCCGCGCGCGTGCACTCCGGCGTCCGTCCGCCCCGCGCCCGTCACCCGCACCGTGGCCCCGCACAGTCCCGCCAGCGCCGCTTCGAGGACCCCTTGGACGGTCCGCTGCCCAGGTTGGATCTGCCAGCCGGCAAACGCCGAGCCGTCGTAGTGCAGAACCAACTGGAGGGTGCGGTCCGCCATCACCGGAAAAATACCCGTTGGCAGAGGTGACTTCAAGGAAGAATCGTCGCGAAGTCCGGCCGTGCGATTGACACCGTCTCTGCCAGAGGGCGAGTTTTCCGCTCCGTACGCGCGACCGCCGCGCGACGTCCGTCCCGCAGCCTCCCGATGCTCGCTCGTACGCTCCCCTCGCTCGCGCACGCCCTCGGGGCGGCGTCGGATCTCGACGACGCCTTCGTGAGGCTCGCCGAGGCGCTCGCCGAATCCGACCGCGATGTGGGGCTCTCCCTCCTGCTCGTCGATCCGCGGACGGCGCTCGTCCGCGAGCGCATCGGCGTCACCGAGGGCCTCGCCGCGCGCTCGTCGCTGGAGACCTCGGTGGAGCAGTTGCCGGAGCCCGTCCTCCGCGCCATCCAGGAGGGCGGGACCTTCGCCGAGGTGGTCGAGGAGCAGGCCGCCTACGCGCGGTTGCTCAAGCTCGGCGACGCGGAACCGGGTGCCGCGCTCCTCCTCCGCGGGCTCCGCGCGGACCGCCAACTCGTCGCGATCCTTGCCGTCATCGAACCCAAGCGCGTCTTCGGCACCCGGGTGACAGAGCGGCTCGGGCCGCTCGTGGCGCTCTTTGAGCTGGCGATGCTGCGCTTTGCCGAGCGCGACGCCCGTGGCGAGGCGGTCTCCACCCTCGAGGCCGTCACCCAGCGGGTCCACGGCGACTACGTCCAGCGCCTCGCGGAGCTCGAGGAGCGCCTGGCGGTGCATACCGGGGAGACGCCGACCTCGGGTCCGGCCGCCAAGATTGCCATTGAGCGCGCCGACGCCAAGCGCGCCGAGGAAACCCGGCGCACCGAGCGTCGGCTCCAGGCCGTGGAGCAGCAGCTCACCGCCTCGATCGGCCAGCTCGAGGCGGCGCATATCGAGCTGCACCGGCGCAGCGAAGCGCTGCGCCAGCGCACCCGCACGCTCTACCTGCTCGATCAGGTCCTCACGCTTGCCGCGCGCACGCAGGACGCCACCACGTTGGTGGACGGCCTGCTCAAGCTCCTCGGCGAGGATATGCAGGCGTTTCGCTGTTCGATCTTCCTGGCGTCGCCGGACGCGGGGCGGCTCTATCTCGCCGCCGCGCGCGGGCTGGCGCCCCACGTCCAGCTCGGACGCACCATCGCGCTGGGCGAAGGGATCGCCGGGCGCGTGGCGCAGACGCGAGAGCCCGTGCTCGTGGTGGATGTGAGCGACGCGAGCGCGCAGCCGCTCCTGGGCGACGAATATCTCACCAGCGGGTCGTTCATTTCCTTTCCGCTCATCCTGCACGACGCACTGATCGGCGTGGTGAACCTGACCAACCGCGCGCAGCGCGGGCTCTTCGTGGAGGAGGATGTCGAGCGCGTCCGCCTGCTGGGGCTCGTGATCTCGCTGATCGCCTCGGAAGCGCGGCTCCCGGAACGCCTGCACCGGAGCATCGGTGGGCAGTAACGCACTGCCGCAGGTCCTCAAGCGATTGGCCGCGGGGGAGCAGCTCAGCGCATCGGAGGCGGCCGACGCGTTCCGGGCGGTGATGACGGGCGAGGGGAGTCCCGTGCAGATGGGCGCGCTGCTGATGGGGCTCCGCGTGCGCGGCGAGACCGCGCACGAGGTGGCGGGCGCGGCCACGGCGCTCCGCGAGGCGATGACGCGCCTCGAGGCGCCGGACCCCGACACGCTCGTCGACACCTGCGGCACCGGGGGCGGCGCGGTCGGGACATTCAACATCTCCACCGCCGCCGCATTGCTCGCGGCGGGCGCGGGCGTGCGGATCGCGAAGCACGGCAATCGCTCCTTCTCCTCCAGGTCCGGCAGCGCGGACGTCCTCGAGGCGCTCGGCGTGCCGATTGACGTCCCGGTGGCCCGGATGCGCGAGGTGCTCGACGAGGCCGGCATCGTGTTTATGTTCGCGCCGGCAATGCACCCCGCAATGCGGCACGTGGGGCCCGTGCGCCGTGAACTGGGCATCCAGACCGTGATGAATCTCATCGGCCCGCTGGCGAACCCCGCGTCGGCCGGGCGTCAGGTAATCGGTGTCGCGGACCCCGCGCGCCTCGAACTCATCGCCGGCGCCTTGGCCGCGCTCGGTACCGTCCACGCGCTGGTGGTACACGGCGCGCCCGGGATGGACGAGGTTTCGCCCCTCGGCCCGACCACGGTGATTGAACTGCGCGGCGGGACGATGGCGTGGTCTACGCTCGACCCGCGTGCGCTGGGCGTTGATCGCCCGGTGGACGCGGCCGAGCTCGCCGGCGGCGAGCCCGCGGAGAACGCGGCGGTGATTGAGCAGGTGCTGCAGGGGCGGGGCCCGGCGGGTGCCGAGGCGGCCGTGGTGCTGAACGCGGCCGCGGCGCTCTACGTGGGTGGCAAGGCCGCGTCGGTGCCGGAAGGCGTCACGCGCGCGCGCGCGGCCCTCAAGGACGGGCGAGGATGGACGGCGCTCGAGAAGCTCCGCCGTGCCTCCGCCGCGGGACGTCGGTAAGCGCCGCTAGTAGCGCCGCATCACGCCGACGACGATCCCCTCGACGCGCACCTGGTCCGAGTTCACGTAGATGGGTGACATCGTGGCGTTGGCCGGCTGCAGCCGGATCCGTCCGTCCCGCTCCCGGTAGAACCGCTTGACCGTGGCCCCGGCGTCGTCGAGCATCGCAATCACCATCTCGCCGTTGTCGGCGGTGGGGCGGCTGTGTACCACGACGTAATCGCCGTCGCTGATCTGGTCCTCGATCATCGAGTCGCCGCGCACGCGGAGGACGTAGTGGTCGCCGGCGCGCCGCACGAAGGTGTCCGGTACGGCGATGGTCTCGCTCGTCTCGAAGGCCTCGATGGGCAGGCCGGCGGCCACGGAGCCGCGGATCGGGAGCTCGATGGCCTTGGGGTAGACCTCGCTGGGGAGGATCTCGATGGCCCGGCTCTCGTTGAACGACTTCCGGATGTAGCCCTTCCGGTCGAGGTTGCTGAGGTGCTCGCTGGCGACGGTCCACGAGCACC
>CAYXQS010000099.1:0-8048 GCA_964466515.1 uncultured Gemmatimonas sp. | reverse complement strand
CGTCGTGTCGGTTCCGGAAGACTCCGGGGCACCGCCCGCGTCGCCTGCGCGACGGCTCCGAGGGGTCGAACTTGGGCGGCCGGCCGTGGGCCACCGCGCAGTACGCGCAGTTCCGCGTGCAGACGTTGCCCAGGATCATAAAGGTGGCGGTGCCGTGCTCCCAGCACTCGCCGACGTTGGGGCAGTGGGCCTCCTCGCATACCGAGTGGAGGTCCATCTCCCGCATCATCTGCTTCAGGCGGAGGTAGTTCGGGCCGCCCGGGGCCTTGACCTTTAGCCAGGAGGGCTTCCGTTCCGGGAGGGGCTCGGCGCGGTGCCGACCCATAATCTGATAAAGGACGTCAGCCATAGCGGTGAAGCATAGGAGGGTCTCACAGGGGAAGCTAGGGACAGTAACCTTCTAAATGCAATTAAGATGGTTAGCAATACAGTCAATCGCCATTCACCACGAAGGCACGAAGGCACGAAGGGCTCCCAGTGCCGTCTCGGAATCGTAGTTCCCATCAGAATTGGTGAACGACACCCAGGGATCCAGCAGCAACCCCTTCGTGTCTCCGTGCCTTCGTGGTAACGCCGCTCAATGAAACCACCCGCCGCCCTGCCGCGTAAGTTGAATCGACCCCTACAGGGAACCTCAATGCTGCGCACCATCTTCACCATCGGATTGATCGCCTTCGTCGGCCTCTTCGTCCTGAAGCTCGTCTTCGGGATCCTGGGCGGGCTGTTCGGGCTGATCTTCGGCCTCCTGGCTCTCGCGATCCCGGTCGCGATCCTCGGCGGCGTCATCTATGTGGTGATCCTGATCTTCGCGCCGGAGACGGCGCGCGGGATCCGCGAGAAGGTCGGCGGCTCGTAAGCCGTCCGACGGGCCGTCAGCCGAGTGCTTCGGCGACGGCCCAGGCGAGGAGCGGGATGATCAGCTCGTGATGGCCGGTGAACTCGAATCCCTCGCCGCCCGCGAGGACCGGCCGCTGGACGACGTTCATCCGCGGGCGGTAGTGCCGCTCCATATCGAAGTCCGCCGCCGTGAAGTGCGTCGGCTTCCCGCTCGCGACGTTCCGCGCGACGGTGAGCGCCTTGAGGAAGACCTCGGGCATAATCACCGCACTCCCCAGATTGAGCACGACGCCCCCTTGGTGCAGCTCCTCGCACGAGGCGGCAAGCCGGCGGAAGTCGCGGTGGCTGGTGTCGCCGATGGCGGCGCCGTCCGCGGCGGGGTGCTGGTGGATGATCTCGGCGCCGAGCGCGGCGTGTACGGTGACCGGAATCCACTGCCGATGCGCGGCGAGCACGACGGACTGCTCGGGGTGTGCGAGCGCGGTCTCCGCCTCGAGCGCGCGCGCGACGGCCTCGCCCATCCCCCAGCCGTGGGTGTGGCCGGCGACGAAGGCGTTGTTGAGCCCACGCCCCGTCTCCTCGGCCATTCCAAAGGTGCCGTCCTTGAGTCCGGCCGCGACGTCCTCTGACGTCCCGCCAAACCGCGCGATCTCATAGTCGTGGATCGCGGCGGAGCCGTTCATCGCGAGGTGGGTGATCACGCCGCGGCGCATCAGGTCGATGAGCAGCGGGGCGATCCCGGTCTTTACCACGTGCCCGCCAAGCATCACGATGACCGCGCGCTTCGTCGCGGCGGCGCGCGCGATGGCGTCGACCAGCTTGCGGAAGTCCTGCGCCTTGAGGACGTCGGGGAGCGAGCGGTAGAACGCCGCGAAGGAACGGTCGTTGCCGGGCACGCCGGCAAAGTCCGCGCTCTCGACCTTGTTGGGGCGTGTGGCGACGGGCACGGTGCGCACGCGCGAGAGATCGGTCTCCCGTGGCGCGCGGCGCTCGGCGCTCACGGCACGGCCCCGGCGTCCGGGATCGTCCGGGAGTCCTCGGAGAAGCGGAACGAGCGCAGGTAGAGGTTCAGCGAGCCGAACGAGAGGCGCGATTTCATCTGCAGCATCATCCGCTTCTCGTCGTCCGTCAGCCAGATCTCGGCCTGCCCGCCCTCGGAGAAGATCCCGGGCGTCTTGATGATCGGCTGGATGACGATGGCGTTGAACTCGCCCGCGGGGACGCGCACGCGCTCGCGGCGCAGGACGCGGATGATCACCGGGTTGCGGTCGGGACGGAAGTAGCGATGGAACTCGTAGCTTTGCCCGACCTCGAGCGGCACGGTGCGCACGAAGAAGAGGAACGAGCCGTCGTCGAGCGGATCGGGGACGGAGGGGCGCTCGGCGTCGCCGCGCTCGACGAGGCGGTAGGTGGACCGCTCGGGGAAGATCTCGAAGGTGCGCTCGCGGTCGCGCGAGCCCTGGCTGAGGTCCTGGACGTAGCGGAGCGAGTTGAGCGTGACCGCGTCCATCCAGCTCTCGTAGACGTCGTTCACCTTGTAGAAGAAGGTGCCGCCGCTGACGCTGAAGCGGACGTGCCAGGCCGGCCGGTTGCGCACGGTGTCGAGGCCGAGGACGCGCATCCGCCCGGTGCCGACCTTGAGTGCGCCGAAGCGGAGGTCGTACACGAGGTGTTCACCCGCCTCGAAGGGCACGGGGGCGTGGTGGTCCTGCGCGGCGGCGGGGAGGGCCATTGCCCCGCCGAGCGCGGCGCCGAGGAGTGGCCGCATCGCGCGGGAGATCACGGTGTGGGGCGGGCGCGTGGGGCGCGGCGCGCGGCCCAGCCGGCGCGCACCATTCCCCACGCCTCCGGCCACGGATCGCGCCGCGTCGTGCGGTCGCGGACATCGAAGCGCGATGGGACCGCGACGGTCTCCACGCGCCGCGCGTGCGGCAGCGCGGCGTGCAGGAGGTCGAGGTTGGCCTGCCACGGCGTCGCCGTGCGCGCGGCCGACGCCTGGGTGGCCTCGCGCAGGAGGTCGCGCACGACGGCCACTCGCATCAACCGGAAGGTGCCCCAGGGGTCCTTCACGCCCGGCACGCTCACCGCGCTGCGAATCGGCCAGAGGCGCGGGAGCCATCCGGCGAGCTGATGGAGCTTCCGCACGCGCTCCGGCGTGGCGTCCGGCAACTGCCGCTCGGCCACCACGATGTCCGCTCCGCCTTCAAAGCGCTTTACCAGCTCGGGGATCCCCTCGGGCTGGTCGGTGAAGTCCGCCTGCAGGAGCACGACGGCGTCGCGGCGCGGGTAGGTCGTGCGCGACGAGGCCTCGCGGAGCAGCGCGTCGACGGCGCGCGCGTAGCCCACGCGCTCCCCGCCGCCGATGACCGTAAGCGGGAGCGCCTTGGTGTAGGGCGCGAGGATCTCGCGCGTGGCGTCGGTACTCGCGTCGTCATAGACGAGGATCTCGTACTCGCGCGTGTACTCCTGGAACACCTTGCGGATGCGCCAGAGGAGGACGCCCACGGTCGGGGCCTCGTTGTAGGTCGGGATGCAGAGATAGAGCACGAGTGAAAGCTAGGGACGGGGTCCACCGCATACTACCCGACCTATCCCCTCAGACCGCCGGACGTTCAAGGAGGTCACGGTACACGCCGGCCGTTTGGTCGACCATCCGGTCGGCGGAGAACTCGGCGGCGCGAGCGGGACCGGCGTCGCCAAGGGCCTGTCGCACGGCCCGATCGGTCACGAGCCGCTGGAGCGCGGCGGCGAATCCCGGGGTGTCGCCCGGTGGGACGAGGAGCCCGTTCCGCCCGGGGTCGATGATTTCGCCGATGCCGCCCGTGGCGAATCCGAGCGTGGGAACGCGGAGCGCCATCCCCTCGACAACGGCGGTGCCGAGGCCTTCGCCGCGACCCGGGTGGAGGATCAGGTCGAGCCCGGCGAGCGCGCTCGGGACCTCGTGGACGAAGCCCGCGCGGTAGGCGCGGACCCCCGCAAGCTCCGTGCGGCCCGCGGCGGGGCCGCCGAGGAGGACGAGGCCGAGCGCGTCGCGCGTGGCGGCACTGAGCTGCTTGAGGAGCGCCTCGATTTCGTCGCGATGCCGCGACTCGCTGGCCGGCCCGACCACGCCGGCAACGATCGTCCCGGCGGGCCACCCGCATTCGGCGCGCCAGTCGCGCCCGGTGGGTGCCTCCGGCGTGGCGACGCCCGGGTAGACGAGCGCAATGCGTTGCTCCTCGACCCCGGCGGCGCGCAGTCCGTCGTGTACGGCGCGCGTGATGGCGATGAAGCGGTCGACGCCGGGGCCGCGACGGAACGGGCCCGCGGGCGCGGTGGCGATGCGACGGGTGACGACGAGCGGAATCCGCTGGCTGCGCCCGACGAGGGCGGCGAGCGAGACGGCGTGGCTCCTGCGGTCGTGCGCGTGGAGGATGTCGGGGCGCCAGGTGCTGATGAGGCGGCGCAGCCCGCGGAAGGCGGTGAGGTCCACCGGGGTGCGGACGCCGCGCGACGCGGTGGCGATGCCGGCGCGCTTCATTGCCTGGAGGAGCGGGGTGCCCGGCGGCCCGACCACGAGCGGCTCCCAGCCGCGCGCGCGGAGCCCGGTGGCCAGGAGGAGCAACTGCCGCTGGCCGCCACGCCATCCGCGCCCCGCGTCCACGAGGAGGACGCGCCGGGGTCCGGACGCGCGCGTCATCACTGTTGTCGGGACTGTTGTCGGAGGTGGTCCACACGCGTATCATAACGCGCAACCGCACCGGAGACAGCGCCCGTGAGTTCTGCCGATGTTTGAGTCCCTGCGGGCCACGATCGCCGACCTGCTCGGCGGGCGGGTCGCGCCGGCCGAGCGCCGCACGGTGATTGCCGAGATGAAGCGCGGGCTGGCGATGGCGAAGCTCGGCGTCGAGGACCTGCGCGAAGGCGTGGAGGTGACGCGCCGCCGCGTCGCCGCCGAAAAGGAGCTGCTCGCCACCGCCACGCGCCGCCGCGCGCTCGCCGAGGGAATCTCGGATGTGGAGACCGCCGCGCTCGCCGGGCAGTACGAGGCGCAGCACGCCGAGCGGATCGCGGTGCTGGAGCGGAAGCTCGACGCCCAGGAGGCCGAGTGCGCGCTCGCCGAGCGCGACTATGACGCGATGCTTGCACAGCTCAAGCAGGCGGACCGGGGCGTGAGCACGGGGGCCGCCGCCCCCGGTGCGTCGGGGCCCACCGACGCCGAGCTCGGGCTTCCCGACGACGCCCCGCTCCGCTCGGAGCTCGATGGCCTCGAGCGCGCGCGCCGCCGCGCCGAGCGCGACACCGCCGCCGACGCGGCGCTGGATGCCCTGAAAAGGAAGATGGGCCGCGAGTAGTCTCGCGGCCCATCTCCCGGGTGTCGGTAGCGGCGCTACGCCTTCACCGACGCCGTCAGCCGCTTGAGGAGCGGGACGAGCAGTAGCAGCAGTACCGCCGCGCCCAGCGACGTCGCCACGGGAATCGAGAAGAAGGTCTTGAGCGAGGTGATCTGCTCCGTCAGCCCGGCCAGCGCACCGGCCATCTTGTTGGCCGCGGCACTCGCGAGGAACCACGCGCCCATCATCAGGGACGCGAAGCGCACCGGCGCGACCTTCGTCACGTAGGAGAGGCCCACGGGCGAGAGGCAGAGTTCGCCCCAGGTGTGGAAGAGGTACGCGAGGACGAGGAGGGCCGGGGTCACCTTCACGCCGCCGTCCGCGCCGGCGCCGCCGATCACCAGCCACAGGAAGCCGACGCCGAGGAGCGCGAGGCCGAGGACCATCTTCATTGCCGTGCTCGGCTCCTTCCCGCGCTTCTGCAGCATCTGCCAGATGGCCGCGAACACCGGGGCAAAGAGCAGGATGAAGAACGAGTTCACCGACTGGAACCACCCGGTGGGGATCTCGAAGTTGCCGATGGTGCGGTCCACGTGGCGGTCGGCAAAGATGTTCATCGAGCTGCCGGCCTGCTCGAACGCCAACCAGAAGAAGGCGACGAAGAACACCACGATGATGAGCGCGGTGACGCGCTTGAGGTCATCGCCGCGCGAGCCGAGCAGCGCGACGCCGAACGACGCGCCGATGGTGATGGCGAAGGCCCCGCCCATCAACGACCAGCCGGCGGTGAGCAACAGGAACGCGAGGCCGGCGGCGGCGCCCGCCGGGCCGTGCCACCACTCCATCTGCCCGCTGCCGCTCGCCTTGGCGGCCGCGCGGCGTGCCTCGATCACCTCGCGGGTGGGCGCGAGGCCAATGCCCGGGAGGTACTTGTCCTTCCAGATCTGGTAGGCAATCAGGCCCGCGATCATCCCGACGCCTGCCGCGCCAAAGCCCCAGTGCCACCCGAAGGCCGGGCTTGCGGCGAGGAATCCGCAGACGAGCGGGCCGAGGAAGCCGCCGAGGTTGATGCCCATATAGAAGATCGTGAAGCCCGCGTCGCGCCGGGGGTCGCCATCCTTGTAAAGCTGGCCGACCATTGTCGAGACGTTCGACTTGAAGAAGCCCGTGCCGACAATGACGAGGCCGAGGCCGACGTAGAACATCGTCATCCCCTGCATCGCGAGCGCGAAGTGTCCCGCCGCGATGATCACGCCGCCGTAGACCAGCGCCTTGCGCGTGCCGAGGTAGTTGTCCGCCAGCCATCCGCCGATGAGCGGCGTGAGGAAGACGAGCCCGGTGTAGGTGCCGTAGAGCTCGTACGCCCGCCCGTCGCTCCAGCCGAGGCTGTTGACGAGGAAGAGGACCAGCAAGGCGCGCATCCCGTAGTAGGAGAAGCGCTCCCACATCTCGACGGCGAAGAGCAGGCCGAGACCGACGGGGTGGCCGAAGAAGGCGCGATCGGAGGACATAGCGTGGGGATGGAGGTTCGGACTGCTATGCGACATCGGGAGGAAGGACCTTCGGACAGGCCACCCAGCGGCCGCTCGCGAGCTCCACCAATTCCGGACGCGCCACCTGGCACGTCGTATCGCGCCCCGGGTGCTGGCAGCGCGGGTGAAACGCACAACCGGCCGGCGGATGAAGCGGCGAGGGACTCTCGCCCCGCAGGACAATCCGCTGCGCGCGCGCGCCGGGGTCACCGGTGGGCATCGCGGAACGGAGCGCCTGCGTGTACGGCATCCACGGCTCATCAAGCGCGGCCGGTGAATCGGACCGCTCGACCACCCGACCGAGATACATCACGGCGACGCGGGACGCCAGTCGCCGGACCGCGCGGAGATCGTGGGAGATGAACACGAGGGCGAGTCCGTGGGCGGTCCGCAGCCGGTCCAGGAGTGCGAGGACCTGCTCGCGCACGGGCGCGTCGAGCGCCGCGACCGGCTCGTCGCAGATCAGCAGCTCGGGCTCCGGCGCGAGGGCGCGCGCGATGGCCACGCGCTGCCGCTCGCCGGTGGAGAGCTCGCCGGGGCGTCGCGCGGCGAACGCGCCGCCGAGCCCGACCTCGTCGAGGAGTTCGGTCACCCGCCGGTCCGCCTCGGTGCCCGTCGCGATGCCGTGGACCTCGAGCCCTTCGCGCACGAGCGCGCCGACGGTCATCTGCGGCGTCAGCGACGCGCCCGCGTCCTGCGGGACAAACTGCATCCGGCGGCGCGCGCGCCGGAACGGCGCGCCGCGCAGCGTGCGCATCTCGACGCCGCCGAGGTGGACGCTCCCGCGCGTGAGCGGCGTGATCCGCAGGATGGCGTGCGCGAGCGTCGTCTTGCCGCACCCGCTCTCGCCGACGAGGCCCAGGCACTCGCCCGGGCCGAGCGCGAGCGAGACGCCGTCCACCGCGCGCACGGTGCCGGACGCGCGGTCGCGAAAGCCGGCGGGCGCATCATAGTGTACCGCGACGTCGCGCAGTTCGAGGAGCGGCGCGGCCGACGAGAGCGTCGGCGTGCCGGTCGGGGTGCTGCGCGGCGTCCGGGCGCGCACGATCGTCGCGGCGTCGCCGTCCGCGACGATGCGTCCGCGTTCGAGCGCCAACACGCGCTCGCAGCGCTCGCCCACCACGCCGAGGTCGTGCGAGATCAGCAGCAGCGCCATGCCGCGCTCGGCGACGAGGTCGGCGATGAGGTCGAGGATCTGGCCCTGGATCGTGACGTCGAGCGCCGTCGTCGGCTCGTCGGCGATCAGCAGGTCGGGGCCGCAGGCGAGCGCCATCGCGATCGTCACGCGCTGGCGCTGCCCGCCCGAGAGCTGGTGCGGATAGGCGTCGGCGCGCCGCGCCGCGTCCGGCAGCCCGACGCGCGCGAG
>CAYXQS010000098.1:1567-8092 GCA_964466515.1 uncultured Gemmatimonas sp. | reverse complement strand
CGCTGGCATCGTAGGTGTAGAACGTCGTGTCGAGCGCCTTGACCAGCGGCCAGGCCGGGGTGTTCGGGTCCCGCACGGTGCACATCAGCCGTCGCCGAGGCTCCGCGCCAGCAGATCGGAGACACCGAGCAGCGGTGCCCATCGCGCGAGTTCCCCACGATCGAGCGCCTCGCCCTGCAGCGCGATGATCGCCAGGACATCGCGCCACTGGCGCTCCGAGACCTCGCCACCCCGTCGGTACCATTCCAGTTTGCGGAGCACCGTGTGCTCCGCGGTATCAATCCAGAGCACCTGCGCGGGCACCGCACTCACCGGCACCGCGACGCGCGTCCGTAGCCGCTCGAGCTCGAACGCATCGGCACCCGCCACGAAGAAGTCGATTTTGACCCCTGCCCGCGAGTGCACCGCGTTGAACGAACCCCCGGTCCCCGCCGCATCGCGGGCCACGTCCTCGTCCACGTAGTAGTCAGGGCGAAGCGTCGCGACCAGCCGCGAGATTGCCTCTGGCCGCAAATCAGCGACCACATCAATGTCCATCGTCGCGCGCGGCTCGCCGTAGACGGAACTCGCGAGCGACCCACCGATGACATATGGCACGTGGATGCTCTCAAGGCGACGCGTGACATCGACCGCCACCGCAAGGACATCCAGAAGCGGCTCAGCGCTCACGGCGCCGTCGGCGGATACACCCGGGCGGCCAGTTCAGGGCCAAGTCGTCGCACGGCCGCCGCCCGATGGAGCTCGTCCGGCCCGAACGACGGATGCCGACGACGCAACCCCTCCCGCTCAAGCCAGAGCACAGCCGTCGTCAATGCCCGGACCTGTGCGAGCTTCTCCGTCGGCGACATCGCGCGCCACGCAGCCAACTGCACCGCAGCCGCGGCAACGGAGGTGTCAGCGGAGAGTGGGGCTGGCATAGACGGAATGTGAGGTCGGCGAGCACCGGGCGCTACCATCACCACCGATACCCCGCCCCCGACCCCGTATTGAACACCACCACCTCCGCACCCTTCTTCAGCCGCCCGCTCGCCACCAACTGCCGCGTGGCCTCGATCGCCGCGCCACCCTCCGGCGCCGCATCGATGCCCGCCTTGGAACCGAGCAGGAACGTCCCCGCCCGGATCGCCTCCTCACTCACGGCCTCCGCGTCCCCCGCACTCTCGCGCAGCACCCGCAACGTGAGCCGGTCCCCGAACGGCCCCGGCACGCGCAGCCCGCTGGCGTGCGTCGCCGGCGACTCCCACGGCGTCGCCTGTTCTGCGCCTTCCGTGAACGCACGCACCAGCGGCGCGCATCCCGCCGCCTGCGCAATGATCATCCGCGGCCGCGGAGTCTCCTGCGGCAGCCATCCCCAGGCAACCATCTCGCCGATCGCCTTCCAGATCCCGATCGTCCCTTCCCCACCCCCGGTGGGATACACAATCGCGTCCGGCAGCCGCCAGCCGAGCTGCTCGGCCACCTCGTAGCCCATCGTCTTCATCCCCTCCACGCGGTACGGCTCGCGCACGGTGGCCACGTTGAAGAATCCGTGCTCCTTGGCAAAGGCCATCGTGGCCTTGCCGGCATCGCCGATGTGTCCATCGACCAGCACCAGCTCCGCACCGAAGGCACGGATGGACCCGAGGATCGGCGGCGGCGTGGTCGCCGGCGCAAAGATGCGGCACGGCATCCCGGCCGCCGCCGCGTACGCCGCAAGCGCGATCCCCGCATTCCCGGCGGTCGGCACGCACACGCCCTTGAGCCCCAGCGCCTTGGCGCGCGTCACGGCCATCATCAGGCCGCGCGCCTTGAAGCTCGCCGTCGGATTGATCCCCTCGTCCTTCACCCAGAGCCGCGCCACGCCGATCTCCCTGGCGATGTGCGGCAACTCAAGGAGCGGCGTCATCCCCTCGCCGAGCGAGACGCGCGCGTCGGTGGGCATCATTGGGAGCGCGGCGGCGTAGCGCCAGAGCGTCGGCTCGGCGGTGATGCGCGCGCGCGGCACGGCGGCCGCATAGTACACGAGCAGCGGCTGCCCGCAGTCCGGGCAGACGGAGGCCAGGAGCGCGCCGTTCGGCTGGGCATACGAGCAGGCACTGCAACCGAGGGACCAGTGGGACACGGGATATGGAATGAAGGATGAGGGATAAGGCTACGGCGATTGCGATAATTCCGGGGATTCCGGGGATTCCGGGGATTCCGGAGATTCCGGCGGCAGCGCGACGCCGAGCGAGACCAGCACGTTGCGTGCACTGGCGGGACTGAACCCTTCGACGGCCGCAATCTGCTCGACGCTGGCTTCGCGCACGCCCTGCAGCGACCCAAACGCCGTGAGCAGCGCGCGGCGCTTCACGGGGCCGATGCCGGGAATCCTGAGCAGCTCGCTCGTCACCGTGCGCGCGGTGCGGCGTTTGCGGTTGTACGTCACCGCCGTGCGATGCGCCTCGTCGCGGATCTGCTGCAGGAGCCGCAGCGCCGGCGAGCGCCGCGGCAGCCGGAGCGATTCGCGGCGCCCGCGCGCGAAGATCTCCTCGTCGCGCTTCGCGAGGCCGATCAACGGCACGGCGCCCAGCCCGAGCTCCTGCAGCGCTTCGTCCGCCGCGCTGAGCTGCCCCTTGCCGCCGTCAACCACGATCAGGTCCGGGAGCGTCTTCCTTTCGTCGAGCCGACGGCGGAAATAGCGCCCCACCACCTCGCGCATCGACTGGAAGTCGTCCGGCCCCATCGCCTCGTCCACCGTCTTCACCTTCATTGTCCGGTACTCGGCGCGCCGCGGGCGGCCGTTCTCGAACCAGACGATCCCGCCGACGCTGTCCTTGCCCTGTGCCGTCGAGTTGTCGAAGCAGATGATCGAGCGCGGCAGCTTCTCCAGGCCCAGCTCGCGCCCGAGGTCGTACACCGGGTCCGCCGCGCGCTCGTCGGTCTCCTGCCCCGCGAGCTTGAACTCCTCCAGCAGGTGCCGCGCATTCTGCTCGGCGAGGTCGAGCAGCTCGCGCTTGGGGCCGCGCTGCGGCAGCCGGACCTGCCCCGAATCGGCCAATGCCAGCTCAACGAGCGCCCGGTCCTCGAAGTCGAACGGCAGCAGCACCTCGCGCGCCCGCGCCGCCGCCTTGAGGTAGCTGCTCACGAGATACATCGAGAGCACCGCGCCGTCCGGCTCCCCCTCCACGCCCTCGAGGAATCGGTGCTCGCGCGCCACCAGCTTCCCGTGCCGGACCCGCAGCAGCACGCCCACCGCGTCGTCGCCGTCGCGCGCATAGCCGATCACGTCGCGGTCGCCGCCCTCCACCTCGAGTACGACCGTGGGCTCCTCCATCCGCTGGAGTCCCGCAATGGCGTCGCGTAGCTTGGCGGCCTCCTCGTAGTCGAGCGCCTCGGCCGCGGCGTCCATCCGCGCGCGCACGCGGCGCACCACCTCGTCCGTGCGGCCGTCGAGGAAGATCACGACCTCGTCCGTCATCGCCTGGTAGTCGGCCTGCGACTGCAGGCCCACGCAGGGCGCCCTGCACCGCCCGATGTGGTAGTCGAGGCAGGCGCGCTCCGGCATCTCGCGCGGCATATCGTAGCGGCACGAGCGCACCGTGAAGATCCGCTTCACCACGTCGAGCGAGCGCCGCATCGCCGAGACGTCGGTGTACGGGCCGAAGTAGCGCGCGCCGTCGCCCAGCACCCGGCGCGTGACGAAGACGCGCGGGTACGGCTCCTGCACCGTCACCTTGATGTACGGATACGTCTTGTCGTCCCGCAGCATCACGTTGTACTTGGGACGATGCTCCTTGATGAGGTTCGCCTCGAGGATCAGCGCGTGCGTCTCGTCCGGGACAACGATCGTCTCGACGTCCGCGATCCGCTCGACGAGCCGCCGCGTCTTGGGGTTGTCGAGGTGGTCGCCCGCGAAGTAGCTGCGCACCCGCGGCCGCAGCCTGTTGGCCTTCCCCACATAGAGGATGTCCCCGGCGGCGTCCTTCCAGAGATAGACCCCGGGCGTCTCCGGCAGATGCGCGAGCTTCTGCGCGACCCGCTCAGGCGCGTCGGGCACTGTCCGCTCCCAGGAGCCGCGTCGCCCCGAGGTAGGTCGCGCCAAAGGCGGGCACCACCACCGCCCCGGCCACCAGCCCGCCCTGTCCCGCCATCGCGCGCGCCACGGCCACGCCGACGACCCCCGCGGCGAGCGCCGCGCCCCACAGCCGCACGAGCGTCGCCGTCGACACGCCCACCGCGCCCACGCGCCCGTGCAGCGCACGGCGCAGCAGGGCAAACTCCACCCACGCCGCCACGCCCGACGCCGCGGTGAGGGCCGCGACGCCCCAGCGCGCATCCACCGCCAGCCACCCCGGGAGCCAGAGCGCCCCCACCGCACCGAGCGCGCCGGCGAGCGTCACCCGCAGCAACGCAATCCGAAACGGCGTGCGCGTGTCGCGCAGCGCGAAGAACGCCGACGAGTACAGCCGCCCCATTGTCCCCGCGAGCAGCCCCACGGCCGAGCCCGCCAGCGCGCCCCACACCCACATCGTGTCCGTCCGGCCAAACGCGCCGCCCTCGTAGAGCGCGCCCACCAGCACCCCGCCAATGAGCACGAACGCCACCGCCGAGGGAATCACGAAGTACGCGATCCGCTGCAGGCCGCTGGCGAGCCGCGCGCGCAGTGCCTCCGCCACCTGGGCGTCGCTCCCGCGCGCCGACGACATCGTGGGCAGCTCCGCCGCGGAGATCGACATCCCGAAGAGCGAGACGGGCAGCATCGAGATGGCCTGCGCGTAGTTGAGCGTGGCGAGCGCCCCCGCGCCGATCAGCGACGCGAGCACGGCGTCCACGTACGCGCTCACCTGCACCACGCCGCGCGTGGCCACCGCCGGCGTGAAGTTGCGGACCACCGTGCGCACGTGGGGCGCGGCGTCCCCGGCGGAGAGCGTCAGCCCGCGCTCGATCCGCAGCACCGTCGGCACCTGGATCGCGAACTGCAGGAAGCTCCCCGCCACGCTGGCGGCCGCGACGGTCACCGCCAGCGTCGCCATCTCCTGCCTCGGCCCCGCCGCCACCAGCGCGACGATGATGGCCAGGTTCCAGAGCACCGGCGAGGCATACGAGAGGAAGAACCTCCGGTGCGCGTTGAGGACGCCGAGGCACCACGCCGAGAGCACGAGCAGCCCGATGCCCGGGAAGACCACGCGGACGAGCAGCACGGTAAGGTCGCGCGTCTCGCCGCTGAACCCCGGCGTGATGATCCCCACGAGCCAGGGCGCGAGCAGCACGCCGAGGAGCACCACCCCCGCGACGAGTGCGGCGAGCAGCCCGAGCACCGCGCCGGCCACGCGACCGGCCTCCTCTTTCTTCCCTTCCGCCAGGAGCCTGGCGTACACGGGAATGAACGAGGCGGAGAGCGATCCCTCGCCAAAGAGGTTCTGCAGGAGGTTCGGGATGCGGAACGCCGCCGCGAGCGCGTCCGCGGCGATGCCGCTCCCGAGGAAGTGTGCGCTCGCGCGCTGGCGGACGAGGCCGAGGAGGCGGCTGAGGAGGATGCCGGCCGCGACGAGGCGTGCGCCGCCGGTCGCCATCAGCCGCCGACCAGCGACCCCGCGTGCATCGCCGCCCCCGCCTTGAGCTGTGCGACAAGCAGGTCCCCGTGCCGCGCGAGCATCGGCACCGGGTTCAGGCGCCGCTCCTGCCTCTGGCCGTCGGGCATCAGCGCCGCGCGCACCGACGCGAGGTCGAGCACCGCCTCGCCCGTGCGCGCGCGCGACGCGGCGCGGAGCCGTCGCTCCAGCCGGTCCACGCGGTGCAGCATCTGGTGGCGCGCGCCCTCCACCACCCGCTCCGGCACGAGATGGTCCTGCGCCGCCGCATCCGCCGCGAGCGCGCCGAGCCGCGTGGCGAGGTCCTCGCGCAGGCCGTCGATCGTCGCGCGGATCGACGCCGACATCGCGCGGTCGCCGAGCTTGCGCTCGGCCTCGTGCGGGTGCCGGATGTCGTCGAGCACCATCCCGAGCCGGCCGAGCCGGCGGTCCACCGAGGGCTCGACGATCGTCGCGGCCCACCGCGGCACCGCCAGCGGCGGCGCCACGCCCAGCGCCTCGGCCACCGCCCCCACCTGCGCGAAGTACGCGATCTCCCCGGGGCCGGCCACATACGCCACCGTGGGGAGGATCCGCCGTTCCACCACCGGCCGCAGCAGCACGTTGGCCGAGAGGACGGAATCGGCGCGCTGCGCGACGTCCGCGGCCTGCGCGATCGGGATCCGCTCCTTCACGCCGGCCAGGCTCCGGAACACCAGCGAGAGGCGCGGCACGCGGGCCACCTGCGCGCGGAACCCCGCCCGCTCGATCGCGACCATCCGCAGCGCGACGGCCTCGTCCACCACGGGCGCGCGGCGCAACGCCTCCACCAGCACGGGCCGTCCCGCCGCCCTGGTGAACTCCTGGTCGAACTCCGCCATGTGCCGGTGCTTCGCCACATTGTAGGCGGAGAAGCCCTCGGATACCTCGGAATGCAGCGTGTTCTCCTTGGGCGCGCGGCCGGCGCCGGAGACGCCGGTGGCGAGGTCGATGA
>CAYXQS010000098.1:0-1557 GCA_964466515.1 uncultured Gemmatimonas sp. | reverse complement strand
TCGCTGGCGGGTACGCACGATTTCTCGGCGTTTCGCGCGGCCGGATGCCAGGCGTCGAGCACCGCGATCCCGTGCGGTTCGAGCAGCGTGCGGAGGAACTGCACATACGCGCCGCCGATCGTCGCGCCGGGCTGGTACGCGGCGCGCAGCGCCGAGAGCACGCCGGCGTGCGGCGCGGAGCCGGCCGCCGCCGCGAGCTCCTCGTACTGTTCCATCACGTCGCCCAGCGGCATCTCGGCCATCACCACGCCTTCGTTGCCGTGGCGCGGCATCGTGAGCTTCCTCACCGCGCCCTCGGCGGCGACCGCCGTCCACGACGCCTCCGCGAAGTCGGCATCGTCCGTGGCGGCCCAGAACACCGGTGCCGCGGGGATGCCCGTGTCGCGCTCGATGCGGTCCGCGAGCGTCAGCGCCGACATCGCCTTGAGCAGCGTATAGGCCGGGCCGCCGAAGAGCCCGGGCTGCTGTCCCGTCGTCACCACGATCCCGTTGCCCTCGGCGACGCGCTCCAGTCGCTCGGCGGCGGCACCGCTCGGGTCGAGCGCGGGACGCAGGCCCGCGAGCCAGCGACTCCCGCTGAACTCCGCGCGCACGCGCTCCGCGTGCGCGCGCCACGCCGTGGCGCCCTGGGGGCGGGCCGGGTACCACTCCTCCGGCGCCTGCCCCTCCTGCGCGGCGCGCGAGAGCGGCGAGCCGCCGAGCGCCTCCGTGACGATGCGCGGATTGCTCATCGGCGCGCCCCGCAGCGCGTCTCGCGGCGCGTGGCGCAACATCGCTTCGTCGGCAGTGCGGTACGGATCACGGGAGCGGATTCACTTGTGGTAGGGTTCGCCGCGCGTGATGCTCCCCGCGCGGTACAACTGTTCCGCCAGCACCAACCGCGCGAGCTCGTGCGGGAGCGTCCACGGCGCGAGGGCCAGGCGCCGATGCGGCCGCGCGCGCACCGCGTCGCCGATCCCGTGCGCCCCGCCGATCACGAACGCGAGGTCCTGCGCCGCCTCCCGCCGGCCCTGCAGCCATCCGGCAAACGCCGCGGAGTCCATCGCGTCGCCGCCGGGATCGCAGAGCACGAGCCGGGCCTGCGCCGGCAGGCGACCGAGGATCCGCTCGCCCTCCCGGTCCATCACCTGCGCCGACGCCGCCCCGCGCGCCGGCTCCTCCTTCACCTCCACGACCTCGAGCGGCCAGTACCGCGCCGCGCGCGTCTCATACTCGCGAATGGCCGCCGCGAGCGCCGCGTCGCGCGGCTTCCCCACGGCGGCCACCCAGACCTTCATCGCCGCCCCGGGCCGACCGGGACGGCGACGCCGAGCCTACGCGTAGATGCCACGCAGCCGGTGGACGGTCGCCACGCGGCTGATGGCGACCATATATGCCGCCGTCCGCATATTCACCTTGTGCTGCTGCGCGAGCTTCAGCACGTCCCGGAAGCTGTTCACCATAATCGCGCGGAGCCGGTCGTTCACCGTCGGCTCGTCCCAGTAGTAGCCGCCGCGGTTCTGCACCCACTCGAAGTACGAGACGGTCACGCCGCCGGCGTTGGCCAGGATGTCGGGC
>CAYXQS010000097.1:2514-8175 GCA_964466515.1 uncultured Gemmatimonas sp. | reverse complement strand
GTCGAGGCGCTCGCACGCAGCAACTTCGAGCGGTTCTTCACGCCGCACCTCGCGGCGCGCATCGCGTCGAGCCCCGACGCCGTGAAGCTCGGCGGCGACAAGCGGCGCGTGGCGGTGCTGTTCAGCGACATCCGCGGCTTCACCGCACTCTCCGAGACGATGAACCCGGACGAGATGGCGCGATTGCTCACCGAGTACTTCACCGAGATGGTGGAGTGCGTGTTCCGTCACGGCGGCACGCTCGACAAGTTCATCGGCGACGCGGTGATGGCGCAGTGGGGCGCGCCGATCGGCGAGCACGACGACTGCGACCGCGCGATGGCCTCGGCGATGGATATGATGGCGGAACTCGACCGGCTGAACGCACGATGGGTGGCCGAGGGGCGGCCGACGCTCGGGATCGGCATCGGGCTCAACGTCGGCGACGTCTTCGCCGGGAACATCGGGAGCGACCGGCGTCTCGAGTACACGGTCATCGGCGATCCCGTGAACATCTCGAGCCGGCTCTGCGGCGCCGCCGCGGCCGGGGAGATCCTCCTCTCGGAGGACTTCAAGAAGTCGCTCGGCTCGCCGCCGCCGCTCGAGCCGCTGCCGCCGATGGAACTCAAGGGGAAGAGCCAACCCCTGCCCGTCTACCGCGTGCAGCGGTGAGCAGCGCGGCGGGCGAGCGCGCGGCCCTGCCTCCGGGGTACGCGCGCTTCGAGTGGAAGGACGCGACGGTCGTCGCCCGCACGGACGCCGCGGGCGGGATCGGCGAGGCGCTCCAGGTCTGCCGCACGCTGCACGGCTGGGCGGCGACGCTGCCGGGCGCCCGCGCGTACGAGGGCCGCGCCACCGCGTGGGGCGCGCGGCTCCCGCGCACGAGCATCGACGTCGTCGTGCGGCACGCGCAGCACGGCGGACTCCTCGCGACGCTCACGGGCGACCGCTTCATACATCCGGGACGCGCGCCGTGGGAGCTGCACGTCTCGCAGCGGCTGCGCGACGCGGGCGTGCCGACGCCGGAGGTGGTGGCATACCTGCTGTATCCCGCGGGTCCCGGGTTCTGCCGCTGCGATGTGGCCACGCGCCGGCTCCCCGAGGGCGCGGACTTCCCCACCCTGTGGGCCGCGTCCGACGACGAGGCGCGCGAGGCCATCCTCGTGGCCACCGGCAAGCTCCTGCGGGCGCTGCAGGACGTCGGCGCGCACCACCCGGACCTGAACGCCCGGAACATCTACCTCGCGCGCGACGGAAGCGGGTGGCGCGCCTATGTCCTCGACGTGGATCGCGTGCGCTTCCTCCCGCCGGGCGATGCGCGCGTGGGCGCGCGCAACGTCGCGCGGCTGCGGCGATCGCTGCGCAAGCTGCGCGACCGCGGTGCGCTTTCCGTCCCCGAGCCGATGATCGCCGCGCTCGGGCGGCACGCCGGGGTGGCGTGAGGTGACGCTCACGGTGCCAATGGATCGCGTCGGCCTCGTGATGATGTCGGCGGTGGGCGACACGGTCCACGTCCTCCCGGTGGTTACCGCGCTCAAGCGCCACCACCCGGCAATGCGGCTGAGCTGGGTGCTGCAGCCGGGCCCGGCATCGCTGGTGCGCGGGCATCCCGCGGTGGACGAGATCATCCCCTTCGACTACGACCGCGGCGTCCGCGCCTTCACCGACGTGCGCGCGCGGCTCGCGGAACGGCCGCTTGACGTCGTGATCGACCTGCAGGTCTCGCTCAAGGCGGGACTCGTGACGGCATTCGCCCAGGCGCCCGTGAAGCTCGGCTTCGACCGCGCGCGCGCGCGTGACCTCAACTGGCTCTTCACCACGCACCGGATTCCGCCGGGCCGCCGCCAGCACGTGCAGGACCAGTACTTCGAGTTCCTCACGCACCTGGGCGTGCCGCACACGCCGGTGCAGTGGGGACTGGGGCCGTGGGAGAGCGAGCGCCCCGCGCAGCGCGAGTTCCTCGCGCGCTTCGACCGGCCGGTGGCGGCCATCGTGTGCGGCACCAGCGATGCCGACCGCGACTGGCTCCCCGAGCGCTGGGCGGCGGTGTGCGACGCGCTGCACGCCGACTTCGGGATGCAGCCGGTGCTGGTGGGCGGGCCCAGTGCGCGCGAGCGCGAGACGGCGGCGAGCATCCGTGCGCTCGCCAAGGTCAGCGCGCCCGTGGACGCCCTCGGCGTCGGCGGCCTGCGCGGGCTGGTGGGAATCCTGGAGGGCGCCAAGCTGGTGCTCTCGCTCGACACCGCACCGCTGCACATCAGCGTGGCCGTGGGCACGCCGGTCATTGCGCTGATGTCGCAGGCGGATCCCAGGCGCACGGGGCCCTACGCCCGCTCGCAGGACCTTGTGGTGAACGCCTTCGCCGAGCCGTCGGACCCGCCGAACGAGGTGCTCTGGGTGCGACGCCGCGGACGGATGCATCGCATCACGGTCGAGCAGGTCCTCGCCAAGGTCGAACGCTGGCGCGCGACGCAATGACCGCCCCGCGCCCTGCCCTCGACCGCGTCTGCGTGGTGATGCTCTCCGCCGTGGGCGATGCCGTCCACGCGCTCCCGGTACTCAACGCCATCGTGCGCACACACCCGGGCGCGCGGATCACCTGGGTGATGCAGCCGGGGCTCATTGGGCTGCTGCAGGGACATCCGGCCATCCACGAGATCGTCCCGTTCCGGCGCTCCGACGGCGTGCGCGGGCTTGCCGCGGTGCGCCGCGCGCTGCGCGCGCGCGCCTTTGACGTGGTGCTGGTGCTGCAGCCGTATTTCAAGTCGGGGCTCGTCGCGCGGTTTGCGCCCGCGCCGGTGCGGCTCGGGTTTGATCGCGCCCGCGCGCGCGACCTGAGCTGGATCTTCACCAACGCCAAGCTCCCGCCGCACCCGCTCCAGCATATGCAGGACCAGTATCTCGAGTTCCTCGACGCGCTCGGCGTGCCGCGCGGCGCGCCCGAATGGCGGATCGGGGCGTGGAACGAGATTGAGCGCGGCTGGCAGCGCGACTTCTTCGGGACCTTCGAGCGGCCGGTCGCGCCCATCGTCGTTGCGACGAGCAAGCCGCAGAAGGATTGGCTCCCCGGGCGGTGGGCGGAGGTGGTGGACGCGCTCTACCACGACTTCGGGCTGCAACCGGTGCTCGTGGGCGGACGCTCGCCGCGCGAGGTGGAGGCGGAGCGCATCATCACGGAGCGTGCGCGCACCAGGCCGGTGAGCGCACTCGGCAACGGCGGACTCCGCGGCCTCGCGGCCATCATCGAGCAGTCCGCGCTCGTGCTCTCGCCCGACACCGGGCCGCTCCACCTCAGCGTGGCCCTCGACACGCCCGTCATCTCCCTCATTGGCTACTCCAACCCCAAGCGCGTCGGGCCGTATCGGAAGTTTGGCGACCTCGTGATTGATGCGTACGGCGATCCGGGAGAGGACTACCCCATCTCGATGGAGCACCGCGACGACCGGATGCCGCGCATCACCGTCCAGATGGTGCTGGACAAGGTCGCGGCGTGGCGAAACAACTATCCGCCCCGTGCCGTTGTCTGAACGGTAGCCCTCTCCCCGGACCCGGAGTCCTGCGTGCCGTCAGGATGGATTGCCGACCTTCAGCACGCGTGGCGCTCGTTGCGCCGGACCCCCGGATTCCTCGCCACCACGGTCGGCACGCTGGCGCTGGCCATTGGCGCCGCGGTCGGGATGTTCAGCGTCGTCAACGCCGTGCTGCTGCGCCCGCTCCCGTTCCCCGAGCCGGATCGGCTGGTGGTCGTCGGAGGCACCGCGCCGGGCTCTGACCTCCCCGAGCGGTTCGGCCTCGGCAACGAGTTCTACCTGCATTACAAGGAACACTCGCGGCTCCTCGACGGGATCTTCATCTTCGGCGCGGGGACGTCGACGTTCCGCACCGACGAGCGCGTCGAGCGGATCCCGATGGCGTTCCCCACCAACGATATGTACGCCACGCTCGGCGTGCAGCCGCAGGTGGGTCGCCTGCCCGTCACCGAGGACGGCGTGAACGTCGTCCTCATCAGCGACCAGCTCTGGCAGGGATGGTTTGGCCGCGATTCGAGCGTGGTCGGGAGGACCTACTTCGTGTCGGGGGCAATGCGCCAGATCATCGGCGTGATGCCCGCCGACTTCCAGTTCCCGTCCGACGAGACGCTGCTCTGGGTGGCCGGCGAGATCCAGCTCACGGATGTCCGGCCCGGCAATCTTGGCGCCCCGGTCATCGCCCGGATGAAGCCCGGCGTGACCCGCGCACAGCTCGCGACGGAGCTCACGCAACTCTCGAAGCAGCTGCCCGAGCGGTTCGGGGGCCCGCCCAGCTACGCGCGGATGATCGAACAGCACCGGGCCGTCATTGATCCCATTCTCGACCGACTGGTCGGCCCGACCATCTCGACCTCGCTCTGGGTCCTGCTCGGCGGGGTGTCGATCGTGCTGCTCATCGCCTGCGCCAACGTGACGAACCTCTTTCTGGTGCGCGTGGAGGGCCGACACCGCGAGCTCGCCGTCCGCCGCGCGCTGGGTGCATCGCGCGCGCAGCTCGTGCGCCTGCAACTGACCGAGGGGTTCCTGGTGGCGCTCCTCGCCGGCGGCGTTGCCGTGGTGTTGAGCGCGATGACGCTGCCGCTCTTCCTGCGCGCGGCGCCCGAGGGCATTCCGCGGCTGAACACCGTGGGCCTCGACGCGTTCACGCTGGCGGCGGCCTTTGGCATCGTGGTGGCCGCGGCGCTGGCGTGCAGCGCCATCCCGGCGCTCCGCGCGAGCGCGCCCAACCTCGCACGACTGCGCGAAGGCGGGCGCACCGGGACCGGACGGCGGCACTGGGGGCGTGACGGGCTCGTCGTGGGCCAGACCGCGCTCGCGCTCGTCCTGCTCATCGGCTCGGCGCTGCTCGTCCGCAGTTTCCAGGCGTTGCGTCACGTGGACCCGGGCTATGAGACGGCGGACATCTATACCTTCCAGTTCGCGCCCCAGCAGGACCAGTTGGTGGACGGCCCCACGTGGGGTCGCCTGCACCTCGACTTTATGGACCGGGTGCGCGCCCTCCCGGGCGTGACCACCGTCGGCGTGGTGAACAACATCCCGCTCGATGAGGGCACGGGACGCGGACGCTTCCTCACCGACGCGATGAACCCCGACGAGGGCGGCACGCTCCTCGACCAGAACTTCACCGGCGGCGACTACTTCCAGGCGATGGGCATCTCGCTGCTGCGTGGCCGGATCTTCACCAACGACGAGGCCGTGACGCCCAACCTGAGCATCATCCTGAGCCAGTCGGCCGCCGAGCGGATGTGGCCGGGCCAGGACGCCATTGGGCAGCGGCTCAAGCGCGCGGGGCAGCCGGAGGTCGCCTACGAGGTGGTCGGCGTGGTGGAGGACGTGAAGCAGGACGATTGGCGCGACGAGGCCGAGGCGGTGATCTACTTCCCGCTCACCGGCCCCACGGCCACCGCCTGGGCAATGGGGTCGCCGGCATACGTGGTGAAGTCGCCGCGCGCGGCGTCGCTCACGCGCGAGATACGCGAGCTGGTGCGCCAGATTGCGCCCGAGGCGCCGGTGTATCGCGAGTACACGATGGAGTTCCTCGCGCAGCGCGCGATGGTCCAGCTCTCGTTCACGATGCTCACCCTTGGCGTCGTGTCGGGGCTGGCGCTCCTCCTTGGCGCGGTCGGGCTCTACGACAGCACGCCGTAGAGCC
>CAYXQS010000097.1:0-2504 GCA_964466515.1 uncultured Gemmatimonas sp. | reverse complement strand
GCTCTACGGCGTGCTGTCGTACGTGGTGGCCGAGCGGACGCGCGAGATAGGCGTCCGGATGGCGCTGGGCGCGACGGCGAGCACGGTGCAGCGGATGGTCGTCACGCAGGGAGCCAAGGTCGTGCTCCTCGGCGTCGCCATCGGCATCGCGGCCGCGCTCGCCTCGACCCGCGCGCTCGGAGCCCTCCTCTACGGGGTGGCCGCCGTGGACCCACTGGTGTTCGTGGCAATGCCGGCGATGCTGCTCGCCGTGGGGATGCTGGCCAGCTACCTGCCCGCGCGGCGAGCCAGCCTGGTGGACCCGAACGTGTCGCTGCGGAGCGACTAGCTCAGTTCCCCACCTTCACCCGCCCGACCATCCCCAGCAGGGCGTGCGGGTCGCACTGGAAGTAGAAGTCGCCGTTCCCGAAGGTGAGCGCCACGTCGATGGTCTGCCCGGGGAGCTGCGCGTAGATGCTGACGGGCGGAAGGTTGGGGACGCCGGGGTTGGAGTCCGGGAGGAAGTGGACGTTGTGTACGCCCGTCACGAGCCTGAAGCGCAGCACATCGCCGGCTGCGGCGTCAATGCGGGACGGCTCGAAGTAGTTGCCCCTGTCGTCGGTGTGCATCGTGATCTCGATGACCTTGCCGGTGAGCGGCACGCTGCTCGCGGCCTGCGCCGCGCCCGCGCCGGGCGCGTTGGCGTGGCTGGCCGGGGAGCCGTGGTCGCCACCGCCGCAGGCCGCGACGGTCGCCAGGAGGAATGCGGCGCCCAGGGCGCGCGCTGGGGTCATACGGATGGCAGGCATCGATGGTCTCGGTTGAACGGTGCGGTGGGTGTACGGCGGTCAGAAGTCGCGGCGCACGAAGCGCCGGCGGGCGAGGTGGACGAACAGCACGGACCAGAGCGTGAGCGTGACGACGGCCACCGTCGGTCCGAGCGCGGTGCCGAAGGCGCGCCGGAAGAGCGCGCCGGTGTAGCCGAGGAGTGCCGAGGCGTCGAGCGCGGTGAGCACGAGGATGCGCGCGGTGTCCACCGGGTTGAAGAGCATCAGCCCGAGCAGCGGCCGCTCCAGCGGCCAGTCGCCGAAGGCGGAGACGAGGGCGAGGATCCCGCCGTCGTAGCCGATGGTCAGCACGAACCAGGCGCCGAGCGCAAACGACATCCCGCGGAGGCGGTCGTCGGTGCCGAGCGCGATGAGCATCGCGAGGGCGGCGAAGGCGGCCGTGAGAAAGAGCCCCGCAACGCCGAGGAGCGCGAGCGCCGCCGGCCCGCTCTCCGCCGCCGCGCCGTGCAGCGCGAACGGCACGCCCACGCCAAGCGCGAAGGCCGCGGCGAGCGGGAGCGCGAGCCCGAGATAGAGCCCCACGAAGACCGCGGGGCGCGGGAGCGGCTGCGCGAGCAGCAGTTCGATGAACTCGCGCGACGCGTAGACGTGCATCGTGCCGAAGATCAGTGCCACGAGCGGGACGATGAGCAGCGTCGCGTTGAGCAGGCTCAGCACGACCTGGTTGCCGGTCCCGCC
Organism: uncultured Gemmatimonas sp.; assembly: GCA_964466515.1. Classification (GTDB taxonomy): domain Bacteria; phylum Gemmatimonadota; class Gemmatimonadetes; order Gemmatimonadales; family Gemmatimonadaceae; genus Pseudogemmatithrix. The sequence continues at coordinate 999 of CAYXQS010000097.1, read as the reverse complement.
AAAGAGAAACAGCGCCTCGGCGACGAGGCCGAGCCCCACCGCGTAGGCGATGAGCCAGCGGTGGCGCGCGAGGTCGCGCGTGCCGGCGCGGAGAACGAGCGACAGCGGGCTCACGCGACCGCTCCCGGGCCGCGCGCGCCCTGGCCACCGTTCTCCACGCGGAGTCCGCGCAGCAGCGCGGCGATGGCCGGTTCGAGACGCCGCATCCCCGTCTCACGGAGGAGGGCGTCCACCGGCCCCGCAAAGCGCAGGCGGCCGTCGCAGAGGAAGGCCACATCGTCGGAGAGCTCCTCGAGCTCGCTCAGGATGTGCGAGGTGATCAGCACCGTGCGGCCGTCCGCGCGGGCGGCGCGCAGCGCGGCCTTCAAGAGCCCGGCCGCGATGGGATCGAGTCCGGCGGTGGGCTCGTCGAGGATCAGCACGTCGGGCCGGAAGAGGAAGGCGCAGGCGGCGCTCACCTTCTGCCGCCAGCCGCCCGAGAGCGTACCGACCTTGGCCTCCCATTCGGCACGGAGGCCGAGATCCTCGAGCAGCGACTCGTCCACCTCGGCGGCGGGGCGGAGCGCGCGGAGCATCGCGAAGACCTCGCCCACGGCGAGGTTCTCCGGGAAGCGCGGCGACTGCGGCGCGTAGCCGATGCGCGCGCGGTAGCGGCCCTCGGTGTCCGCGGGAACGCCGTCAATGAGGATCCGCCCCGACGCGGGGCGCGCGAGGCCGAGGAGGAGCTTGATGAGCGTCGTCTTTCCCGAGCCGTTGGGCCCCACCAGCGCGGTGATGCGTCCCGGCGCGAGGGGAAGCGAGACCCCCTCAAGCACCTGGCGCGTGCCGAACGATTTGCGGAGGCCGTCGAAGGTGATCATCGCGGGGAGCGCATCAGCGGCTTGGCGTCCGCCAGGTTGGGGGTGAGGACCGGGAAGACCCGCTCGGCCGCGTCGAGCACCAGCGTGACCGGGCTGCGGAGCAGGAGGAGCGACTCCGGATGCCGCTCGACGACGAGCG
>CAYXQS010000096.1:7001-8183 GCA_964466515.1 uncultured Gemmatimonas sp. | reverse complement strand
TGCTCGATGCGAGCGGCGCGCCGATCCTCGACGCGCTGGTGGCTGCGCGCGCGGGCGGCGCGACCAGCGGCGCGCGCGTGGTGACGCTCGCGATTGGCCCCGAAGGCGGGTTCGAGGAGCCCGAGCTGGCCGCGCTCAAGGCAGGGGGCTTCCGTCCGGCCGCGCTGGGGGCGAGCGTGTTGAGATTCGAGACCGCCGCAATTGCGGGCGTGGCCGCCGTACGCGCCGCGCTCGATGCCGATCGCTGAGCCCATTCCTCGACCGATTCCCGGAGCCCCCTGATGGCCGACTGCCTGTTCTGCCGGATCGTCGCGGGCGAGATCCCCGCCGCGCGCGTTGCGGAGTCGGCGCTGTGCCTCGCGTTCAACGACATCGCGCCGCAGGCGCCGGTCCACGTGCTCGTGGTGCCCAAGGCGCATTATCGCTCGCTCACCGAGGTCGGGGATCCCGCCGTGGTGGGCGCGATGGCCGCGCTCGCGCGCGACATTGCCGCGCAGCTCGGGATCGCGGAGAGTGGCTATCGCACCGTGATCAACACGGGCGATGCCGGTGGCCAGACGGTGCATCACATCCACCTGCACCTGCTCGGCGGACGCCAGATGCAGTGGCCGCCGGGGTGAAGGTCGCCCTCGTTCACGAGTGGCTGATCACGCACGGCGGCTCGGAGGAGATCACCGCGCAGCTCGCGGCGATGTTCCCGGAGGCGGATCTCTTCACGCTCGTCGCCGATCCGGTGCCTTCGTTGCGCGCGCTCCTCGGCGAGCGGCGGATCACCACCTCGTTCCTCCAGTACCTGCCCGGCGCGGCGCGCGTCCACCGCCAGTTGCTGCCGCTGATGCCGCGCGCGGTGGAGTCGTTCAATCTCCGCGGCTACGACCTCATCATCTCGGTCAGCCACGCCGTGGCCAAGGGCGTGCGCACGCAGCCGGGGCAGGTGCATCTGTGCATCTGCTGCTCGCCGATGCGCTATGCGTGGGACCTGCGCGAGCAGTACCTCGAGGAGTCCGGGCTCTCGACGGGGCTGCGCGGCACGGCGGCGCGATGGCTGCTTGAGCGGATGCGGCGGTGGGATTTGCGCACCGCCGGGCGACCGACGCGCTATGCGGCCATCTCGCGGTACATCGCGGACCGGATTGCGCGCGCGTACGGGCGGGAGAGTGCGGTGATCTACCCGCCGGTGGA
>CAYXQS010000096.1:0-6991 GCA_964466515.1 uncultured Gemmatimonas sp. | reverse complement strand
CGGACGCCCCGCCGGGGCCCGGGGACTCATCCCCCGGCGCGCCGGGCGGGAAGGAGCCCGGCCTCTTCGTGACCGCGTCGCGGATGGTGCCGTACAAACGGATGCCGCTGATTGTCGAGGCATTCCGGCAACTGCCCGAGTATCGGCTGGTGGTGATTGGGGATGGCCCTGAGCTGCCGAAGGTGCGGGCCGCGGCGGGGGAGAACGTCACCGTGGTGGGGCATCTGGCGCGCACGGGGCTACGGGCCTGGCTACGGGGGGCACAGGGGTTCGTCTTTGCCGCGGACGAGGACTTCGGGATCCTTCCCGTGGAAGCGATGGCGTGCGGGACGCCGGTGGTGGCCTATGGCCGGGGCGGGGCGCTCGAAACGGTGGTTGGGCTCGGCGATGTGACCGGGGCGCCCGCGACCGGGGTCTTCTTTGGGGAGCAGTCGCCCAAGGCCATTGCCGATGCGGTCCGGGCGCTGGTCCGGTCGGTCGGCTCGGGGTCGATTACCGCGACGGCGTGCCGTGCCCAGGCGGAGCGATTTTCACCGGCGGTGTTCCGGGCCGGCGTGCGTGCGGAGTTGGCGGGGCTGGGCGTCCCAATCGGGTAGCGGCGAGGGTTGCCCAAAGGCTTGATATGCCGTAACTTGGAAGGCTCCCATCACTCAAGCCCCAGCCGGCGCACAAACGCCAAAAAGGGGGGAAGACCAGTTTGTCGGAAATCACCATCCACGAAGACGAGAACTTCGAGCGCGCGCTGAAGCGCTTCAAGAAGAAGTGCGAGAAGGCCGGGATCCTTTCGGACCTGCGTAAGCATCGCCACTACGAGAAGCCGTCGGAGCGTCGGAAGCGGAAGCTCAACACGGCGCAGCGCAAGAATCGGCGTACCCGCCCGAGCTGATGTCGGCACTGGCCACCCGGTTGCAGGGCGAGATGACCACCGCCCGGAAGGCACAGGACAAGGAGCAGGTCCTGTTGCTGAGCACCGTGTTGTCGGAGGTCAAGAACCGCGAGATCGAAGTGAACCGCGCGCTCACCGACGACGATGTGGTCGAGGTGATCCGCAAGGCGATCAAGCGGCGGCGGGAATCGGTGGAGTTGTACGACAAGGCTGGGCGGCCGGAGCTGGCCGCGGCGGAGCGCCGGGAAGCGGACGCGTTGCAGGTCTATCTTCCGGCGGCTCCTTCCGACGATGAGGTGCGCGCCGCCGTGCGCGAGGCCATCGCGGGCGGTGCCGGCAACATCGGTGTCGTGATGGGCAAGGTGATGCCACGCTTCAAGGGCCGGCTCGACGGCAGCGTGATCAATCGCATCGCGCGCGAGGAGCTTGGGCACCCGACGTGACGGTGCAGCGGCACGCCCTCGAGGTTCTCGAATTCGCGCGACTGCTTGACCACGTCGCGGGACACGCCGGAAGTGCATCGGGCGCAGCGCGCATTCGCGCGCTGCGCCCGATGGCCGTCGGGGGGGCGCGTCCGGCCAAGGATGACGCCCTCGACGCGCTCCACGCCGAGCACGTGCGCGTGGCCGCGATGCGCGCGCTGGTCCAGGCCGAGGATGGGTGGCGCTCCGAGGCCATCCCCGAGTTGGGCGACGCCTTCTCCCGACTCCGCGTGGCCGGCACCTCCTGGACCGGCAAGGAGATCCGTAGCGGGATCACGCTCCTGGTGTCGTCGCGGCTGACGCAGGCCGCGCTGCGCGACGATGCGCGGCCGGTGGCCGCGCGCGCACCGCTCGCGCCCCTCGCCGACCGGCTCGTGGCGCGCCCCGATCTCGAATCGCGCCTCGACCGCGTGGTGAACGACGAGGGCGAGCTGCGCGACGACGCCTCGCCCGCGCTCCGCAAGCTGCGCCGCGAGCTGCGCGGCGCCGAGGGGGAGCTCGTGCGCCTGCTCGAACGCGTGATGGCGAAGCTCGAGACGCACCATCGCGTGGACGACGCCTCGGTCACGCTCCGCAACGGACGCTACGTCATTCCGGTGCGTCGCGAGGGCCGTGCGGCGCTCGGCGGGATTGTCCACGACGCGTCGCAGTCGGGGCAGACGCTCTTTGTGGAGCCGCCGGCGGCGGTGGAGGCGGGGAACCGCATTCGCGAGCTTGAGGCCGAGGAGCACGCGGAGTGCGAGCGGATCCTGCGCGAGGTCACGGACCTGCTGCGTCCCGAGCGCGAGGCGATGGCGGGCGCCTGGGACGCGCTCGTGGAACTGGACTCGCTCTTTGGCCGCGCGCGGTACGCGCAGCGCTCGGGGTGCTGGAACGCGACGCTCGTCGCCGCGCGCGATGGCTTCCACGTCCGCGACGGCCGACACCCGCTACTCCTCGCGCAGGGCATTGCGGTGGTGCCGTTTGAGCTCGCGATGTCGTCCGAGGAGCGCACGTTGCTGGTTTCGGGGCCCAACACCGGCGGCAAGACGGTGCTGCTCAAGGCGCTCGCGCTCATCGCGCTGATGTCGCAGAGCGGGATTCCCGCGCCCGTGGGGCCGGAGAGCACGATCCCGTGCTTCGAGGATGTCTTTGCCGACATCGGCGACGAGCAGAGCCTCGAGGCGTCGCTCTCGACCTTCTCGGCGCATCTCAGGCACCTGAAGGAGATCATTGACCTCGCCTCGGCCGATGCGTTGGTGTTGGTGGACGAACTCGGCTCCGGCACCGACCCAATGGAAGGCGCGGCGCTGGGCGGCGCGATCCTCGAGTCGCTCACGGCGCGCGGCACGACGACCATCGCCACCACGCACCTGGGCGCGCTGAAGGAGTTGGCGGGCGAGGTGCCGGGCGTGGTGAACGCCTCGCTGCAGTTCGACGCGGAACGTCTCGCACCGACGTATCGGCTGGTGAAGGGCGTGCCGGGGCGGTCGTACGGCCTGGCCATTGCGCGACGCCTGCAGATGTCGCCGGAGGTGTTGGCGCGCGCGGAAGAGCGCGTGCCGCGGATGGAACGCGATCTCAGCGCGTTGCTGGCCGACGCCGAGCGGCGCGCGGCCTCGTTGGCGACGCGCGAGCGCGAGGTCGCGGCGCTGGCCGGGCGCACGGCGGCGCAGGCGGACGCCCTGGCCGAGCGCGAACGGACGGTGCAGGAGAAGGAACGCGCGCTGGAGCGGTCGTCGCGCGCGGAGGCGCGGCGCTATTTGCTTGAGGCGCGGCAGGAAGTGGAGCGCACGATCCGCGAGTTGAGGGAGGCGGGGGCGGCGTCGCTCGATGCCACCGCGGCCGCGGCGCGCCGCGCCATTGAGCAGCGCGCCACGGACGAGCGTACCGCGCTGGAGGCGCTCGACGCCGCGGAGCGCGAGGACGTCGCGATGGTCCCGACGGACACGCGCGGCGCGCCGCTGGAGATTGGCGACGCGGTGGAAGTGGCCACGCTCGGCGGGAAGACGGGGCGGCTGGTGGACCGCCGTGGGGCGGAGGCCGTGGTGACGGTGGGCGCGCTCAAGCTCACGGTGCCGTTTGGCGCGCTGCGCCGCGTGAGCGCGCGGCACCTGCGCGAAGCACGCGGCGCAGCACGTGGCGCAGCACGTGACGAGGTCCCGATGGCCGTGGCAATGGGCGATCTTCCGGACGTGGACGCCAAGACGGAAGTCGACCTGCGCGGGATGCGCGTCCACGAGGTGGACGACGCGGTGCTGCAGGCCCTCGACGCCGCCATTCGCGCGGACCTCGGCGCGCTGCGCATCATCCACGGCAAGGGCACCGGCGCGCTGCGCGAGCGCGTGACGCAGCTCCTCAGGCGCGACGGCCGCGTGAAGGCAATGCGTCCTGGCTCGTGGAACGAGGGTGGCACCGGCGTGACGATGGTGGAGTTCTCGTGATTCCCGACGAGATCGTGGAGCAGGTGGCCCAGCAGGCGGACATCGTGGCCATCATCGGCGAGCACGTGAAGCTGAAGAAGACCGGGAGCGTGTGGCGCGGGCCGTGCCCGTTCCACCAGGGGACCAACGCGAACTTCTCGGTGATGCCGCGCGGCGGCTACACGTGCTTCGTGTGCGGCGAGAAGGGGTCGGTGTTCACCTTCGTGCAGAAGCGGTTGGGGATGAGCTTTGTCGAGGCGGTGAAGTACGTGGGCGAGAAGGCGGGCGTGGAGGTGAAGGAAGTGGACCGTCGCCGCGAGGGTCCCGACGCGCGCGAGCCGATGTGGGAGCTGCAGGCCACGGTGGCGGAGTTCTTCCAGCGGACGCTCTGGGACACGCCGGCGGGCGCGGCGGCGCGCGATTATCTCGCGGAGCGCGGCGTGGCCCGCGCCACGGCGGAGCGCTTTGGGATTGGCTGCGCGCCGCGCGAGCCCGGCGCGATGCGCGCGCACCTCAATGGGCTCGGCATTGACGACGCGCGGCTGCTTGCCGCGGGGCTGCTGGTGCAGCGCGAGGAACAGGAGGAGCTGCGCCCGCGCTTCCGCGACCGGCTCATCTTCCCGATCATCGACCAGTCCGGCCATACGGTGGGCTTTGGCGGACGCCTCCTCGGTCCCGGCGAACCCAAGTATCTCAATTCGGCCGAGTCGGAGGTCTTCTCCAAGGGGCGGCTCCTCTACAACCTGTCGAACGCGCGGCACGCGATTCGGCGCGAGGAACGCGTGCTGGTGGTGGAGGGCTACTTCGACGTCCTGCGGCTCGTGGACGCGGGGATCGAGCACGTGGTGGCGCCGATGGGCACCGCGCTCACCGACGCGCAGGCCGAGCTGCTCACGCGCCTTGCCCGGCAGGCGATCCTCCTGTACGACTCGGACGCGCCGGGGCAGAAGGCGACGTTCCGCGCGGCGGACGTGCTCCTCGCCAAGGGGCTGGAAGTGCGCGTGGTGACGCTCCCCGAGGGCGAGGACCCCGACACCTTCACGCGCACCCACGGGGGCGCGGCCGTCGCGCAGCTCGTCGAGGGCGCGATGGACGTCTTTGACCGCAAGGTGCAGTTGCTGGAGCGCGCGGGCTGGTTCACCGACCTGCAGCACAAGCGGCGCGCGCTCGACCGGCTGTTGCCGACCATCCGCGCCGCGAGCGATCCCATTACGCGGGACCTGTACCTGGCCCGCGCGGCGGATGCGGCGGGCATTGCCCGCGAGGTGCTGTTGGCCGAACTGCACGCGGTGCGGCGCGGCTCGCGGCCGACGCCGCGCACAAGCGCCGCCGCTCCCGCGTCCCACGCCGTGGACGGGCCAACGGTTCCAAGCGGTCCGTACCGCTCGCGCGTAGAGCAGGGGAATGCGGAGCAAACGCTGATTCGGGTCCTTCTGACCCAACCCATCTGGCAGGACCAGATCCTCGAGGAGCTCGGCAAGCTCGAAGCCGACGACCTTCCCGGGGACAGTGCCGCCACCGAGGCGCTCGAGGACGAGACGCCGGGCGTGCTGCGCGATGCGGTGTTCCGCGCCATCTACGAAGCCATCCAGCTCCACGGTGCCGACGCGCCGCCCGAGGTCATCGCCGAGCGGCTCGACCCGCTGGCGGTGCACGTCTATGAGGAGCTACGCGGCGAGAAGGACGCCGTGGTGGACGCGCGCCGGAGCGTCGAGGACGCGATCCGCCAGCTTCGCGGCCGTGCACTCGATGCCAACGTCTCCACCCTGCAGTCGCTCCTGCCACTGGCCGACCCGGCGGAGAAGGACCGCCTCAACGTGCGGATCAAGCAGTTGACCGACGAAAAGCGCTCCCTCGGCGTGCAGCACTGGGGCAGCGTCCGCAAGAAGCCGATGTAAGCGGTGACATTCCCTTTTTCCTCCCTCCTCTCCATTCGTCCCTAATGTCCGATATCCAAGCACTCCTCGCCCTGCAGAACGACGACCTCGCGATCCACGAGATCGAGACCAAGCTCGCGGCGCTCGCGCCGCGCATCGCCGAGCTCGACGCGCGCAAGCGGCGGATCGAGGAATCGATCGCGCGCCAGGGCGCGCTCGTCGCCGCCGAGGAGAAGAAGCAGGCCTTCCTTCGCGACAAGATCGCGGAGCACCGCGGGCTGATCGAGCGCAACCAGGCACAGCTCGATGCCGTGAAGACGATGCGGCAGGCCACGGCGGCCGCCGCGCAGATGGAGCAGGCCAAGAAGATCGTCGCGGGCGAGGAGAGCGATCTCCTGGCGCTCAACCGGCGGCTCGAGGAAATGCGCGGCGTGCTGCACGGCGCAACGGCGGACCTCGCCGCGTGCGAGGCGGAGCAGACGACCGCGCGGAGCGAGGTCGCCGCGGAGCGCACGGCGCTCGACGCCGAACTCGCCGCCGCGGCCGCCCAGCGCCAGGGTTCGGCGGAGGCCGTGCCTGCCGCACTGCGCACGCGCTACGACCGCATCCGCAACAAGAAGCGCGTCCACGTAGTGGTGCCGCTCAACGGCCTGTCGTGCGGCGCCTGCGACACGGCGATCCCGATGCAGCGGCGGCACCAGATGCTCTCCGGGACGACGATCGAGCCCTGCGAGGTCTGCGGCGTCCTGATGTACCACGCCGTGTGAGCGGGACCCGGTCTCGCGCGGACGCGCGATGGCTCGCGCCGCCCCCGGTGGATGAGGCCGCGGCGGCCGCGCTGGCGGCCGCGCTGGCGGCCGCGCTCGCCCCCAATGGCGACCACGCCCACAAGGCGGCGCTCCCGGCCGCCGTGGTGCGACTGCTCGTTGCGCGCGGCGTGCAGGGACTCGACGAGGCCAGGCGCTTCCTGCGCCCCTCGCTCGACCAGCTGGAACCGCCGGACTCCATTGGCGACCTGCCACGCGCGGCGGAGCGGCTCGCCGACGCGGTGCGCCGTCGCGAACGGATCCTCGTACACGGCGACTACGACGTGGACGGAATCTGCTCCACCACGCTGATGACACGCGTGCTGCGCGGGCTGGGCGCGGAGGTGGTGCCGTTCATTCCCGACCGCCTGCGCGACGGCTATGACCTGAGCGCGGCCGGCGTCGAGGCCGCGCGCGCCGCCGGCGCGCGCCTGGTGCTCACCTGCGACTGCGGCACCACCGCCATTGCCCCGGCCGCCGCACTCAAGGCGCTGGGCATTGACCTCGCGGCGCTCGCCGCCATCCTTGCCGATGCACC
>CAYXQS010000095.1:2297-8360 GCA_964466515.1 uncultured Gemmatimonas sp. | reverse complement strand
GCCGCGCCGGTGAGGTAGCCGCCGGTGGTGTGCAGGATGCCCTTCGGCTTCCCGGTGGTCCCCGACGTGTAGAGGATGAAGAGCACGTCCTCGGCATCCATCGGTTCGGGCGCGCACTGGTCGTTGGCGTGCGCCATCAGGCGGTGGTACCAGTGGTCACGCCCGTCCTGCATATCGACGTGCGCCTCGCTGATGGGGCCGGAGGTGCGGCGCTGCACGACGACGACGTGCTGCACGTGGGGGCAGCCCTCGAGCGCCTTGTCGGTGTTGCGCTTGAGCGGCACGATCTGTCCGCGGCGATATCCCCCGTCGGCAGTGATGACGACCTTGGCCTCGGCGTCGTTCATCCGGTCGCGGAGCGATTCGGGGGAGAAGCCACCGAAGACGACCGAGTGAATGGCCCCGATGCGCGCGCAGGCGAGCATCGCCACGGCGGCCTCGGGGATGAGCGGGAGATAGATCCCCACGCGATCGCCGCGCCGCACGCCAAGTGACTTGAGGACATTGGCGAAGGTGCGGACCTCGTGCGCGAGCTCCCAGTAGGTGAGCGTGCGGCGGTCGCCGGGCTCGCCCTCCCAGACAATCGCGGCCTTGTTGCGGCGCGGGCCATCGAGGTGCCGGTCGAGGCAGTTTTCCGCGACGTTGAGCGTTCCGCCGACGAACCACTTCGCGTGGGGCGGCGTCCACTCGAGGATCCTGGTCCAGGGCTTGCTCCACTTCAGCTCGGCGGCCTGGGAGGCCCAGTACCTCTCGTGGTCGGCCCCGGCCGCATAAATCCCCGCGTCGCGCACGAGCGCCTGCTCGGCGAACGCCTTGGGGGGAGGGAAGGAGCGGGTCTCTGTCAGGAGGGCGTCGATTTCATTCATAGGCCCTAATCTCAGGTCTCGTGCCCGGGCTGGCTACCTCTGTTTGCTGCTGGGGTCACTGCCTTTCACCACGAAGGCACGAAGAACACGAAGGGGCCCCTGCTCGATATCGGTATGTCGTTCCCATTCAAGCTGACCTGATGGGAACTGCGATTCCTGAAATGGCACGGAGCTCTTCGTGCCTTCGTGGTGAAAGCCGTTCCCGGCCCTACTATCACAAACTGTCGTGTCAATAAACAGTGCATCGTTATTTGCCATCAGACTAGCAAAGCTCCCCGAACAAACGCCATATCACGCTGTGATAACTGTATAACTCATTTGCATATAATACTTTAGCAAGCAACATCCGTTGGCACGGCATTCGCCTTTGATGGTCAGCAGAGTCGCACGATGCAACACTGACCACAGAGGAAATACCGATGAATCAAGAGTTTTCTAGCGCTGGTCCGCAGGTGTCGCCCTTGGTGGCTCCCAGCTCCCTGACCTCAGCCGAACGCCTGGAGTTCCGGCGCGCGGCGCTTGAGTCCCTCGAAGCAGCCACTCGCCTTGGCGCCACGGTGGTCGAAGTCGACCTCGGCACCACCGTCGAGATGGATGCCAGCGGCCTCGGCGTCCTGATCCTCCTGCAGAAGCGCGCCCGCGAGCACGGGATGATCACGCGCCTCGTCAACGTGCCCAATCACGTCGCGGCGACACTCATCTCGACGCAGTTGGAGCAGCTCTTCGACGTGGTGCGCGCCCGGTAGCGTTCGCTCGGTCGCCGTTCCATCGGAGGGCCCGCCGGAGTACCCTTCCCGGATGCCGCGCACCCGGGAACCGCGAAAGAACCCGTGACCACGCTCCTTGAGGCCGAGGGGCTGGCGCGCACCTTTGGGCATCGCCGCGCGGTCGATGCCGTCGATCTCGCCGTCGCCGAGGGTGACGGGCTCGCCATCTTCGGCCCCAACGGTGCCGGCAAGACCACGCTCCTGCGGCTCCTCGCGGGGTTGCTCACGCCCGCCGCCGGCCAGGCACGCATCGCCGGCCTCGCCCTCCCCGCCGCCGCCGCGCGCGCACGGGTCGGCCTGATTTCCCACCGCACGATGCTTTACGACGCGCTCACTGGACGCGAGAACGTCCGCTTCAGCGCGCAGTTGCACGGCGTCGCGGACGTCGCAGGTGCCACGGCGCGTGCGCTCAACGCGCTGCGCGTGGCCGACCGGGCCGACGTGCCGGTGCGCCAGCTGTCGCGCGGGCTCCAGCAGCGCGTGGCCATCGCGCGCGCCATCGTGCACGGCCCCGACGTGATCCTCGCCGACGAGCCGTATACCGGGCTCGACGAGCAGGGGAGTGCCGCGCTCACCGCGCTGTTGCTCGAACGTCGCGCCGCCGGTGCCGCGCTCGTGGTCGTCACACACCACCTGCAGGAGGGGCTCGCGGTCGCCTCGCAGGCCGCCGTGATGAGCCGTGGCCGCTTCGTGCGCGTGGATGCCACCGCCGGGCTCGATGCCGCGGCGTATGCCGCCACCTACCGAGGGCTCGTCGCCTGATGGCACCGGGCACCCTCGCCGCCGCGCTGATCATCGCGCGCAAGGACCTCGCCATCGAGTTCCGCACGCGGAGCGCCTTCCTCTCGGCGATCGTGCTCTCGCTCCTCGCCATCGTCATCTTCTATTTCACCTGGGACCCCACGGCGATCGGCGCGCTCGACCTCGCCCCCGGGGTCCTCTGGGTGACCTTCACCTTCTCGGGGCTGCTCGGCCTCCACCGCTCCTTTGGCGTGGAGTTGCGCGACGGGGCGATGGACGCGTTGCTGACCGCGCCGGTGTCCCGCGAGGCGCTCTTCCTCGGGAAGGCGCTCGCCAACCTGGTCTTCGTCCTCGGCGTGCAGGCCATTGCGCTCCCGGCCATCGCACTCTTCTACAACCTGCCCTTCGGCGCGGCGATTCTCCCCCTGGCCGGCGTGATGGTCCTCGCCGCGGTCGGGCTCGTCTGCGTGGGAACGCTCTTTGCGGGGATCACGGCCAATACGCGGCTCGCCGAGCTCCTCCTCCCGGTGCTCGCGCTGCCGTTCTTCCTCCCGGTGGTGATGCCTGCGGCGCAGGCCACGGCGCGCCTGCTCGCGGGCCGTCCCATCGAGGAGTCCATTGCCTGGCTCCGCATCCTGCTCGCGTATGACCTAGTTTTCCTCTACGTCTCCACGATGGCCTTCCCCTACACGCTCGATGACTGACCCGATGGCCCCTTCGTCCGCGCGTCCGCGCGCGCCGCACTGGCTCACGATCCTCGCGGTGGCGGTCACCGCGGCCGCCTACGCGCGCGCCATCTGGTTCACGCCGCCCGAGCTGCTGCAGGGGCACGCGCAGAAGATCCTCTACGTCCACGCGCCGGCCGCGTGGGTGGCGTTTCTCGCCTTCGGCCTCACCGCCTTTGCGGGTGCCTTCTGGCTCTTCACCAAGGACCCGCGCCTCGACCGCCTTGCCGAGAGCTCGGCCGAGGTCGGCGTGATCTTCACGACGGCGGTGCTCGTCACGGGGCCGCTCTGGGGCAAGCCGGTCTGGGGCGCGTGGTGGGTCTGGGATGCGCGGCTCACGCTCACGCTCTTTCTCTGGTTCCTCTACCTTGGCTATCTTGTGCTGCGCGGCGCGATTCCCGAGCGCGAGCTCCGCGCGCGGTACGCCGCGGTGGTCGGGATCCTCGGCGCGCTCCTGATCCCCTTCATCCATCTCAGCGTCTATCTGTTCCGCACGCAGCATCCGCGGCCGATCGTCGCGAATCCGGCGGGGATCGAGATGCCGGCGTCGATGACCATCACCTTCTTCTTCTGCGTCTTTGCCTTTACGCTGCTCTATGCGGCCTTCGCGCGCGCGCGCTATGCGCTCGCCACGGACCGCGATGCGCTCGACGACGCCACGTCCCTGGAGGGGTGAGCGGAGAATGCCCGACAACGCGATCTACTATCAGATGGCCTACGCGGCGACGGCGGTGCTCTACGCCGCGTACGCGCTCTCGATTGTCCTGCGCCGCCGCGCGCTCGACCGCCGGCGGCACGAGGGCGGCGCGTGATCCATCCCTGGAAGGACCTGCCCCCGGGCCGCACGCCGCCCGAGGTCGTCACCGCGGTGATCGAGATTCCGCAGGGCGCGCGCAACAAGTACGAGCTCGACAAGGAGTCCGGCCTCTTCCGCCTCGACCGCGTGCTCTACTCGGCCGTGCACTACCCCGGCGACTACGGCCTCATCCCGCAGACGCTGCACCAGGACGGCGACCCGCTCGACGTGCTCGTGATGATCAAGGAGCCGACCTTCACCAGCTGCCTCATCGACGTGCGGCCCATCGGCGTGCTCAGGATGCTCGACCTCGGCGAGCCCGACGACAAGATCCTCGCCGTCCCCGTGAACGACCCGCAGCACGGCGAGTACTTCGACATCGCCGACATCCCCGCGCATTCCCTCAAGGAGATCGAGCACTTCTTAGCGATCTACAAGGACCTCGAGGCCAAGCGCGTCGAGGTGCTCGGCTGGGAGAAGAGCGAGCGCGCGATGCAGATCATCGAGGATTCGATCGAGCGGTTCGCGGAGACGGCGCCGTAGGCACGGCGCCGTCGGGCGGTTACCCCAGCCACGCCTTGAGCTGCGCCCGCCACGACTCGAGCCGCTCCTTCTTCGGGAGCTTCGTCTTCACGGTGATGCTGCCAAAGACGGCGCCGCCGGTCACGCGGACGCGGGGGGCGCCGGGCGTGCCCGCGCGGGCCTTGTCCTCCACGCTTGCCAGCATCGCGGTGCAGTCCACGTCCGCGCCGATCCCGGGCGGGAGGAGAATCGTGACGTCGCCAAAGACCGCGTCCGCCTCGATGTCGATCCCATCGGGCGGGAGCTGTGCCTCGCGGAAGTCGAACAGCGCACTGCCGAAGATCGCCTTGGCCTCGATCCGGCGCGGCGGCTCCCAGACCCCCTCCTTCCGCACCTCCGCGAAGATCGCCGCGTACCGCCGCTCGTCCGCCGGGATGCCGCGCGGCGTCGCCGCCGCCACGGCGTACATCGGCGCCGCGGCCATCGGCATCGGGCGGATTGCCGGGAGGCCGTCGAGCAGCGTCTGCAGCTGCGTGCGGTCGGCGGCGCGGTACACCTGCTCGATCCGCGCCTCCAGCTCGCCGGTGGAGAGGTGGTCCTGCGCGTAGTGCGAGCAGAGCTGCTGCACGACCTCTTCGCGTTCGACTTCCAGGTTCATCGCGCCAGTCGGCCGTAGCCGCCCCGATAATAGAGCAGGGGATCGCCGTCGTGGACGGCGGTCGAGAGCACTTCGCCGACAAGTATGGTATGGTCGCCGCCGGGATGCCGCGTGACGGTGCGGCATTCGAGGTGGGCCACCGCGCCGTCGAGCAGCGGAATCCCGTGCTGTCCGCGCGCAAACGCCACCCCGTCAAACCGGTCCACCTCGCGCTCGGCGAAGCGGCGCGAGAGCGCCTCCTGGCCCTCGGCGAGGACGTTCACCGCGAAGCGCTCGGTGTGGCAGAGCACCGGGGCCACCGAGGCGGCGTGGTCCACGCAGAGGAGGATGAGCGGCGGCGAGAGCGAGAGCGCGCTGAACGCGCTCACGGTCATCCCCACGTCGCGGTCGTCGCCGCCGCGCGAGGTCACGACGGTGACTCCCGACGCGAAGCGTCCGAGGGCGGTGCGGTAGATCGCCGGGTCGATGGCCATTGCGTGAAAGATCGCCTCAGCGCGCCCACGATGCGACTGCCAACGCCCCGGCCGCGCCCACGGCCGTGGCGGCGAGGTTCACGACGTCGTTCGTCACCCAGGCCAGTCCCGACGCGTGGCGCGTGGCGCCGCCGCAGCGGTGGATGGCGCGCTCGGTGAGCGCGCCGCACGCCTCGCACTGGCGCTTCCCCTGCACGGTCGCGCCGAGGATGCTGTCCGCGAGGCTCCCGAGCACGCCGCCCGTGCCGACCGCGAGGAAGCCGTCGGGCGCCCCGCCGCCCAGCGGCAGGAGCAATGCCGCGCCAGCTGCGGCCACGAGTGCTGCGGCTACCACGCTCGCGCCGACTCCCGCGAGCGTCACGCCGCCCGAACTCCCGGGCTCCACGGCGCGTCCCGTGATCACCGACCTCGGGACACCGCCCCACAACAGTCCGATTTCCGTCGCCCAGGTGTCGGCCGCGCTGGGCGCAATCTTCGTGCCCGGCCCCATCCTGGCCGCCGGCAGCGGGTTCCTG
>CAYXQS010000095.1:0-2287 GCA_964466515.1 uncultured Gemmatimonas sp. | reverse complement strand
CGTCGCCCAGGTGTCGGCCGCGCTCGCGGCCAACGCGCCCAGCGCGGCGACGGCGAACGCCAGCGTGCCACCGCCGCCGCACCGCGCACTGAGCGCAACGCCGAGCGCGCCCGCCGCGAAGAGCGCGCCGTTGGCCGCGACCTGGGTGCCGGTGCGCGCAGTGCCGTCGGGCAGGACGCTCCCCGCGCGCGCCGCCTTCGCCGCGCGGCCGAGGCGGGTGAGGGCCGTGGACGTGACGAAGTAGCCGATCAAGAGCGCGGCCCACCCCCAGCCCGCGACGACCGCGGCGGTGCCGACGGCCACGGCACCCCACTGGCCGCTTGCCGTGAGCGCGCCGCGTCCTGCGCGTACCATCACTCCCTCTGGGTTCACGGGACCACCGGGATGAGCGTACCTCGTCCACTGCGATGTCGATAAGTTAGTGCGATGACTCCCACCGTCGATCCGCTCCTCCCGCTCGTCCTCCTCGAGGCCGTCCGCACCGTGGACCTTCCCGAAGGGGAGCTCGAAGCGGAGTATGTCGAGGAGCTGCGCTCCAAGCGTTTCGGCCTCAGCGACACCGTCCGTGCGCAGATCCTTCGCTACAAGGAGGCGGTGAAGCGCGGCCAGCGGCCATCGACGGAGGAGGCGTTGGGGATCGCGCGGCTCGTCGGGCGGCGCGCGGACGCGGAGGCGGTCTTCCGCGAAGCGGGCCGGATGGTCGCGCGGCAGACCTACGCGCGCATCGCGCTCCCCACGCGCCGCCTCGTGCGCCTGTTGCCCAATCTCTTCGCGCGGCCCCTCGCCCTCCGGCAGATCCGCCGGGTGAGCGCGCGCTACCTCACGGGAAAGGTCTGGCGCGTCGGGGCGTCGATCCACCTGGAGATCCGCGAGTCCGTCACGCGCGATGCCGCGCCCAAGCTGGCGGGCTGCGCATTTTATGAATCGATCCTCCGCGAGCTGATGCAGCTCCTCGTGGGCGGCGTCGGCGCGGTGGAGCACGTCCGCTGCGCGTCGCGCGGCGAGGGCAGTTGCGAATGGCGCGCCGAGTGGCGCGCAACCCGGTGACCCGATGCTGACTCCGGCCACACTCCCTGCGCTGCAATCGGCGCTCCGCGAGGCCGGCCTCGACGGCTGGCTCCTCTACGACTTCCGCGGCCTCAATCCCGTGGCCGGCTCGCTGCTGGGCATCCAGGGGATGGTGACGCGGCGCATCTTCGCGTGGATCCCGGCGGCCGGCACGCCGGTCGCCATCACGCACGCCATCGAGCAGGGGCCGTGGGCCGACTGGCCGACGGCGTGGACCAAGCACGTCTACAGCGCGTGGCACGAGCTCGAGGCGCTCCTGCCGCCGCTGGTCCGGGGGCAGCGGATCGCGATGGAGTACTCGCCGGGTGACGCCGTGCCGGTGGTGGACCGCGTGCCGGCGGGAGTGCTCGACCTCGTGCGCGCGAGCGGCGCCGAGGTGGTCACGAGCGGCGAGCTGGTGACGCGGTTCTTCGCGGTCTGGAGCGCGGCGGAGGTCGCGTCGCACCGGAAGAACGCCGAGATCCTGCGCACGGCGGCGCACGATGCCTTTGCGCGCGTGGGTGCGGCGGTGCGCGCGGGCACGCCGATCCACGAGCACGAGATCGAGGCGTGGCTGCTCGCCGAGTTCGAACGCACCGGCGTCTGGACGGACCACGGGCCCATCGTCGCGGCCACGGAGAACGCGGCCAATCCGCACTACCACCCCTCGGCCGCGCACCCGCGGCGGTTTCGCGAGGGCGATGTGGTGTTGATCGATCTCTTCGCGACGGACCAGGGGCAGGGCGAGGGCTCGATGTGGGCGGATCAGACCTGGGTGGCGACCATCGGCGCGCCGAGCGCGCGGCAGCAGGAGGTCTGGAGCGCCATCCGCGATGCGCGCGACGCGGCCATTGCGCTGCTCACGGAGCGACTGGCCGCGGGCACGCCGGTGCGCGGCCGCGACGCGGACGCGGCCTCACGCGCGGTGATCGAGCAGCGGGGCTTCGGGGCGTACTTCACGCATCGCACGGGCCACTCCATCGACGCGCGCGGCCTGCACGGGATGGGACCCAACATCGATGACCTCGAGACGCGCGACGACCGGCTGCTGATCCCGGGCGTGGGGTTCTCGGTCGAGCCGGGGATCTACATCGCGGGCGAGATCGGGATGCGGACCGAGGTCAACGGCTATGTGACCGAGGCGGGGCTCGTGGTCACGCCGACGGAGATCCAGCGGGAACTGATCGTCGTGTAGCGGGAGGGGCAGGATCGACGGGCTACGCGCCGAACAGTCGCCGAT
>CAYXQS010000094.1:6873-8366 GCA_964466515.1 uncultured Gemmatimonas sp. | reverse complement strand
GTTCGGGCCCGTGTCGCCCTCGCCGATCCGCTTGTGGTCCTGCGCGGCGAGCATCGGGAGGATGTTGGTGCCGTCCGTGAGCGCGAAGAGGGACAGCTCCTCACCCTCCATATACTCCTCGACGAGGACCTCGGCGGCGTCGCCGAAGACGCGCTCCTCGAGCATCTGGCGGATGGCCGCGTCCGCTTCGGCAATCGTCGTCGCGACGACGACGCCCTTGCCCGCGGCGATCCCGGAGAATTTCACGACCACCGGGGCGCCGAGCCGGCGGACCTCTTCCTTGGCCGCCTTGACGGTGGAAAACGTACGCGCGCCCGCCGTGGGGACGGCGGCCGCGAGCATCAGTTCCTTGGCGTAGCGCTTGGAGGTCTCGATGCGCGCCGCGGCCTGCGTGGGGCCGAAGATGGCCATCCCCTGCTCGCGGAAACGGTCGACGATGCCAAGCCCGAGCGGGCCCTCGGGCCCGACGACGGTGAAGTCCACCTTCTCGGACTTGGCGAGTGCGAGAAGGCCGGGGATGTCGGTGGCCGAGAGCTTGACGCAGCGGCCAATCGCCGCAATC
Source organism: uncultured Gemmatimonas sp. (assembly GCA_964466515.1). Lineage (GTDB taxonomy): Bacteria > Gemmatimonadota > Gemmatimonadetes > Gemmatimonadales > Gemmatimonadaceae > Pseudogemmatithrix. The sequence goes on along the minus strand of CAYXQS010000094.1, from coordinate 7,804 downwards.
CCCGGGTTCCCGGGGGCCGCAATGATCTCGGCGGAGGGATCGTCGCGGCGGAGTGCCCAGGCGAGGGCGTGCTCACGCCCTCCGCCGCCGACGATCAGGATCTTCACGTCGGGCCGCCCTTGAACGCGTCGGAGAAGGCCGTCTTCGCCCGCGCGAGCGACTCGCCCACCTTGTCCATCGTCGCGCGCGCCTGATCGGCGTAGTAGGCGCTGCCCTTCCTGAGGTCGTCGCCGACGCCCTCGCCCGGCTTCACGTCCGCGCGGTGGATGTACTCGCCGGCCATCGTGCGCGCGTAGGCGCCGTCGGCCGTCCATCGCTGCAGCTCGCCCGCGCGCACGGTGAAGAACGGATGCTCGCGAAAGGCGGTGTTGAACGCCTTGAGCGCGGTATCCCACGCGGTGTCGTCAATCTCGTACTCGCGCGACTGCGCCTTGAACGCCTCGAGGTCGAGCGTGTCGCCGAACTCGCGGCCCCCCGCGAGCTTCATCAGCGTCGTGAGGACGAGGTCGGGGTCCTGCGCGCCGAGGAGCGCCGCACGGTCGCAGGAGAGCTCGCTCTTGCGATACCACTCGAGGATCGCGAGCTGGAAGGGCAGGAGCGCCAGCCCGGCGAGGAGCGGCAGCGAGCCGATCCCCACCATCAGGATGATCTGCGCGATGGTGCGATAGGTGACGTGCCCGCTCATCACGTGGCCGAGCTCGTGCGCGAGGATCACGCGCAGCTCCTCGCGCGCGAGATGCTCGATGGCGGCGGAGTTGATGACGACGAACGGCTCGCCGAAGCCGACGGCGCCCGCGTTCACGAACGGCGTGTTGGACACGTAGAGTTCGGGGCGCTTGGGCCAGTCGAGCGTCGCGAGCGGCCGCAGCCACTTGTCCGCGATCGGCTCGACCCGCGCCTTCGAGATCATGCTCACCGGGCGCGACGTCGC
>CAYXQS010000094.1:0-6863 GCA_964466515.1 uncultured Gemmatimonas sp. | reverse complement strand
CCGACGCGCACCGCGCTCCCGGTGAAGAGGTGCCGCACCGCCCGCTCGCCGAACGCCTTGGCGATGGTGTTGACGGCGGCGTCGAAGCCGGGGAGCGCGCGGAGCGCGGAGAGCGCCGCGCGGTCGGCGGGGTGCTCCCACGCCTGTGGCGCGATGTCCGTGAGGATCGTGCGGGCCATCTGTGACCTCCTGGTCGGTTACAGCCCTGCGAAGGCCTGCTCAAGGTCGGCGAGCAGGTCCTCGGGGTCCTCGACGCCGCAGGAGAAGCGGAGCAGCCCGTCAGTGATCCCGATCTCGGCCCGCCGTGCCGGTTCAATCGAGGCGTGCGTCATCCCCGCCGGCTGACATACCAACGATTCCACCCCGCCGAGGGATTCAGCGAGGGTGAAGACACGGACCTTGGAGACGACCTGCGCCGCGTTGGCCTTGGAGCCGGTCTCGACCGAGACCATCCCGCCGAAGCCGGACATCTGCGACCTGGCGAGCGCGTGCTGCGGGTGCGAGGCGAGTCCGGGATAGAACACGCGCTCCTCGCCCAGCCGCTGGGCGCACCAGGCGGCGACCGCGCGGCCGTTGGCGTCGTGCTGGCGCATCCGGAGGGCGAGGGTCTTGGTGCCGCGGAGCGTGAGCCAGGCGTCAAAGGGGCCCGGGACGGCGCCGGCGGAGTTGGCGATGAACTGGAGGCGCGCCGCGAGCGCGTCGTCGTTCACGATCGCGACGCCGCCGATCAGGTCGGAATGGCCGTTGAGGTACTTGGTGCTCGAGTGCCAGACGATGTCGGCGCCGAGTTCGAGCGGGCGCTGGAGCATCGGCGTGGCGAAGGTGTTGTCGACGATCGTGAGCGCGCCCGAGCGCTTGGCGACCGCGGCGGCCGCGCGGATGTCCGTGAGGTGCATCAACGGGTTTGTCGGCGTCTCGAGCATCACGGCGACGGTGTGCCTCTGCATCGCGTCGGCGATCCGCTGCGGGTCGCGCGTGTCGACCCACGAGAAGGTGAGGCCGAAGTTCCGCAGAAGCTTGTCGAAGAGGCGGAAGGTGCCGCCGTAGACGTTGGCGCCGACGACGATGTGGTCGCCGCTCTTGAAGAGCTTGGTGATCGAGTCGAGGCATCCCATCCCGGAGGAGAAGGCGAAGCCGTGCTGGCCGCCTTCGAGGGTCGCGACGTTGCGCTCGAGCGCCTCGCGGGTGGGGTTCTTGCCGCGGGCATACTCGTACCCCTTGTTGATCCCCAGCCCTTCCTGCGCGTACGTGGAGGTCTGGTAGATCGGCGGCATAATCGCGCCGGAGGTGGGATCGGGGCGCTGGCCGGCGTGGACGGCGCGTGTGGCCGGGCGCGCGTCGAGGTCCTCGGGGAAGATCTTCGTCATTCCGCAATCTAGCCCGTGCCGGGTGCCCTGTCAGCGCGGCGCGGGGGGCACGGCCTGCCGCTACGGCACCACGAGCGCGTGGAAGCTCCCGCGGATGCGGATCGCGGCCCCGGTGCTGGAGACCGCGCGCACGTCGACCGAGCCGATCACGTGGTCTACCGCCGATTCCACCACCCGCAGGGTGCCGGAGGTGGAGACGTAGAGGTCCTCGGGGTCGATACTGGCCTCGTAGCGGAGCTCGATCTCGGCGAACCCCGGCGGCCCGCTCATCCCGTGCTTGCCCACCGGGTAGGCGAACGTGCCTGACGAGAGGACGCCCGGCTGGAGTCGGATGTTATGGAGCGGGACATCGCTCTGCATATCGACGCGCAGCCCGCTCGGGCCGTCCTCATAGAGGGCGTCGCCGGTTGGGGAGGTGACAATTGCGCCCGTGACGGTGAACTCGAACGCCCCCGCGGCCGCGAGGATCGGCGGCGGGGCCGTCGGGGCGGTGTCGCAGGAGGCGAACACCAGGGCGGCGAGGGCGAACACGCTTGTGGGCAGGCGCATCGGTCGGCCTCCGGTCGGGGAGGGGGGCGTGCAACAATCGCCGGTAGGTGTCACCGGACCGTCATTGCACCTGATCGAAGATACGGCCCACCGATCTGGGCCGTCCGCGCCGGGGCGGCCGGGGTCGACCCCGGCCGGACCTCAGGCCTTGGGGGCCGCCGCTGGCGTCGACGCGCCGGGTGCGGGCGTCCGCTTGCCCCAGTGCGACCCGCGCTGCGTGGGCTGCGTGAGCTGGAAGAGGCGGTTCGTATAGAAGGCCACGATGCGTTCCTGCACCGAGGCGCGCGTGTCGTCGTTCACCGCGCGAAAGGGGGCGTAGCGCTGCATATCCCCCGAGACCGCGAACCACCACCACGCCTCGTCAGCGCCCTTCTGCTGTTCGATCGTGCAGGTGTACGTCCGCGTGCCGTCCTTGAACTCGAATCCCTTGATCATCCGTGCACCGTGTTGAGAGTCCCGTAATCTAACCTCGGGACCGCCCGGACGCCCGTGCGCGGCCCTCGGCGGATCACTCCGCGCGATCGCGCCGCACCTGGATCTTCCGCCCCTTGATGGTTGCGGCGCCGAGCGCGGCGATGATGTCATCCGCCATCATCTCGGGCACCTCGACGATCGAGTGACGGTCCCAGATCTGGATCGCGCCGATTGACGCGCCGTCCATCCCCATCTCGTTCGCGATGGCGCCGACGAGGTCGCCCGGGCGCAGCTTGGCCTTGCGGCCGGCGCCTACGTAGAGCTTGGCAACCTTGCCCCCGCCGGTGCGCCGCGGGGCCTTGGCTCCCTTGGCGACCTCGCCCCCGCCGGCGCGGCGCGCCTTGCGGTCCGCCTCGCGCTCGCGCGCGGGGTGCTTCTCACGCGCGGGCGCGGCGGTGGGAATCTCCGCGGCCACGCCTTCCACGGCCTCGGGCATCGCGTGCTTGACGGCCGCGGCCGCGATATCCATCAGCTCGAACTCCTCCGCGAGCCCCGCCACGATCCCGCGCCACGCGTCGAGCTCGCCGCCGAGGATCACCTCGCGCAGGGCCGCCTGGGCCAGCTCGAGGCGGCGCGACTTGAGGTCCGCCACCGTCGGCAGCGCCACGACCTCGATCGGCTGTCCCGTCACGCGCTCGATGTTGCGGAGCATCCGGTGCTCGCGCGGCTCGGCGAGGGTGATGGCCGTGCCGGTGCGTCCCGCGCGTCCCGTGCGGCCGATCCGGTGCACGTACGCGTCGCCGGCCGATGGCACGTCGAAGTTCACGACGTGCGAGACGTGCTGCACGTCGAGCCCACGGGCGGCCACGTCGGTCGCCACGAGGAGGTCCGAGGTGTTGGCGCGGAACTTCTTCATCACGCGGTCGCGCTGTTCCTGCGACAGGCCGCCGTGCAGCGCCTCGGCGCGGTACCCCTGCGCATTGAGCGTCTCGGTGAGCTCGTCCACCTCGGTGCGCGTGCGGCAGAAGACAATCGCGCTCTTCGGCTGCTCGATGTCGAGGATGCGGCCGAGCGCGGCCATCTTGTGCGCGCGCGGGACCATATACGCCACCTGGCGGATCTTGGCCGTCGACCCCGGCTTGACCGACTTGCGGTCGATCTTGATGACGGCCGGGTCGCGCAGGTGCGTCGCGGCGATCGCGGCGATGCGCGGCGCGAGGGTGGCCGAGAACAGGGCCACCTGCTTCTCCGCGGGCGTGGCGGCGAGGATGGCCTCGAGGTCCTCGGCGAAGCCCATATCGAGCATCTCGTCCGCCTCGTCGAGGACGACCGTGCGGACGCTCGCGAGGTGGACCGTCTTGCGGCGGAGGTGGTCGAGCGCGCGGCCCGGGGTGGCGATCACGACGTCCACGCCGCGCTTCAGCGAACGGATCTGCGACTCCATCGAGGCCCCGCCGTAGATCGGGAGCGCGACGGCGCCCATCGACTTCCCATAGCGGTAGATCGCCTCGGCCACCTGCATCGCGAGCTCGCGCGTGGGGACGAGTACCAGCGCCGTGGTGCGTTCCCGCGGTGGCGCGTCGGGGCGGATGCCGTGGAGGAGCGGCAGGGCAAAGGCGGCGGTCTTGCCGGTCCCGGTGGCGGCCTGCGCCAACACGTCACGGCCCGCGAGGAGCGGCGGGATGGCCTCGCGCTGGATCGGCGTCGGCTCCTCGTAGCCCAGGGCGGCGAGCGCCGTGAGGACGCGCGGGTCGAGGTGGAGCGAGGCGAAGCCGGCGGCGGCGTCCGGTGCGGCTTCGGCGTTGGGGCGGGAGGGCATAGGGAAATCTAACCCCTCCCGGCCCCAACTATCGGCCTACGGGTGCGACGCCGCTCCCCGTGTCACCCAGAATGCCACCACGAACCCCGCGCACAGCACGAGGTCGAGGATCCCCGCGCCAAGCATATCGGGCGCGACGCGGCCGTTGAGATGGAGCAGCACCACCGGCACGCCGAACGAGAGCTTCTCGACGATCGCGGGCAGCATCAGGAGCCGGTATTTCCGCACGTCGCGCGCGATGACGAAGAACGCCAACTGCCACGCGAGCGCGACGCCCACGAATCCGTAGAAGTACTCGGGGCGCTGCAGCGGCGCGGGGAGCGTGGGGCCGATCCCCGTCTCGAGGAGGTACTGCGGCAGCAGCACGAGGACGCCGTAGGCGCCGGCGATGGTGAAGATCCATTTGGCCAAGCGGTCGGTAGGTCGCATCGGCACAAATTACACGGCCTGCGCCCGTCCCGCCGCGCGTCCGGTGGCCCACGCCCAGAGGAAGTTGTAGCCGCCAATCGGACCAAAGGCGTCGAGCACCTCCCCGCAGAGGAAGAGTCCCGGGTGGCGTCGGCTCTCCATCGTGCGCGGGTCGATCTCGGCGAGGCTGACGCCGCCGCCAGTCACCTCGGCCTTCCTGTACCCCTCGTCGCCCGTGCAGGGGAGCGTGCCGCGCACCAGCGTCTCGATGAGCCGCAGCCGCTCGTCGCGGCGGAGCTCGGCCAGCGAACGCATCGGATCCACGTCGGCGAGCACGATCAGCGCCGTCGCCAGTCGGTCCGGCAATTGGGCGCGCACCGCCGCGACCACCGTGCGCGCGCCCTGCGGGCGCAGTGCCGATTCCCACCCGGCGTCGTCGAGCGCGCACCACCGGGCGCGGACGCGGAGGGTCGGGTCGCCGTCGATGCGCGCGCGGACCGCGACGTGCGAGACGTTGAGGACCGATGGGCCGCTGTAGCCGTGGTGGGTGAAGAGAAAGCCCCCGTGCGCGCGGGCGCTCCGCTCGGCACTGCGCGCGTCGAGCCCGACGGCGAGCGAGACGCCGGAGAGCGCGGCGAATGCCGCCGAGTCGCCGAGGAGGGGCGTGAGTGCGGCGTAGGTGGGATGCATCGTGTGGCCGAGCGCGGCCGCGATGGCGAACGCCGTGCCGTCGCTCCCGGTGTTGGGCACCGAGAGCCCGCCACAGGCCAGGATCACCGCGTCGGCGCCGAGCGGCGGCGCATCGGCGAGGGTCACCTCCCACGCGCCGTCGCGCGGCGCGACGTCCGTCACGCGTGCCTCCATCCGTACCTGGGCGCCGCGCGCGCGTGCGAGGGCGAGGAGCCCGTCGCGGACATCGCGGGCCTTCTGCGAGGCGGGAAAGACCTTGGCCGCCTCGGGTTCGTCGCGCAACGCGAGGCCGACCTCCTCCTCGAAGAACTGCCGCTGCGCCGCGAGCGGCCACGAGCGCACGATCCGTCGCAGCGTATGGGGGGACGAGTCGGTCACGAAGCGCGTCTCGTCCACGTGCATCGGCAACACGTTGCAGCGGCCGCCGCCGCTGATGAGGATCTTGCGGCCGCCGTCCTTGGTGCGCTCGAGGAGGATCGTCTCGGCGCCTGACGTTGCGGCGAAAATCGCGGCCATCGTACCCGCGGCGCCGGCGCCGACCACTACCACTCGCTTCATCGCGCCTCCGCGGGCCAGGGAAGCCCGCAAGCTACGCCCGGGCCTGCGGCCAGGATACCGCGTGCGTCAAGGAATCCCTCGCGCGGTGTGCGGGAACCGCTGACAGGCGTTCGCCCGTCACCTGATTGACCGCCATTTCGAGGCACACGATTATGGGAGCACTCTCACCTCTCACCCGGCGTGATGCCGGGGAACTCCCCCATCCGGAGCACGCCAGGTATGACCGCCGCCAGTACGCACCTGGAGACCTTTTCCTACGACGACGCGATCGTCCGCAAGTTCCTCTGGGCCACCATCGTCTGGGGACTCGTCGGATTCCTCGTGGGTCTCGTGATCGCGCTCCAGTTGGCGAACCCGTTCTTCAACCTCGATACGTCCTGGCTCTCCTTCGGGCGCCTGCGGCCGCTCCATACGAACGCGGTGATCTTCGCCTTTGCGGGCAATGCGATCTTCACCGGCGCCTACTACTCCACGCAGCGTCTCCTCAAGACGCGGATGTTCTCCGACCGGCTGAGCGCCATCCACTTCTGGGGGTGGCAGGCGATCATCGTCGCCGCGGCCCTCACGCTCCCGCTCGGCTTCACGCAGGCCAAGGAGTACGCGGAGCTCGAGTGGCCCATCGACATCGCCATCGCGGTCGTCTGGGTGATCTTCGCCATCAACTTCTTCGGCACCATCGCGCGGCGGCGCGAGCGCCACATCTACGTGGCCATCTGGTTCTACATCGCGTCGATCATCACCGTCGCGGTCCTCCACATCTTCAACAACCTGAGTCTCCCGGCCGGCCTGCTCAAGAGCTACCCGGTCTACGCCGGCGTGCAGGATGCCTTTATGCAGTGGTGGTACGGCCACAACGCGGTCGCCTTCTTCCTCACGACCCCGTTCCTCGGCCTGATGTACTACTTTATGCCCAAGGCGGCGGAGCGGCCGGTGTTCTCGTACCGGCTCTCGATCCTGCACTTCTGGACGATCGTCTTCCTCTACATCTGGGCCGGCCCGCACCACCTGCACTACACGGCGCTCCCGGGATGGGCCTCCACGCTCGGGATGCTCTTTTC
>CAYXQS010000093.1:0-8426 GCA_964466515.1 uncultured Gemmatimonas sp. | reverse complement strand
CGAGCCTCAATCCGTGCATCTATCCGATGATCCCGATCACGGCGGCAATCGTCGGCGGGCAGACGGTGGGCGAGGCTGCCCCACCGCGCTGGCGCAGCGTGGCGCTCACCGCCGCGTACGTCACGGGACTTGCCGCCGTCTACTCAACGCTCGGCCTCATCGCCGGCGTGACGGGAACGATGTTCGGCACCATCAGCACGAACCCGTGGCTGTATTTCGTGATGGCCAACGTGCTGATCCTCTCGTCGCTCGCGATGTTCGACGTGATTCCGATTCGCCTCCCGGCCTCCCTCGCAACGCGGGCCGCGACGGCCGGGACGGCGGGCCGCGCCGGCGGCGCCTTCGTGATGGGCGCGGTCTCCGGCCTCGTCGCCGCGCCTTGCGGCGCGCCGGTGATGGCCGCAATCCTCACCTGGGTAGGGAGCAAGGGGAGCCCGGCGCTGGGGTTTGTGTATCTCCTCGTGTTCTCGTTCGGGATGTGTGCGTTGCTCGTGCTGGTCGGCCTTTCGAGCGGCGCGGTCTCCCGGCTCCCCCGCGCGGGCCACTGGATGCTCTGGGTGAAGCGGTTCTTTGCCGTGCTGCTGCTCGCGGTGGCCGAGTATTATCTCATCGAAATGGGGAAGCTGATCTTCTGATGGTGCGCACCGTTCGCCAGTCGCTCCGCCGCTTAGGTGTCGCCCTCGCGATTCTCGCGATCGGCGGGAGCGCGCTGCGCGCGCAGGAGAGCGGAATTCCCGTGGGCACCGTCGCGCCCGGTGCCGCGGTCGAGACGCTCGACGGCCGCCCAGCGGACCTCGGTAGCGTCATCGGCACCAAGCCGGTGCTGATCGAGTTCTGGGCCACTTGGTGCGGGGTCTGTCGCGCGCTCGAGCCGACGATGACGGCAATGCAGGCCAAGTATGCCGACCGCGTCACCTTCGTGGGCGTGGCGGTGAGCGTCAACCAGTCCGATGAGCGGGTGCGCCGCTACGTCGCCGAGCACCTGCGGGGGTTCACGCACTTCTATGACCGCCGCGGCTTCGCGGTCGAGGCGTACGACGTCCCCGCAACGAGCTACGTGGTGATCATCGACGCCGCGGGGAGGGTGGTCTACACCGGACTCGGTGCCGATCAGGAACTCGACCGCGCGCTCGCGGCCGTCGTGAGGTGACCGCCGAGCGGCGCTTCGAAGAGGAGCGTCGGCGGCTGCGGATCGCGCGTGTGGTAGACGCGGAGCATCCGGACGGTGAACGGCTCCTCGATCCGCACCGCGAGCATCTTCCGCAGGTTCGTCTGCGTCAGCTCGGGATACAGGTTGAGCGTGCAGTGCGGCGTGAAGGTATACCGCGCCTGCGCAAACGGCAGCCCGCTCGCCTTCAGTTTCTCGTGCAGTTCGCGTAGCGGCCCGTGCGGATCGAGTCGGAGCGAGACGATGTTGCGCCCCACAAATCGTTCCGGCGGTCCGAAGCGCAGCGTGATCGGCGGCGTCGCCGCGGCGATGGGCAGGACCTTTGCCTGGAGCTCCGCCACCGGCAGGTCCGGCGGCAGCGGCCCCGCGCCCGAGGACCCGGTGAGCGTGATGTGCGGCGGGAGTGCGCGCGCCATCTTCGGGTCGAACGCCGCTTGCAGCGCGTGGACGCGCGCGCCGACCTCGCCGTCGAGCTCCGCCGTGATGAAGATCCCGTTCATTGCGGTTGCAGCGAGAACCCGACCCGCACGCTGCCATCGGGCGCCGGCGCGATGGTCGGACGCAGGAGCCAGCGGTCAATCCCGTTCTCGGGCCGCGTCACGTGCCAGCGGGTGATTGCCCACGCGGTCACCGTCCCCACGCCGGCGGCCACGGTGACGTCGCTCAACCAGTGGCGGTCGCCGTGCAGCCGCGCATAGGCGGTGGTCGCCGCGAGCCCATAGGTGGCAAGCCCCACCCAGCGCGCGTGCTCCGGTGCACGGAGCGCGACCTCGCCCGTCACGGCCGTCGCAAAGGCGAACGCCGCCGACGTGTGGCCGGAGATGAATGACTGATAATTGCCGCCTCCGGTGCGCGTGCCACGCAGGAGCTGCCAGTCGCTCCGCGAGTGCGGCGCCACCGCGGGCCGTGCGCGCCCCGTGACCTCCTTCAGCGCCTGCGTCACAACGCCGCTCACGAAGATCGCCTCAAGCGCCCGCAATCCCGAGGCGGCCACCGCCGGTCGATCGGTGACAAGTCCTGTGCCCCAGAGCAACGCACCGAGCCCAAGCACGCCGGGCTGCCCAAACGCGTTGCCGACGTCGGCGAGCGCGCCCAGCGCCTGGCTCCCCTGCGCGCCACTGCCCCGCGCGACGTCACGCGCGGCATTGTCCGCCGCATACGCCAGCCCGCCCAGCCCGAAGACAATGCCAAGGCGCGCCACGTCCACGCGTGAGACCGCCGCCGGCGGCACGCTGTCGCCCTGCCCCCGCACGACACCGTGTGGGACCAGGAGCGCGCTGACGAGAAAGAGGCAGAAGGTCCGCACAGTTCGTAGTTTAGCAGGAGGATATGGGCGGCGCGAAGTTGCCCTCCCATCTCTCATCTCCCATCTCCCTTCGTGCAGTTCAGTGACCATCCGTCCGTTCGCCACCCACGCCGACCGCGCCGCCTGCGTCGCCCTTCAGGAGCTGACCTGGGGCGCGGGGTTCACCGAGAAGGTCCCCGCCGCGATGCTCCTCGTCGCACAACGGCTCGGCGGCGTTGCCGCCGGCGCCTTCGCCCCCGACGGCACGATGCTCGGCTTCGTCTTTGGCATCACCGGGGTCAAGGACGGAAAACTGGTCCACTGGTCCGATATGCTCGCCGTGCGCCCCGAGGCGCAGGGGCAGCACCTCGGCGAGAAGCTCAAGGAACACCAGCGCGATGAATGCCGGAAGCTCGGCGTCGCCACGATCCACTGGACCTTCGACCCCCTCGTCGCCCGCAACGCACACCTGAATCTCAACCGGATGGGCGCGCGCGTGGACGAGTACGTGGAAGCGATGTACGGCGAAGGGACCAACTCCCCGCTGCAGGGACAGATGCCCACCGACCGATTCGTCGTCACGTGGGCCGTGGACCCCGCGCAGGTGGAGCCGCCGCTCGACACGATCCCTTCCGACACACCGCTCGTCGTGGATGCGTCCGGCACCGAGCACGCGCTGCCGAGCGCGCAGAACGTTGCCGTGCGGGTGCCGCGCGACATCTCCGCGCTCGCCGCGGACGATCTCGCGGCCGCGCGCCGGTGGCGCCTTGCGACGCGGCGCGCCTTCACGCACTACCTCACGCGCGGCTATCGCGTGCGGGGCTTCGTCGCGGATCCGCGCGGCGGCGCCTACCTCCTCGTGCGGCGCTAGACAATGCTCCGACTCGACCGCATCGTCCTCCGGGAAATCCGCCTCCCGCTCCGCGAACCGTTCCGCATCTCCTCCGGCGAGATGCGCGAACGCCGCATCCTCCTCTGCGAACTCCTTGACGCGAGCGGTGCCGGCACCTGGAGCGAATGCGTGGCCGACGACGCGCCCAACTATTCGCCCGAGACGCTCGACACCGCCTGGCCCGTGATCACGCGCTTCCTCGCGCCACGGCTCCTGGGCCGCGGCATCGACGGGCCCGGCGACGTCTCGGCGCTGCTCGACGCCGATGTGCGCGGCCACCAGATGGTGAAGGCCGCGCTCGAGATGGGATGCTGGGCGCTCGCCGCGACCCACGCCGGGATGCCGCTCGCCCGCTTCATCGGCGGCACGCGCGAGGCGATTGCCACGGGCATCTCGCTCGGCATCCAGCGCGACATCCCGGCGCTCGTCGCCAAGGCAGCCGAGGCCATCGCCGCCGGCTACCAGAAGGTGAAGATCAAGATCGCGCCCGGACGCGACATCGAGTGGGTGGCCGCCGTGCGCGCCGCCGTCGGGGCCGCCCCGCACCTGATGGCCGATGCCAACAACGCCTACACCCTCGACGACGCCGACCGCCTGGCCGCACTCGACAACCTCGACCTGATGATGATCGAGCAACCGCTGGCCTGGGACGACCTCGTCCGCCACGCGACGCTGCAGAAGCAGTTGCGCACGCCCCTCTGTCTTGACGAGTCCATCACCTCCCTGGACCGGGCGCAGGATATGGTCACGCTCGGCGCTGGCCGCATCATCAACATCAAGCCCGGCCGGGTGGGCGGCTTCGCGCAGGCCATCGCCATCCACGACTATTGCGAGAGCGCCGGAATCCCCGTCTGGTGCGGGGGAATGCTCGAGAGCGGGATTGGGCGTGCCTACAACGTCGCGCTCGCGTCGCTCCCCAACTTTACGCTCCCCGGCGACCTCTCGCCGAGCGCCCGCTACTGGACGCAGGATGTCGTGACGCCCGAATGGACGATGGACGCGCACGGGATGGTGAAGGTCCCGCTCGACGTGCCCGGGATCGGCGTGGAGGTTGACCGCGACCGCATCACCAAGCTGACGGTGCGCGCCGAGGAGCTACGCGCGTGAGCGGGCCCGCCCCGACACTGCCCGCGAACATCGCGCCGCTCTTCACCGCGACGGACCGCGAGTTCCTCCTCACGCTGCGGCGCGACCTACACCGCGCGCCGGAGCTTTCGTGGAAGGAACACGGCACGCAGCGGCGGCTGCGCCGTGCCCTCGGTGAACTCGGGATCACCGACGTCGCCGATGTCGCCCGCACGGGGCTCATTGCGCGCATCCCGGGGACGCGGACGGGCGGGCCCGTGGTTGCCGTGCGCGGCGACATCGATGCGCTCCCCATCACGGAGGCCACCGGCCTTCCCTGCGCCTCGGCCAGCATAGGCGTGATGCACGCCTGCGGCCACGATATGCACGCCACCTGGGCCGTGGGCGCGGCGATGCTCCTCGCGCGCGACCCCGCGGTCGGCGAGGTGCGTGTGGTGCTGCAGCCGGCCGAGGAGTTGGGCGAAGGCGCGAGCGCGGTGCTGGCCAGCGGCCTGCTCCACGGCGTCGCCGCGATCTTCGGCGCCCACGTCGACTGGCGCTTCACGGTCGGCGAGATCGTCGCGGTGCCGGGCCCCCTCGCGGCATCCACCGACACCTTCGAGGTCACCTTCCACGGCCGTGGCGGGCACGGCGCACGCCCGCAGGACACGCGCGATCCCATCGTCGGGCTCGGCGCCTTCATCGGCGATGTGCAGACCATCGTGTCGCGACGGCTCGACCCCGCGCTCCCTGGCGTGATCTCCGTCGGCGCGGTGCGGGCGGGTGGCGCGCCGAACGTGATTCCCGAGACGGCGCACTGCAGCGGCACCGTGCGCGCGACAACGCCCGCCTCGCGGCAACTGCTCCTGGACGAGCTCGAGCGGCTGGCGCACGCCGTGGCCGCCGCGCACCGACTCACGGCATCGCTCACGCTCAGCGAGGGCACGCCGCCGCTGGTGAACACCCCGCGCGGCGCCGAGTGGGCGCAGCGCGCGGCGCGCGCACTCCTCGGCGACGATGCCCTCAAGACCCTCGCCACCGCGAATATGGGCGGCGAGGATTTCGCCCACTACCTCGAGCGGATGGACGGCTGCTTCGTGCGGCTCGGCACCTGGCGGGAGGGGCGGTCCACGGCGGGCGTCCACACCCCGCACTTCGACCCCGACGAGGATGCGCTCTTCGTCGGCTCGGCCTTCCTCGCCGCGTGCGCGCGCGAGGCCAGCGCGGCCCTTGCTTCCGTCCCTCGCTGAGGGCATATCACCGTATGCTCAACATCGACCTGACCGGTAAGCGCGCCCTTGTGGCGGGCGTCGCCGACGACGGCGGATTCGGCTTCGCCATCGCCAAGGCCCTCATCCAGGCGGGTGCCACCGTGTGCGTTGCCACCTGGCCCCCGGCGCTCAACATCTTCCTGAACCTCCTCGAGCGCGGGAAGATGGACGAGTCGCGCAAGCTCGCGGACGGGTCGCTGCTGAACTTCGAGAAGATCTATCCGCTCGACGCGGTGTTCGACACGCTCGGGGACGCGCCGACCGATGTGCGCGAGAGCAAGCGGTACAGGGATGTCGGCGACTTCTCCATCGCCGGGCTCGCCGCACGGATGCGCGCGGACTTCGGCGACCGGCCGCTCGACATCCTCGTCCACTCGCTGGCCAACGGTCCCGAGGTCAAGAAGGCGCTCATCGACACGAGTCGCGCCGGATACCTCGCCGCCCTGAGCGCGAGCGCCTACTCGCTCGTCTCGATGGTCCGCGAGTTCGGCCCGCTGATGCGGCCGGGTTCGAGCGTTGCCTCGTTGACCTATATGGCGAGCGAGCGCGTGATTCCCGGCTATGGCGGCGGGATGAGCTCGGCCAAGGCCGCGCTTGAGAGCGACACGCGCGTCCTCGCGTACGAGGCGGGCCGCAAGTACGGTACCCGCGTGAACGTCGTCTCCGCCGGCCCCTTCGCGTCGCGCGCCGCAAGCGCCATCGGGATCATCGACGCGATGGTGAAGTACTGTGCGTCCAATAGCGCGCTCCCCGAGGCGCTGCACGCGGAGGAAGTCGGCACGGCCACGGCCTTCCTGTGTTCACCGCTCGCCAGCGGGATCACCGGCGCCACCATCTACGTGGACAAGGGCTACCACGCGATGGGGATGGCGGTGGACGGCGCTACGGTGCCGACCTTCGGTTAAACAGCAGCGTGATCGCGCCGGTGGTCACGGAGACGCCGCCGAGGATCAACAGGCACCCGAACGCCATCGGCAGCGTGAGGCGTTCGCCGAGGAAGATGCCGCCCCAGACGATCCCGAAGAGCGGGACGAGATAGGTCACGGCCACCGCGCCCGTGGCACCCACGCGCTCGAGTAGCCGGAAGTAGAGCACGTACGCAAGCCCGGTGCAGAACACGGCGAGCGCGAGCGTCGCACCCCACGCCCCGGTGGACGGCGTCACGTCGGGCCAGAGGAATGCCGTGGGCACCGCGAGCAGCACGACCGACGCAATCAGGCTCCCGGACGCGATCACCACCGAGTTCACGCCCGGCAGGAGGCGTCGCGTCAGGTGCGCCGCCACGGCGTACATCAGTGACGCGCTGAGTGCCGCCGCAATCGCCAGCGGCGTCCCCGCAACGTCGAGCTTCGGGGCGACGAGGACCAGCACGCCGACAAAGCCAATGGCGAGCCCGGCCACGCGCGCCGTGCCCAGCTTTTCGCCAAAGAACGCACGGCCCACGAGCGCCCCGAAAAGCGGCACCGTGGCGTTGAGCACGGCGGCAAACCCGGCCGGCACCGTACGTGTGGCATACGCAAAAAGCGCAAACGGCACGGCGGTGTTGAGCGCGCCGATGATTGCCATCGCTCCCCAGCGGCCCTTGAACTGGCCGAGCATCCGGCGCGCGGCGACCATCGCAAAGAGCATCGCCGCCGCAAGGGCGACGCGGACCTCGACGAGCGCGACCGGGCCGAACTCGGGGACCGCGATGCGAATGAACAGGAAGGCCGCGCCCCAGATGGCGCCCAACAGGATCAGGTCGAGGAGGTCGCGGCGCGCCATCCCGGAATTCTAGCGCCCCCCGGAAGCCCCCTCCGCTCAAACCTCGCGCACGAACATCTGGACCGCCTTCCGGCCCTCGTCGTACTCCCGCACGCCGACGCGACGGTAGCCCATCGCCTCGTGGAAGGCGATCGACGCCGGATTGGGCGGCCGGAGGTTCACCTCAAGGGTCACGCGGAGCCAGCGCCCATCGGCGGTCGCGTGGACATCATCGTACATCGCGCGCCCGACGCCCGCGCGTCGCGCCCGGGGCGACACCACCACCCGGTCCAGATACAGAAAATCGGAATGGCGCTCGGCAAACCACCGATAGTTGTCACTCCAATACTCGGTGCCCGCAGGGAGGCAGAGCACGAACCCCGCGAGCCCACCCGCGTCCTCGGCCATCCGAAAGTGACCGGCGTGCGCCACGAGCCAGGCGAACTCCTCGCCCGTGAGCGCGTTCACGTGCGGCGTATGCGCGTTGTTCAGCGCAAGGATCGCCGCGTGGTCGGCGGGGGTGGCGTCGCGGATCGTCAGCTTCGTGGTGGTCACTCGGACTCGGGCGGTGTGGTCGGTGGTGGGCACGCGACGCGCGTGGCGTTCAGCTCACCGCGCAACGTATCGCCGTGTTGTACCACCGTCACCTGGCGCCGTGCCGTGATCGTCACGCGCAGCGTGTCGCCGCGCCGCACCACGACGACCGGGTCGCGCAGCAATGTATCGGGCACGAGGGGTGGGACCACCCGCCAGCAACCGGTCAGCACCGGCAGCATCGCCTTGGCCGCCAACGGCACCGCAAACGCCGGTGCTCCGGCGGCTTCGGCGCGCGCCCCCGTCACGACGACGCCGCTCAAGCGTGATTGCTCTCCGGCGCTCACTTCGCGGCTCAAGGCCCGACGCTCGGCGTCGGCATCAGCGAGATCAGCGGCGGCAGTGGGCGTGGGAGTCGGCGCAGGGGGCGCTGCGGGAGCCGACGCCGCAACGCTTCGCGGCGGCCTC
>CAYXQS010000092.1:261-8436 GCA_964466515.1 uncultured Gemmatimonas sp. | reverse complement strand
GTATCCGCACGAGCTCTCGGGCGGCGAGCAGCAGCGCGTGGGCATCGCGCGCGCGCTGGTCAACGACCCGCTCGTGCTCCTCGCGGACGAGCCCACGGGCAACCTCGACGACCGCGCCTCGCGGGGGATCTTCCAGCTCCTGCGCGACATCAACGCCTCGGGCACCGCGGTGCTGATGGCGACGCACCAGCTCGACCTCGTCCGCGACACGCAGTTGCGGACGCTCGAGCTCAACAAGGGGCAGCTCGTGTACGACTCGGCCGCCGCCGACCCCGATGCGGGGCACGTCGGATGAGTCTCGCCGTCCGTGAGGCGTTCCGCGCCTTCGACCGTGCGCCGGTGCTCAGCGCGCTGAGCGTCACGACCATCGCCTTCTCGCTCTTTGCGTTCGGGCTCTTTGGGCTGGTGGCGGTGAACCTGCGCGCGGCGCTGCAGCAGGTGGAGGACCGCGTGGAGGTGCGCGGCTTCATCGCGCAGGGCACGCCGCCCGAGGCGACGAGCGCGGCCGTGGGCGACGTGGCCGTCTTCCCCGAGGTGCTCAGCGTGCGGCTCGTGACCGAGGCGCAGGCGCTCGAGCGCGCGCGCCGCGAGCTCGGCGAGTTCGAGGACGTCTTCGAGTCGGGGCTGCTCCCGGCGAGCATCGAGATTCGCCTCCGCCCCGGGATGCGCGACCCCGAGACGGTGCGCGCGGTGGCACGGCGGCTCGAGATGTACGACTTCGTGGACGACGTGCGCTACGGCGAGGAGTGGGTGGAGAAGCTCTACCGGCTCCGCAACATCGCCACGGCGGCGGGCCTCGCGCTCGGCATCACCTTCGCGCTCGTCGCCGTGATCATCATCGGGTCCACCATCCGGATGGCCGTGCTCGCGCGCACGCGCGAGATCCAGATTATGCGACTCGTCGGCGCGACCGACGGCTTCATCCGTGCGCCGTTCCTCATCGAGGGACTCATCAAGGGCACGCTCGGCGGGGGCCTCGCGCTGGTGCTGACCTACGTCGCGTTCCAGGTGGTGGGCCGCTACGTGCTGCAGGCCACGTTCTTTGATCTCCCCCTGGCGCTCGCGGGCGTCGCGGCGGGCGCGCTCCTCGGCGTGCTCGGCAGCGCCGCCTCGGTGGGGCGTCACCTCCGGAAGATCTGACGATGCGCGGCGCAATGCGGGGCGCGGGACGCGGGCTCCGTGGCCTCACGTACCTCGCGGCAATGATCGCCGCGGGTACCACGCCCCTCACCCCCCTCCAGTCCCAGCAGCGCCCTTCCGCCCTCCCGCCCTCGGCGCAGCAGGCGGCCGAACGGCTACGGCAGGAGCAGCTCGAACTCGAACGCCTCCGCAAGGAGCGGCAGGACCTCGAGGCGCGGATGCGCGATATGCAGTCCACCGCACGCAACATCTCCGCCGAGCGCCAGAACCTCGAGCGGCAGGCGCTTGCCACCTCGCGCGTGGTGCGCTCGCTCGACCAGCAGCTGGGGTCGCTCGTGGACGAGGTGCAGAACGTCAACGGGAGCCTCGTCCGCTCGCAGGACGAGCTGCTCGTCAAGCAGGCCACGCTCCGCTACCGGGTCCACGAGATCTACAAGCGCGGCCCGCTCTACTCGCTGGAGGCGCTGCTCTCGGCGGAGTCGTTCGGTGCGCTGGTGGCGCGCTACAAGTACCTGCACCTCGTGGCGCGCCGCGACCACGCGCTGCTGAATCGCGTGGAGACGCTGAACGGGCAGATCACCGCGCAGCGGATGCTCCTGGTGCGCCTGCAGGGCGATATGGAGGCCAACCGCCGGCAGAAGGCCGACGAGGAGGCACGGCTGCGCCGGCTCGAGGTCCAGCGCGGCCGCTCGCTCGCGCAGATCGAGGCGCAGGCGCGCCGTGCGCAGGACCGGCTCACCCAGATCACGCGCGACGAGCAGCGCCTCACGAGCGTGATTGCCGCGCTCGAGGACGCGCGGCGGCGCGCCGAGGCGCGGACCGGCGCCACGCCGGCCACGAGTTCGCTCACCACGGCGAGTCTCGGCCGGCTCGACTGGCCGGTGGACGGCGAAATCGTGTACCGCTTCGGCCGCGTGATGAACTCCAACAATACGCAGATCACCTGGAACGGAATGGGGATCGGCGCGCCGCTCGGAACGCCGGTCAAGACCGTGGCGGACGGCGAGGTGGTCTTTGCGGAAGGCGCCGGCACGTACGGCCTGATGGTGATCGTCCAGCACGGCGGCGGCGCCTACTCGATGTACGGCTCGCTGCGCGAGCTCCGCGTCCGCAAGGGCGCCAAGGTCGCCAAGGGCGATGTCGTCGGGACCGTCGGGCAGTCGGACCCCGACCTCCCGCCGCGGCTGCACTTTGAGATTCGCCCGCAGGGCACGGCCGCCGTGGACCCGCTCGACTGGCTGCGGCGCCAGCGGTGAGCGCGCGGAGGGGCCGCCTCCGCGCGCCCCCCGCCCTCAGAACTGCAGCTGATACACGAGGGTGATGTTCCGCCCAGGGTTGGCCGCAAAGCGCTTGATCCGGCTCGCCGCATCGAAGTACCGCGCATCGGCCACGTTGTCGGCGCGCAGCGTCACCTGGTGCAGCACGTTGCCGATAATCCACTGCCGTCCCGCGCTGAGATTGAGCACCGTGTAGTCGTCGGTGGCCACGTCCACCGCGCCGCCCGTCACGCGGTCCTGCCCAAAGCCGTGCCGGACGTCACCCGCAACGAAGCTCCCACGCGACTCCCAGCGCAGCCCCGCGCCCACGCGCGCCGGCGGGATGAACGGCAGCACGCCACCGCTGGCGAACTCCGCGCGCACGAGATCGCCCATCACGCTCGCCACGATCCCGCCCGTCAGGTGCGCCTCGAGCGTGCCTTCGAGCCCGGTGAGCGTGGCGTCCTCCTGGCCAAACCGCACCAGCGGCACCGACTCGCCGTCCACGACCGTGTCCGGGAAGATCATCGGCGTGATGTAGTCGTTCACGCGATTGGTGTACGCCGCCACCTGCGCGCTCACGCGCGCGCCGCGCACGCGCACGATCGCCTCGGCGCCCAGGCTGGTTTCGGCGGTGAGGTCCGGGTTGCCGATGTCGTAGGTCCCGGCGGCCGCGTGCAGGCCGTGCGAGTGCAGCTCCTCCACCATCGGGGCGCGGAAGGCGCGCGCCACCGAGCCGCTCACCGTCACGGCATCCGTCACCGGGACGCTGAGTCCCACGGACCCGGACACATTGCCGAAGTCCGTGGTGCGCGCCGGGCCGAACTTCGCCTCGCCGGCCTCCGTGGCCACGCGGTAGCTGTCCCACCGCGCGCCGAGCTGGAGCTGCGGGCCGCCGTCGTGCGCGCCGAACGAGCCGCGGAGCGGGACCTCCTGATACAGGAAGGCGCCGATGCCCAGCGAGTTGGCGCCCGGCGTCAGCGCCTCCTCGCCCGTGGCGTCGTACTGCTTGAAGAGTCCCTGCACGCCGATGGCGCCGCGGAACGCGCCCCAGGTGGTGGTCGCGCGCGCGTTGACGGTCTGCGTGCCCAGCCGGAAGGTGGTGCCGATGTCGCCGCCGGGCTCGATCTCGTCGTGCGTGTAGTCCTGCGCGGTCCCTTCGATGCGCAGGTACGGGATGGCCGCGCCGCGAAGCTGGAACCCGCCGCGCGCGCTGAGTCCCACGCGACGCCCATCGAGCCGCACGCCGGCCTCGGGATCGCCCGCCTCGGCCGGCAGGCCGTAGGTGAAGTCGTAGTAGCGGAGCGCGAGGCCGAGGTGCGCGCGGTCGCCGATGTAGCCGTAGCCCAGCGTGGCGTTGGCCGCGCGGGAGTCGGTGTCGTCGAGCGTGACGCCGCCGCCGGTGCGCAGCGCCCCCATCTCGCGATACCCCACGCGCGCGGAGACCGCGCTCTTGGTGCCAAGCGCGGCCGTCACGCCGGCACTCAGGGCGCCGCCGGGCGTTGCCGTCTCGCCCTGCGTACCGATATAGCCCTCAAGGTGCGACGGCACCGCGGTGGGGATGTCGTTGGACACGACGTTCACCACGCCGCCGAGCGCGTTGTTGCCGTAGAGGAGCGACGAGGGACCGCGCACCACCTCGATGCGCTGCGCCGCGAGCGGATCCACCGACACCGCGTGGTCCGCCGCCGACGACGCGAGGTCGCCCGCGCGCTCGCCGTCCTGCAGGATGAGAATGCGGTCGCCCGTGAGTCCGCGGATGACCGGCATACTCGCCGCCGGGCCGGAGAAGCGCTGGCTCACGCCGGGTTCGCCGGATAGCGTGGACGCCACCGACGAACCCACGGCGCGCGAGAGCGCGCGGCCGGAGAGTTCGAGCGCCGCCTGCGTGAGTCGGTCGGCCTCGGTCCCGGCGGGCGACGCGCTCACCACAATGGAGGTGAGGCGGAGCGGTGTCTGCACCAGGCGCACGGTGATGCGCACATCCTCGCCCTCGGGCGGGACGCGCACCACCACGTGCCCCGGCGCAAAGCCAAAGAGCACGACATTGAGATGGTACTCCCCGGCGGGAAGCCCCCGCAGCGCAAAGATGCCGGCCGCGTTGGTCGTGGTGGTGCGGCCGACTTCCGCGACGATGACCATCGCGTTGGCGAGCGGGATGCCCGCGGTGTCGACCACCGTGCCGATGACGGCCGGGGCCTCGGTGTGCGCACGGAGCGGTGCGGCCGTGGCAGACACGGCAACACAGACGAAAGCGAACGCAAGGATCGGAAACGCGCGGGCGAGCCGCAGGCCGCGGCTCAGGGAATTGCTGGTCATTGGAATCAGGTCCGAGTCAGGGGAACAACGGGCGGCACGCGCCCCGAGTGGGCGCGGCGCTGACTCAGCTGACGGGTGGCGCTCTCGAAGGCGCGGTGGCCACCGCCACCGGACGGAGGGCGCGCTGCCGCGCGCCGGACGGAACCACTTGGGCCGCACGCGCGACCACCGGGAGCAGTGGCCGGTGCGCCGTCGTCCGGGCGGCGGCCACGACCTGCTGGCAGAGCTGGCAGACGGCGGTGTCGTGCAGGGGCGGACAACTGGTGTCGCTGGCGTCCTCCCAGTGGGCAACCACCTGATCGGCGTGGCCGACCCGGGCGTCCACCACCGGGACCGCGGCCACCAACCCGATCTGGAGGAGAAGCCATCCGCCCACCAGCACGCGCGCCAAGAGTCCCCGGCGACGGGGGTCCTTCAGGCGGGAGAGCGGGTGCGTGGCCATACCGAATGAGTAGCCGCGCCCCATAGCCGCAACAACCCCTCAACCCGTCCCGAGGACCCCTCGGATGCGCTAGATTGCCTCCAATGAAGAGAGAGGACGCCCTTGACTACCACGCCCGCGGCCGGCCCGGAAAGATCGCCGTCGTCCCCACCAAGCCGCTGACCAACCAGCGCGACCTCGCCCTCGCCTACTCCCCCGGCGTCGCCGAGCCCTGCCTTGAGATCCAGGCCAACCCCGACGACGCCTACAGGTACACGGCCAAGGGCAACCTCGTGGCCGTCGTCACCAACGGCACCGCGGTCCTCGGGCTCGGCAACATCGGCGCGCTCGCCGGCAAGCCGGTGATGGAAGGCAAGGGCAACCTCTTCAAGCAGTTCGCCGACCTCGACGTCTTCGATCTCGAGGTCGGCTCCGAGGATCCCGAGGACGTCATCCGCTTCTGCCAGCTCCTGGAGCCGACGGTCGGCGGGATCAACCTCGAGGACATCAAGGCGCCCGAGTGCTTCTACATCGAGGAGACGCTCCGGAAGACGCTCAAGATCCCCGTCTTCCACGATGACCAGCACGGCACGGCGATCATCTCCGGCGCGGCGCTGCTCAACGCCATCGAGGTGAGCGGGAAGGACATCGCGAAGGTGCGGATCGTGTTCTCGGGCGCGGGCGCGGCGGCCATCTCCACGGCCGAGCACTACGTGCGCCTCGGCGCGCTGCGCGAGAACATCCTGATGTGCGACCGCGAGGGCGTGATCTACGACGGGCGCACGGCCGGCCTCGACCCGTACAAGGCGCGCTTCAGCCGCAAGACCGACAAGCGCACCCTCGCCGACGCCCTCGTGGACGCCGACGTCTTCGTCGGGCTCTCGGCCGCCGGGGCGGTGACCGGCGAGATGGTGGCCACGATGGCCGCGGCGCCCCTCATCTTCGCGCTGGCCAATCCCGTGCCGGAGATCCAGCCGGACGAGGTCCGCGCCGTGCGCAGCGACGCCATCATCGCCACCGGCCGCTCGGACTATCCCAACCAGGTGAACAACGTCCTCGGCTTCCCGTTCATCTTCCGCGGCGCGCTGGACGCGCGCGCCACGGAGATCAACGAGGAGATGAAGATGGCCGCCACGCGCGCGCTCGCGGCGCTGGCCAAGGAGGACGTGCCGGAGAGTCTCGCGGGGCTCTACGGGCTCACGAACGTGAAGTTCGGCCCCGAGTACCTGATTCCCTTCCCGTTCGACCCGCGCGCGCTGCTGCGCGTGGCGCCGGCGGTGGCGTGGGCGGCCGTGGCCAGCGGCGTCGCGAAGGAATTCATTGACCTCGACGAGTACCGCGACCAGCTCGAGGCGCGGCTCGGCCGGGCGCGCGGCATTATGCGCGGCCTCGCCTCGCGCGCCAGCCGCGAGCCCAAGCGCGTCGTCTTCCCCGAGGGCGAGGATCCCAAGGTCCTGCGCGCCGCCCAGATCCTGTCCGACGACGGCATCGCCATCCCCATCCTCCTCGGCCGCAAGGACCGCGTCTTCGCCACGGCGGAGGACCTGGGGATCGACCTCACCGGGATCACGATCATCGAGCCGGGCGCGAGCCCGATGCGCGAGCGGTACGCGCAGTACCTCTGGCAGCGGCGGCAGCGCAAGGGACTTTCGCTCGTCGAGGCGGGCAACCGCATCACGCGCGCCACGGTCTTTGGCTCCGTGATGGTCGCCTGCGGCGATGCCGACGCCTTGCTCGGCGGGCTCGGCAAGCACTATCCCGAGACCATCCGTCCCGCGCTCGAGGTCATTGGCGCCGACCGGCGCATTGGGCTCGCCTCGGGGCTCTATATGCTCGTCTTCGAGAAGCACATCGTCTTCTTCGGCGACACCACGGTGAACATCGACCCCACGGCCGAGCAGCTCGCGCAGATCGCGACCTCGGCGGCGGGGCTGGCGCGCACCTTCGGCGTCTCGCCGCGCATCGCGATGCTCTCGTTCTCCAATTTCGGCTCGGTGAGGCACCCCGAGGCGGAGAAGGTGGCCGAGGCGGTGCGGATCCTGCGAATGCGCGACCCCGCGCTCGTGGTGGACGGCGAGATGCAGGCCGACACCGCGTTCAGCGGCGACATCCTCGCGGCGCGCTTTCCGTTCAGCGCCCTCAAGGAGGCCGCGAACGTGTTGATCTTCCCCAACCTCAGCGCGGGGAACATCGCGTATAAATTGCTGACACAGCTGGGCGGGGCCACGGCGATCGGCCCCATCCTCGTCGGGATGCAGCACCCCGTGCATATCCTCGAGCAGGGGGCCGACGTGGAAGAGATCGTCAATATGGCGGCGGTCGCCGTCATCGATGCGCAGCAGCGCAGTCGCCCTACCTAAATCCTTTCGCGCACCTTCGTCACTATGACTCTATCGTCCGCCAAGACCGCCGCCCCCGCTCGCGAGAGCGCCACGGGGCTCGACGCCCAGGGCCTCGCCCCCAAGGGCACGCTGCACTGGAACCTCGAGGCGCCGGAACTCGTCCAGGCCGCCATCCTCCATACGGAAGGCCAGCTCGCGCATATGGGGCCCTTTGTCGCGGTGACCACGCCGCACACCGGCCGCTCGCCCAACGACAAGTTCGTCGTGAAGGAACCGTCCACCGAGAGCGACGTGGACTGGGGCAAGGTCAACCAGCCGCTCACGCCGGCCCACTTCGACGCGCTGCTCGCCGACGTGCAGGCGTACCTCAACGGCCAGGGCGGGCTGTTCGTCCAGGATCTGTACTGCGGCGCCGACCCGGCGTACCGCCTCTCCTGCCGCTACGTCACGCCCAACGCGTGGCACGCGAACTTCGTGCGGAATATGTTCATCCGCCCGGAGCTGGCCGAGCTCGCCAGCTTCGCGCCCAACTTCAGCATCCTGCACGCGCCCGAGTTCCAGGCCGACCCCGCCAGGCACGGCACGCGCACGGGCACGTTCATCGTGCTCAACCTCGCCAAGCGCACCATCCTCATTGGCGGCACGCGCTACGCGGGCGAGCTCAAGAAGGCGATGTTCACCGTGATGAACTACTTCC
>CAYXQS010000092.1:0-251 GCA_964466515.1 uncultured Gemmatimonas sp. | reverse complement strand
TGCTCCGCCAACATCGCGAAGGACGGCGACACCGCGCTGTTCTTCGGCCTCTCGGGCACCGGCAAGACGACGCTCTCCGCCGACCCGGACCGCGGCCTCATCGGCGACGACGAGCACGGATGGAGCAAGAACGGCGTGTTCAACTTCGAGGGCGGCTGCTACGCCAAGGTGATCAACCTCTCGCGCGAGCAGGAGCCCGACATCTTTGCCACCACGGAGATGTTCGGCACCATCCTGGAGAACGTCGTGCT
>CAYXQS010000091.1:0-8542 GCA_964466515.1 uncultured Gemmatimonas sp. | reverse complement strand
GCCGCGAGCGCGCGCCAGGAGACCTCGCGGCGGCGGCCCCGTTCGTCGCGCGCGATGAGCGCGGGCGTGTCGTCGCGGCGGCGGAGGAGATGCTCGGCGAAGTTGAGCCGCGCGCCGCTGAACCAGCGGGGGCCGCCGTCGGCGCCCGGCGGCCGCATCGCCTCGCCGTCGCGGAGGACGTCCGTCCACGCCGTGCCGGTGATGCCGCAGAACTGCCACAGCGCGGCCCAGAAGGCGGGCGATTCGCGCACCGACCACGCGTGCCACGCGGCATATGGCGCCTCGGGCACGGGCGCGCCCGGGACCGTGCGCGCGACCTCCGTGAAGAAGGCGCGCATCACCGAGCGCGCGGCCGCGTCGGACGACGGAGACCAGAGGGGCGCGTTGTCAAGTCCGCTCATTGCCAGTGAATGTAGCCGCCGCGCCGCGCGCGCTCTATGCTTCCTGGATGACGCCACGCAGGATCCTCCACGCCGACGCCGACGCCTTCTTCGTGGCGGTCGCTCGGATGGCGGACCCCGAGGGCGCGGGACGCGCACCGCTATTGATCGTCGGCGGCCGGCCCGGCTCCCGAGGCGTCGTCTGCTCGGCCTCGTACGAGACGCGCACCTACGGCGTCCGCTCCGCAATGCCCATCGCGCAGGCGCTCCGCCTGTGCCCGGACGCGCTCTGCGTCCCCGTCCCGCGCGGCGCGTGCAGCGCCACGTCCAAGGCCATCTTCGCCGTGCTCGGCCGCTTCACCCCCGTGGTCGAAGGCGCCAGCATCGACGAGTGGTACCTCGACCTGACCGGCACCGAGACGCTGCACGGGCACGAGACCCTCGCCGAGACGGCGGTACGGATCCGGACGCGCGTCCATAAGGAGACGGGGCTGTGGATCTCGCTCGGCGGCGGCACGTCCAAGCTGATTGCCAAGCTCGCCACCGAGCGCGCCAAGCCACGCATCGCCACCAATACCACGGGGGTGCTCGTGATCGACCCCGAGGACGAGGGGCGCTTCCTGAGCACCCTCGACCTCGCCGAGATCCCGGGGATCGGCCCCAAGATGCAGCAGCGGCTCGCCGGGTTCGGGCTGGTACGCGTGGAGGACGTCCTCCCGCTGGAGCGCACGACGCTGATCCAATGGCTGGGCCGGCGTCAGGCCGAGTGGCTCTGGGCGCGCGTCCGCGGGATTCACCACGCGCCGGTGGAGGCGCGCGGGACCGCGCGGCAGATCAGCCGCGAAGGGACCTTTGACCGCGACGTCCGTGAGACCTCGCAACTGGCGACGCACCTCCGCGCCCTCGGCGCGAAGGCGGCGAGCGAGCTGCGCAGCGAGCGCCTCGCCGCACGCACGGTCACGGTGAAGATCAAGGACGCCGATTTCACCACGCGCCTGGCCAGCCGCACCCTCCCCGAGCCGCTCGAGAGCGACCGCGCGGTGGGCGACGTGGCGGTGGAGCTCCTCAGGAAGCTCCGGGCCAAGCGGATGGTGCCCGCGCGCCTGGTTGGGGTGGCGCTGGGCGGGCTGATGCCCGCCCGGGACGCCGAGCAGCTCGGGCTCTTTGGGAGCGCGCCGGCGGTGGAGCGCCCGGTGGACCGGGCGGTCTCGCGCGCCGTGGACCGTGTGCGGGAACGCTTCGGCGCAGACGCCATCCGCGAGGGCGAGTCAACACGCCATCGGCCGGGACCGTAGCCAACCGAGCGCCCGCGCGTTTTCTTCGTAGTCCCCCCGCCGCAGCCGAAGGTTCGGTTGTCCTCTCCCACACCTCAGAGAATGAGACCGATGCGATTCACACGACCAGTCGTCCTCTCCGCCTCGCTGATGCTCGCGGCCGCGTCCTGCGCGTCCGCGGCGGCGACGCCGGCCACCACGCCGGCGACCACACCAGCCGCGCGGCCGGCCGGTGCGCCGCAGGGCGCGCCGCAGGGCGCGCCGCAGGGCGCACCGCAGGGGGGCGCGGCGGGCGGCGCGCAGGATCCCCAGCCGAGGGCCTACTCCGCCGTCATTCGCGACGGCGCGGTGACCCAGCAGGGACTCTTCAAGACGCATATGATCGGCAGCCGGCTCTACTATGAGATCCCGGCGGCCGAACTGGGGAAGGAGATGCTCTTCCAGGCGCGCGTCGCGCGCAACGTGACGACCGATGGCCTCGGCGGCGACGAGATCGATACCCGCGTCGTGCGCTGGGAGCGTAAGGGCAACCGCGTGCTCCTCCGTGGCATCTCCTACGCCATCATCGCCGACCCCAGCTCCCCGGTGGCCGAGGCGGTGGAGCGGTCCAACAACCCCTCCATCCTGGCCGCGTTCAACGTGGAGGCGTACGGGCCGGATTCGGCGGCGGTCATCGAGGTCTCGCGCCTCTTCACGGCGCCCCCGAACGAACTCAGCATCGTCCAGCAGACGCGCGGGACCATTGACGCCACGCGCTCCTTCCTCGAGATGGTCGCGGCCTATCCGACCAACATCGAGGTGGAGGCCACGCTGACCATCAACGCGCAGCCGGTCGCGCGGTCGTTCTTCCCGGGGCTCCCCGCGCAGCAGCCGCCGCCGGGCACGCCGACGCAGACCAAGAGCTACGTCGTGCACTTCTCGATGGTGAAGCTCCCCGAGTCGCCGATGCGCCCGCGCCTCCGCGACTCGCGCGTCGGGTATTTCCATTCCACGCGCGTGGACTTCAGCCGTCCCGAGCAGCGGGCGCAGCAGCGCGCGTACATCTCGCGATGGCGCCTGGAAAAGAAGGACCCCGGCGCCGCCGTCTCGGAGCCGGTGAAGCCCATCACGTACTATGTGGATCCGGCGACGCCGGCCTGGCTGGTCCCGTGGGTGAAGGCCGGCATTGAGGAGTGGCAGCCGGCGTTCGAGGCGGCGGGCTTCCGTCGCGCGATCGTCGCGGCCGATGCGCCCTCGAAGGAAGAGGACCCGAACTGGTCGCCGGACGACGCCCGCTACTCGGTGATCCGCTGGCTCGCGTCGACCACGGAGAACGCCGTTGGCCCGAGCATCGTCGACCCGCGCTCGGGGGAGATCCTCGAGGCCGACGTGATGATGTTCCACAACATTATGAACCTGCAGACCTGGTGGTACTGGACGCAGGTCGGGCCGCTGGATCCCCGCGCCGCGCGGCTCCCGCTCCCCGATTCGCTCCAGGGCCGCCTCGTGCAGTTCGTCGTGGCGCACGAAGTGGGCCACACGCTCGGCCTCCCGCACAACCAGGCCGCGTCGGGGATGTACCCGGCCGACTCCGTGCGCTCGCGCACCTGGGTCGAGCGGATGGGACACTCGCCGACGATTATGGACTACGCCCGCTTCAACTACGTGGCGCAGCCCGAGGACAACATCCCCCTGCACACGCTGGTCCCGCAGGTGGGGCCGTACGACAAGTTCGCCGTGACGTGGGGATACTCGGTGATCCCGGGGACCACCGGGCCGGACGATGAGCGGCCGGCGCTCGACGCGCTCGCGCGCCAGCAGGACACCGTGCCGTGGTTCCGCTATGGCATCCCGGACGACTTCGGCGCCTTCCCATACACGGCGTACAGCGAGGCGATCGGCGACCAGGACGCGGTGAAGAGCACCGGGCTGGGCATCCGCAACCTGAAGCGCCTCGTCCCGACGCTGATCGCGGCGACCACGGACCCGCTCCAGGACGTGTCGTTCACCAAGGAAGGGTACGGCCGATTGCTCGGCCAGTTCACCAACGAGATGCGCCACGTGGCGACGATCGTGGGGAGCGTGGACGGCCAGGAGAAGTACGGCTCGCAGCCGGGCCCGCGCTTCACGCCGATCCCACGCGAGCGGCAGCGCGCGGCGGTGCAGTTCGTCCACGAGAATCTCTTCCAGACGCCGACCTGGCTGCTGGACCCGGCGATCTTGCGCCGCCTCGAGCCGGACGGCGCCGTGGCGCGCATCAACACCACGCAGCGCAACATCCTCACCACGCTGATGAACGACGACCGGATGGCGCGGCTCGTCGAGTTCGAGGCGCTGCCGGGCACGGTCCGGCCGTACCCGCTCTCCGAGTATCTCGCGGACCTGCGGACGGGCATCTGGAGCGAGCTCTCCGCGGCCTCGGTGCGCGTGGACGCGTACCGCCGCGGGCTCCAGCGCATCCACCTCGAGATGATCAAGGCGAAGCTCGACGCCAATCCGCCGACGACGCCGCGCATCTCGAGCAGCGCGCAGACGGGCCAGTTCTTCACCGCGGGCGCGCGTCCGAGCACGGACGTGAAGGCAATGCTGCGGCAGGAACTGCGCACGCTCGATACGCAGTTGGGGCAGGCGCAGGCCAAGGCCGCCGACGCCGCGACCCGTGCACACCTGGCGGATGCGCGGTGGCAGATCAAGCAGTTGCTGGAGCCGTGATCTGGTTTTGTGGGGAGTACGCCTTTCCTGCGTTTTCCCACGAAGGCACGAAGGGCACGAAGGGGTGAGTGCACGGGATGGCCCCGTGTCCGCCATAAGTAGCTGACGCTCGTCAAGTAGAATGTTTTTAGGGGGTCCGCCCAGCACAGATCTGTGCTGGGCGGACCCCCTAAAGTTCTTGCCCTCTACGAGTAACGACCACTTAATGGCGGTCACGAAACAGTCCCGTGCGCTGAGCCCTTCGTGCCCTTCGTGGTAAACAGCCGTTCCAGTCTACCGCACACGCACAATTTCCAAGGGTGCCCCCGCCGGCCCGAACTTCAGCAGCCGGTGCGGCTTGGCCGATTCAATCCAGTACGTCCCCGGCGCATCGCCGCCGGTGAGCGAGACCCGGTACGCCGCGAAGGTCCCGAGCGGCACGGAGACCGCCTCCTCCGTGAGCACGCGCAGCGTCCGCTCCTCCACCTTGCCCTTGCCCGACGCAAAGACCGACACCGTGAACGTCGCGCCCGGCTCCCAGGGGAAGAACGGCAGGAGCGCCGACAGCGCGTTGTCATCCACCGTGCCTGCGGGCACCGGGACCTCGCTGTACCGCACCGGCTGCATCCCGCCCTGACCCGGCGTGACGCCCTCGCCGCTCACGATGCCGTCCCCGTAGCGCACCGAGAGGCGCAGCTCCTGCCCCTGGAACAGCCCCGACTGCTCAACCGACCACATCGTCGGGTCGGCCGAGAAGCGCACCGTGCTGCGCTGGGAGATGATCGGGCCAAGCATCGACTGCTCCGTGTACTGCCACCCGTCGCCCGCGCGTTCGAGCTGCGAGACCTGGAATCCGAAGTTCTGCCCCTGCACCATCACGGCAAACGAGTCGCTCGACGGCATCATTCGTGACCGGTCGATCTCCAGCGGACGCGCCACGGGGCTGCCTGACGGCGCGAGATCCGCCGCGGCGATCTCCTGGCCGTGGACATCCACCATCGTCACCGGCGCGACGCGTTCGAGCCCCTCGCGGATCAGCGTGCCGTCGCCCACCACCACGATGAGCGCCGCGTCCGCGCGCATCCCCGACCGCGCCGCCGCCAGCACCTGCTCGCGCGTCGTCGCCGCCACCCGGTCGCGATAGGTCTGCACGTAGTCCGTGGCGAGCCCGAGGAGCCGCGCGTTGGCCACCTGCGCGGCCACCTGCTGCGCCGACTCGATTTGCAGCGGGAAGCGCCCCACGAGCGTGAGCTTCGCCCGCTCAAACTCGTCCTCGTGCACGAGCTCGGTCCCCATCCGACGCATCTGCATCAGGATCTCAACGAGCGCCGAGTCCGTGACCTCCGTGCGCACCTCGGCGGTGGCGCCGAAGTTCCCGAGCCCACGCGCGCGCGTGATGCCCGAGTACGCGCCGTAGGTCCACCCCTTCTCCTCGCGGAGAATCTGGAACAGGCGCGAATCGCTCGCGCCGCCGAGGACCTGGTTGGCGAGGTTGAGCGCGTAGCCGCGCGTGTCCGTCGGCAGCCAGGTGGTGTTCCCCACCACGATGTTCGACTGCACGGAGCCCGGCCGGTGCACGAGGAGAATCTCACTGCGCGCGCGCTGCGGCGCGGGACGCATCGGCGGCGTGGCGGCCCCGCGGCCGGCCCACCCACCGAAGGACTGCTCCACCAGGCGATGCGCCTCGGTGGAATCGATGGCGCCGGCAATGACAAGCAGCGCCTGCGCCGGCCGCACGCGCGCGGCGTGGAACGCCAGCAGGTCGTCGCGCCGGATAGCGAGCACGCTCGACTCATCCGGACGGCGGCCATAGGGATGGTCGCCGTAGAGCGCCCGCGCAAAGGCGCGCGCCGCGATCGCCCCCGGGTCCGACTGCTCCAACGTGAGCGCGGAGAGGGTCTGCGTGCGCAGCAGGTCAATCTCGTCCTGCGCAAAGGCGGGACGCAGCAGCGCATCCGCCATCAGCGAGAAGGCGAGTGCGCGGTCGTCGCGGAGCACGGCGGCGTTGACGCTGAGGAAATCCTGTCCCGCCGACGACGTGAGCGTGCCGCCGACGCGTTCGATGGCGGCCGACACCTGCTCCGCGGTCCGCCCCCCCGCGCCCTTGGTGAGGAGCCCGGCCACCATCTCCGCCGTGCCGCTCTTGCCCGCGGGATCGTGGACCGCGCCGCCAAGCACCGACAGCGACAGCGAGAGCACCGGCTGCTTCTCGCTCGAGACGAGCACCACGCGGAGCCCGTTGAGGAGCTCGAACTCCACGAAGGGCGGGAACACGGCCGGCTCCAGCGGCAGCGGCGCCGGCGGCTGCGTGGGGTACTGCGCGGCCAGCGGCGGCGCGGCGAGGAGGGTCGCGGCCATCAAGGGGACGAGACGCATCTAGCGGCCCTCCGGGATCATCAGGATCGTGAGCGAGTTCTCGGCACGCAGGTAGGTGCGCGCCACCCGGCCCACATCGGCCACGGTCACGCGGTTGTAGCGGGCCGCGTCCGAATTCACCGCCAGCGGCGAGCCGAGGTACATCGCGGCGTAGTGGACGGCCTCGGACACCGTGAGCGCCTGCTGCCGCCCGAAGATCGTCTGCGAGCGCCACGCGTTCTTGGCCTTCGTCAGCTCCTCCTCGGTGATGGAACTCGCCGAGGCGAGGAGCTGCTGCACGAGCTTGGTGTGGAGCGTATCGACGTCCACCCCCTGATTGGCGATGGCGAGCGCCCCGAACAGGCCGGTGCCGCGCATCGGGCCGAAGGGGTTGTAGAGCGCCTGCGCCGCGACGGCCACCTTGGAGTCGCGCACCAGCGTCCGGTTGAGGCGGCTGCTCTCCCCGGCGCCGAGGATCGTCGAGAGCAGTTCGAGCGCCGGATAGTCCGCGTGCGAGGGCGGCACCGTGCGATACACGGTGAAGACCGCCGGGAGCGTCGCGTTGGCATCGGCCACGCGCTTGATGGCCTCCCCCACGGTCGATGCCGATGGTTCACACGACACCGGCGGCGGGATCCGGCCGCGCGGAATGCCGCCGAAGTAGTCGCTCACCAACCGGCGCGCCTGCAGCGGATCCACGTCGCCCACGATCACCAAGGTCGCGTTGTTGGGGGCGTAGTAGACGTCAAAGAACCCCTGCACGTCCTCCACCGTTGCCGCCTCGAGGTCCGGCATCGAGCCGATGATCGAGTGCGCGTACGCAAAGCAGTGCTCCTGGCCGAAGACCAGCGGCACCGAGTCCACCAGCGCGCCGAAGTACGGCTGGTTGTCAAACCGCATCCGGCGCTCCTCCTTCACGGCCTCCTGCTGGTTGGCCAGGTTCTCGGCGGTGATCCGCAGCGACCGCATCCGGTCGGCCTCGAGCCAGAGCGCGAGGTTGAGCCGGTTGGACGGCACGACGTTGTAGTAGTCGGTGCGGTCGGGCTGCGTGGAGCCGTTGTAGGTCCCGCCGGCGCGTTCAATGCGCTGGCCGTGCTCCATCTTGCCGACGTTCGCCGAGCCCTGGAACATCATATGCTCAAAGAGATGGGCGAACCCCGTGCGCCCGATGCGCTCGTTGCGCGAGCCGACATCGTACCAGACGTTCACCGCGACGACCTGCGCCGAGTGATCCTCGACGAGATGGACGCGGAGCCCGTTGGGGAGCGTGAACGACTCGACGTGGACCGGCTCCGGGTCCTGTGCGCGCAGCACCGTGGCCGGGGCCGCGAGGGCGGCAAGAACGAGTAGGCGACTCAGACGCATTCCCATCTCTCCATTGCGGTATCCGTGAAGGGCGATGCACGAGGCGGGGCCACTGCCGTCAACGCCCCGTCGAACCAAACCCGCCCGCGCGATCGGTGGTCTGCGCCACCGGGCCGACCGTGAACGTCGGCGCCTCAAACCGCGCGAGCACAAACTGGGCAATCCGCTCCCCGTGCTGAATCCTGAGGGGCGCGGTGCCGCCGTTCTTCACCGGCACGCACCACTCGCCCGGGTAGTCGGCATCAATCGTCCCCGGGCTGTTCACAATCACCAGGTCCGTCTTGAGGCTGGTACCGCTGCGCGGGCGGACCTGCGCCTCGTACCCTTCCGGAAGTCGCGCGCGGAACCCGAGCGGGATCAGCGCCTTCTCGCCCGGGGCCAGCTCGATGGCCGCGCCGGACGGGCCCTGGCTCACCGGACGGGTGGTGGCGGCCCCCGCGACGTACACCTGCACGGCACCGGCGGTGAGGCAGGCCGCCAGGTCGTGTCCGGCGCTGG
>CAYXQS010000090.1:0-8612 GCA_964466515.1 uncultured Gemmatimonas sp. | reverse complement strand
GGTTCCAGTGGATGTCGTAGTTGACGAGCCAGTCACAGTCCTGCAGGTTCTGGCCCTCCGAGATGCAGTCCGTGGCAATGAGCAGATCGAGGTCCCCATCGCCAGCCAAATCTTCGGGCCGCTCTTTGGCTCGCGGTGCGAAGGCGGTCAAAATGGAAGCGAGGTCACGCCGTAGTCCTGGGAGCGTCGCTTGATTGCTCCCCGTTCCAGTGACCAACGCGGAGTGCACTCCTAAGCTGGTCTTAGCCCACGGTGCGAGCTGATCGTAGAGGTAGCGCGCAGTATCGGCGAAAGCAGTGAAGATGATGACCTTGCGGTTGCCGACGTTGATCGGCTCCCGATGTTTGTGCTCAATCACTTCACGGAGAGCCCCCAACTTCGCATCCTTGGCGGCTGAGACTTGCCGAGCAGCGGACACCAGGTTGGCGAGCCGGTTGCGATCCTCGATGAGATCCTGTTTCCAGCGCACAAGGTCTACATCCTGGATTAATACCTTGACCTTGCGACCCACCATCAGGCTTTCGAAAGTTGGGTCCTCGATGTCCACATCGTCGATGTCCAGCTCTTCGAGCTCCGCGGCGTCCGCTTCGACTCGCCCCAGCGTCGCCTCAACGTCCCGGAGCTGTCGCTCAACGGTGAGCGCGAAGGCCGCCACCGAGCTCTCCATTCGCT
Organism: uncultured Gemmatimonas sp.; assembly: GCA_964466515.1. Classification (GTDB taxonomy): domain Bacteria; phylum Gemmatimonadota; class Gemmatimonadetes; order Gemmatimonadales; family Gemmatimonadaceae; genus Pseudogemmatithrix. The sequence goes on along the minus strand of CAYXQS010000090.1, from coordinate 7,940 downwards.
TGAGGAGATTCACGCGAAGCAGGTGGATGAGACTTTCCTCGCGGTCTGCCTGCCTGAAGAAGCCAGTACCGCCCTTCACCTGCGTGCTGTACTTGCGGTCGTACGCCTCCTGCTTGTGCGGAAGCACGTACCGTAACGGGGCGTAGGCGGCGAGGTTGAGCCGGCGAATCTCGAGATTGATGTCTCGGATGGGCGGGAAGGTCCCTTCCCGATCCACGTCGGCTTTGATGTTGATGGGCTTGAGACGGTCTGGGAAACGGCCAGTCTCCGCAATGCCGTAGTACTTCTCGATGTGCTTTCGCGAGCGAGCAATCGTCAGTAGGTCGAGCAGCGTGAAGTAGTCGAAGCCGAGCATCTCGACCAGTCGCGATGGAGTACGCTCTACCTCGTCCAGGTCCAGCCAGCGATTGAACTGCTTCTGGGCTAGGCGCGTCGTGCTGTCGATGCTGCCGATCCCGTGCTCGAGGAACGCAGCGTCGTCACCCTCCGTCGCGAAAACAATCTGGTTGCGCAGATCCGCCATCCGGTTGTTCACCGGCGTCGCGGAAAGCATCAACACGCGAGTTTTCACCCCCTCGCGGATGATCTTGCGCATCAGGCGATCATAGCGAGTCTCGCCACCCGCCTGCGGCGTCTTTTTGTTTCGGAAGTTGTGCGACTCGTCGATGACGACGAGGTCGTAGTTCCCCCAGTTGACGTGTGAGAGATCGATGTCGCCCGAAAGCCCACCGTCGCGCGACAGATCTGTGTGATTCAGCACGTCGTAGTTGAAGCGGTCACCTGCCAAGACATTCCGACGGTCGTTGGCCTTGTAGAGTGTCCAGTTGTCGCGCAGCCGCTTGGGACAAAGCACCAGCACTCGGTCGTTGCGAAGCTCGTGATACTTCATAATGGCCAGTGCCTCGAAGGTCTTACCGAGCCCCACGCTGTCTGCAATGATGCAACCGCCGAAGCGCTCCAACTTGTCGATGGCACCGACCACGCCGTCCCGCTGGAACTTGTAGAGCTTCCGCCAAACCTGTGTTTCACGGATACCCGTCGCCGACTTCACAACCCGCTCCTCGTCCAGGTCGTCGCCGCGTTCCTTGAAGACGTGGTGCAGGATCAGATTGTAGATGAGGAACGGGTCTTTGTGCGATGCCAGGGCTTCGAGCTCTGCCAGCACCTCACTCTTCGCCGTCTCGTCAGTTGGCAAGCCGCTCCACTGGGCGTCAAACCAACCGCTGAGTGCTGCGGCTTCGGCTGCGGACTCGGATGCTTGGATAAGGCTGAGAGAGTTCCCCGGCGTGAGCCCAAGGCCATCCGTGCTAAAGGAGTGTGAGCCCAGCACCACGTTGAGCGGTGCGCCGGAGTCCTCGCGCACCACGGCAGCGCCTTGAGGCACGCCACCCCGAGCTCGCCGCACCTCCGTGGTCACCTTCAGCCACTCGGCGAGGGAGCGAGCGAGCCAACGCTGCTGAAGCCGATTACGGGCTGCCCGATCCTGATCTGAGCCCAAGAGCAGCAGGTCGGAGCCGGTTTTCGGAAGCACGAGACGGCTGTGCCCGAGCTTCAACATTTGCTCTCTCAGCTCGGCGAACGCGAAGAGTGAGAGCGAGGAGGTCACCAAATCGAGGCGGCGTCCCGGTTGCAATGCGGAGCTGAGAATGTCGATGACTCGATCACTGCCGGCATTTGCAACTAGTCGCATGACAACTACTGGGCTCTGGTGTCGGGTAGGAGGCGCTTGGTGCTTTAAAAGGTCCGCTGCGCGCCGCTTCGGTCAACCTACGACCTGGGGCAATGCGGCGACAGCGTTCCCGAGCGGCCAACGGAGCGGAGTGACCTAGGCTGAACCTCGCCGGGAGGTCTGACAGAGTGGCGGTCGGGACGTCTTGCACACGACTCGCACAATCTACGAAATGACAAGAGCCCCGATTAAGGGGCTCAGGCTTCCACAACACATTGGCTTACAAGCACTTATCCGATTGGCACTTCTCACCGCCGGTGCGCAGTCTTACTGAACCCCATTCAGGTGCGCTACCGGGCTGCGCTACGTCCCGTCCAAACGAGCCGCAACGCCCGTGGACAGAGCGCGAAACCTAGCGACCCGCACACCCCAAGTCCACCGACACTCAGCGACCGACCTCCACCCGCTGCAGGTACTGTAGGTCGTCCTCGTCCATACGGACGGTGTACGCCACGCCCGCCCCCACCCCGACCAGCCGCGTCCGCTGCGGCAGCCGCCACCGGGCCACCAGCGTACCCGCGGCATCCACCACATCCCACTGCTCGCGCCCCAGGCGCGCCGGCGTGGCCCGACGCACCCACAGCCGCCCGTCCGGCGCCGCAAACACCGCCATCGGCGAGATCGCGGGATACGTCGCCGGCCAGCTCGCGGGCGGCGGCATATTGATGTCGAGCGTCATCCCCTGCGGCATCGTTCGCTGTGCGGCCTTCATCTGCTCGGCCAACACGCGCCTGGCCTCGGCCATCTCCGCGTCCTGGTCCTCCCGCGTGACCGGAATCCGGTCGTAGGCAATCGGCCGCGACGTCGTCCGCCGCCCGTCGACGGTGACCATCTCGATGGTGTACGTCGCGCCGTGGACGATAGCGAGCCGGCCATCGGCGAAGACCGCCCACGAGTCCGCGGTCACGAGGCCGGGAAACGCCATCGTGTACTTGATGACGGTCCCCTCGACGCGCATTTCCGGCGTTCCGCTCGTAGGAAAACGCAGCTTGGCCAGGGGGGTCCGTGGACCGGTGCCGCGCGGATCGAACCGGATGACCTCCACCGAATCGGGAATCTGCATATTCGGCCCACCGCCACCCACCGGGAGCGCGTTTGCGTACATCACGCCGGTCCGGTCCACGTAGAAGGGGGCCATCAATGCCGTCCGCGTCTGCGTGTCGAACATCTGCAGATGGAACGGCACGCCGGCCGTGAAGTCCGGGTGGAACGCGGCCATCCGCTGCTGCGCGACATCCATCACCCAGATGGTGTCGCCACGCACACGGAACACCGCACCGGGTGCCCGATACTCGCCGGGACCCGAGCCCTGGCGCCCGAGCGGCATCCGCTCCCCGGCCGCGAAGTTCACCACGGACAGCTCGCCATCCAGTCCATCGACGACCACGACGCGCCCGCCCGCCGCCTCGCTCACGGCGGCAACGACGGAGAACGGATCCTCGATCTCACGCGTCGGCGCGGGCAGGTCGCGTAGCGGCGGCGCCTGGGCGGCGAGGGGAGCGACCGCGGTCGCCAGCGCCGCCACGGCAAGGACCTGTGCAACCCTTGATCCAATCACGGGCTCGACTCCAAGTGGGGGACAGCCACCCTTACGCGCACGTCTCGGCGCGGTTTCGCGGACACAACAAGGGCCTCGACAACCCGCATCGAGGCCCCCCGATCACCTTGTACCTTCGACCTTCTGCCTTGAGAGAGAGCGGGCGATGGGACTCGAACCCACGACGTCCAGCTTGGGAAGCTGGCATTCTACCAACTGAATTACGCCCGCGTACGGTGAATTCTACCCCCCGCCTCACCCACGTACAACCCACGCCCTCCTCGGACCGCCCTGGCCCCATCTTGACACGGAGTGAGTGTGTTGTAGTGTATGGGAACATCAATACACTGACGTGTTCTCTCGAATCGACCCGCGCAGTCCCATCCCCCTGTATGTCCAGATCGCCGAGCGCATCCGCGTCGCCGTCGCCGCCGGCGAGCTCCGCGCGGGCGATGACCTGCCGTCGGTGCGCGTGCTGGCCGCCCGGCTGCGCGTCAATCCGGCAACCGTGGTACAGGCCTACCGCGAGCTCGAGCAGGAGGCCCTGGTGGTGATGCGCCAGGGCACGGGCACCTTCGTGGCCGACATTCCCGTCGGCACGCGGGAGCGCGAACGCCTGAGCGCGGCCCGCCGATTCGTCCGTCAAACCATCGCCGAGGCCTCGCGCCTTGGCCTCTCGGCCGCCGACATCCGCGCGGCCCTCGACCACGAGCACCCGGAGTCCAAGTGAGTCACGCCATTTCCATCCGCAACCTCGACTGGCGCGCCGGCAAGGCGTTCGCCATCAAGGACCTCGCGATGCAGGTCCCCACGGGCGCGATCTACGGCTTCCTCGGCCCCAACGGCTCGGGCAAGACGACGACCATCCGCCTGCTCCTCGGGATGCTGCCGCCCGACGCGGGTTCCATCACGGTCCTTGGCGAGAGCGTTCCGCAGAACGCACACCTCGCCCTCGCGCGCATCGGCTACGTGCCGGAACGCCTGCACCTCTATGGGCGGCTGACGGTCGATGAGTCGATTGCCTACCACCGCGCGTTTTATGCGACCTTCGATGCCGCGGAGGCCGTGCGACTGCGCGAACGCTTCACGCTGCAGCCGGACCAGAAGGTGGCCCAGCTCTCCAAGGGGCAGGCCGGCAAGCTGATGCTCCTGCTCGCCCTCTCGCAGCGCGCCGAGCTCCTGGTGCTGGACGAACCCACCGACGGCCTTGACCCGGTCATCCGCCGCGAGGTGCTGGCCGCGCTCGTCGAGTATGTGGCGGCGCACCGGGCGACGGTGCTGGTGTCGAGCCACCTTGTCCACGAACAGGAGCGAATCTGCGACTGGGTGGGCGTGATGGACGGCGGGCGCCTCGTGGCCGAGCTGCCGATGCAGGAGTTCCGGGGCGGGATCAAGCGCCTGAAGCTGCGCCACGCCCCCGGCGCCACGGACGGGATGCCGTTCACGCTGCTCTCGGCGGAATCGGCCGGTACCACCGACGCCGAGTGGGTGGTGCGCGGCTGGCGTCCGGAGATGCGCGATTGGCTGCAGGGCGTCGGCGCGGAAGTGCGCGACGTGATGGACCTGGATCTCGAGGACAGTTTTGTGGAGTTGCTGCGCGGTGCGCGGCACCGGACGCAGGAGGCCGCGTGATGTTCCGGCGCATTTTCGTCACGCAGTGGCTGTGGACGCGCGTGGCGGTCCTCACGCTCGCCGTCGCGAGTTTTGCGGTGCCCACGGTGCTCTGGCGCCTTGGCGCCGGCATTGCGCCGGTCAGTATCGCCCCCTTCGCGATCATCGAGGCGTTCCGGACGCTGGGCCCGGTCCTCACCCTCATCTCGTTGCTGGGCGCCTTCGTGGTGGCGGTGCTGCCGTGGACGGTGGACGCGGAGACGCGGCACGTGTACCCGCTCTCGCTCCCCATCCCGTGGCGCCGGTTTGTGGCCCTGCGCTATGCGGTCGGTGCGCTCACGCTGCTCGTGCCTGCCCTCGGGCTGTACCTTGGCAGTTGGTTCGTCATCTGGCAGATCACGCTGCCGGAGGTGCTGCGGGCGTACCCGTTTATCCTGGCCGCGCGATACTACCTCGCCCTGCTCCTCGCGTACTCCGCGAGCTTCGCCTTGCAGTACGTCTTCGGACGCCGGGCCACGTTGGCGGTGCTCTTTCTCCTGCTCGCCATCGGCCCGGCGGCCTTCCTCGTGACGGCGTTCGCCGACCCGGCCATCGTCCTCACCATCAAGCGCTGGCTCATCGAGTGGCCGGGACCGCTGGCGCTCTATGCGGAACCGTGGCGGCTGATCGATGTCTAGGCCCGCATACGCGCTGATGGCCGTGGCGCTCCTTGTGGCCGCGGTCCCGACGCTGTCGGCACAAACGGGGCCGTCCGACGTGGCGGCACTCCGGCGGCAGTACGAAGCGCTCGCGGCGCGGCAACGAGTGGCGGGGGAGGTGTTCGACTCGCTGCGCAACGCGCGCACGGCGCCATTCACGGACTCGCTCGTGGCCGGTGGCCGCCGCGTGCGCTTCATTGACGGACAACTCAGCGCCCACGACCAGGCCGTGCTGACCGGCGCGCTCGAACAGGTGGCCGCGGAGCTCACCGCGCACTTCGGGGAGCGCTCCGGCGTGTTCAACGACACGTCGAGTTGGTCGCTCCAACCGCGGACGGGGCGCGCCGTCCGTCGCTACCTGCGAGTGGATCGCGGGGTGCGACGGCAGAACTTCCCCTACCACCACTTCGCCCTGCCGCTGGACTCGGCCGCGGTGGTGCCGGTGGCCCGCACCGCAGCCACGGGAGCGCTGCCCACGCTGCATCCGTGGCTGGAGCAGTATTTCCGCGGTGGCTTTCAGCTCGACAGCGCGTGGGGCGGCTTTGCGTGGGCCGGCCGGAGCCTCGCCATCTCCGGGTCCACGATTGGGCGGCGCTGCCAGGCGGGCTCGCTCGCCGATTGCCGGACCGTGCTGGACGTGACCGCCAAGGGATCGTATATCGAGCGCTTCTATACGCCCGGGGATTGGCCGGACCTCGCTCGCCGTCTCGGCAAGCCACGGAACGTGCCGGACTCGGTGTGGACCGCTGCCCAGGATGCGTGCGTCAAGCGCGCCGAGTCCGACGCCTGCCGTCGCATCCTCACCTGGCAGCCGCCGCCGCTCCCATTCCAAGACAACGTACGAACCACCTTGGCCGTCCAGGCGCTGCTGCTGGGCCGCGGCCCCGGGCTGGATCGACTCTTGGCCGCGCACGATGCCTACAAGGACAATCCGATTGGATTCTTTGCGCACGTCGCGGGCGTGCCCGAAGACTCGCTCATTGATATCTGGCGTCAGCGCGTTGATGCGGCCGCCCGCGCGGAGGTGCGGCAGCCGCTGTTGCCCGTCTTCCTCACCTCGCTGGCCTGGGGCGGGTTGCTCCTGCTGGTGACCACGCGCCGGAGGTTGCTGTGAGACGTATGCGCTGGGCGATTGGTCCCGCCATCGCCTTGGTGGTGGCCGTGGGCATCGCGTGGGCCACCAAGCCAAGCCTGCTGCCCATCACCGCGCTGTGGCTCTCCGACTGGGACGGCGTCACGGTCCAGCGCGCCTATGCCCGCTACCGCGCCGCGCTCGACTCGGCCGACACGTACCGCGAGGCGTGGGTGCTGGCGGATTCCCGCGAGCGTGCCGCGCGCGAACCGGCGGCCCCGCCGGGACTCACCATCCGCGCGGATGCCGACGTGCCGACGAGTATTCGCGACTCGCTCGAACCCCGGATTCAGGCCGAGTTCGACGCGCTGACCGAGGTCCCCCGGAGTGCGATTATCGTCCGCCTGCTCGTGGACACGACCGAGCGCGCACTGCGGCGCGCGGTGGTGATTCCCGTGGACTCCACCGGCCCCTGCGTCGTGTATCTCCGATTGCCCAGCCTCCTCGCACGCCATCGCGCGGGGGACACGCAGTTGCTCAGTGCGTGCGGCTTCTACGCCGCCTTTGGTCCGGCAGGACGCGGAATGACCGACTGGCTCACGCGCACGCAACTGCGCACCGCCGGGGTCCACACGGCCAAGGCGCTGGAACTGTCCAGTGACGCCCGGAACCTGAAGAGGATGACGCCGTGGCGATGGACGGAATGGCAGGCCCTCAGTTGCGCGTCCGGTCGCCTTGCGGCGTGCACGGTGCTGCTGGACGGGACCCAGGGGCAACGGGTGGTGTGGGAACCCTACAACCCAGACCAAATCCTCCCGCCGCGACGTCTCACGCAGTCCCTCCGCATTGCGGTGTTTGGCGGCGTCGGCTATCGGGGCAACGACGACCAGACGCTCGCGGCGCTGCGCGCCACCATCGGGGACCGACGCTTTGCGGTGCTTTGGCAAAGTGCGCGCACGCCGGCGGCGACATTTGCCGCCATCGAGGGCGCGCCGATCGAGGCACTCCTTCGTTCCTCGTTGCAGCCGCCCGGGTTCACGCATCGACGCGGCAACGGCGTCGGCGGCTGGTCGCTGGTGGTGGTGCTGCTGGCGACGGCGGGGTTCGCCGGACTCGCCATCGCGCGCTCGGCGCGGCGGTACGTGGCGTAGGAACGCCGCGTCGACAAGAGCCACAGGCCGGGATTGAACCGGCGACCGCTCGATTACGAATCGAGTGCTCTACCGCTGAGCTACTGTGGCAGGCTACGAGGTCCTGCGAAATGCCCTGGCGCGGACTCGAACCGCGACGCCT
>CAYXQS010000089.1:7945-8765 GCA_964466515.1 uncultured Gemmatimonas sp. | reverse complement strand
CCGAGTACCAGGCCCGGCCCTGCTCTGCCAGCACCCCGCACGGCACCCGGTCCATCTCGTCCGGTGCCGCCCACCTGTGCATCGCCGACCCGACCGGCCGCTGGGCCAACTCCCACGAGGGGGGTGTCGCCAACCTGTTCGCCACCCATCCCCCGATGCGCCTGCGCGTCGCACGCCTCCGGGCAATGGCGTTCCAATCCCAGAAGCGCGCTGGTGACCTTGAGCCGAAATGACAGTCTAGCTTGGGTTGACGGTGCGTTGGCTTGATTGGTGGAGTGGGCTACGCTAGTTGCTATTATTGTTGAAAAAATTGAACGCCCTTTGTAGCGCTCGGCCTTTTGTCAGTGGCTCAAGGAGCTGAGCCAGGACGAGGCGACGGAGCAGATTGTGAATTCAAAGAAAAGTGATATTTTGTGCGAATGGCTTTTGAGATCCACGCGATATGCAACCTGTTTTGCATCGAGTTGCGCGAAATTGCATATAGAATTTACATCAATGAATATTTGCAACTTGGCATATTTACTGTAGTTATACACATATGTATAATGCACTCTAGTAGATATTTGCCTCACCTTGCTAAGCTTCCGCGGGTACCAGCCTTGATGGCGTGCGAATGCCCGGAATCAGCGGCGCTTCAGACGACAAAGGCCGATGCGATTGCATCGGCCTTTGTCGTATAATCCCCCCTGTCTCGATTGTCGGCGGCTTTGGCCAGCGGTTGTGGATAACTCAAGACCCCCCTGCCCCACCAGCTACCGCTCACCACCAATTATAAGATAAGCCACTTTGGCTGGCAACTGGCTACCTGAGCCGCGCCCGC
>CAYXQS010000089.1:0-7935 GCA_964466515.1 uncultured Gemmatimonas sp. | reverse complement strand
GTCGCCGCCGGTGGTGTAAATGGTACCGAGACCGCCCGCGCCGTCTCCGCCGTCTGTGTGTCGTTGACGCTGACCGCCATTCCGAGGACCCTGGTCCAGACCGGCCGAGCCTCGTCGCGACGCCCTGCCCGATCAAGCGCGGTCGCCAGTTGGTAGGTCGCCCCGTAATGGGTGGCGTTGCGCCTGAGCACCGCGCGGAACTGGTCCACGGCAGCCGGCGCCTCGGCTCGCGTATACAGGAGGTACAGCCCGAGTCGCATCATCACCGCCTCTCCCACCGTATCGGGGGCCGCCAGCCGCGCCTGGGCAATCCGGATCACCGCCGTGTCGCCAATGGCCTCGGCGAGCCCCAGCATCTGCCGCCACTCCGGCCGCGCCTCGGCCGGCTTGCCCGCGCTGTCCAGCGCCACGGCCAGTTGATAGCGCGCGCCATAGTGCGTCGGGGTGCGCTCCAGGACCTCCCGGAACGCCGCTTCCGCGCCAAAGGGGTCGGCCGACTGGTAGAGCAACGCCACACCGCGCGACATCGCCTGCGCGTCGGGATCGGCATCCCCTGCGGTGGCATCCCCTGCGCTCCCGCAGGCGGCCAACGTGGCCACGACAACGAGTAGGGTCCCACGGCGCAGTGATACGAGCACGTTGTGCATCTCCGGTTGCTTGTGAGGGCGGCCAGCGGTCGCCACGACTTAAAGGTAGTACGTGCGGGAGCCCGGGGGTGCGCGGCCCCTGGGACCGCAGCCACTCAGTTGCCCCGTTCGCGGTGGCGCTTTGCCGTCGGCGACGAGAGGACGTCCAGCAACACGGCTGCCAGAAGGAGCTGGAACCCCAGGATGATCGGCAACGCCGCCACGAAGACGGTGCCGGCGGTGGCCGGGACGCCACTCTGCAGGGTGCCGACCCAGCGCGTCGCACCGAAGACGATCCCGAAGAGTAGCAACGGTGCGCCGACCAGGACGCAGACGGACACCACCGAGAACTCCTCGATCAGGTAGCGCCAGTAGAAGCGGCGCGCGAGCCCGCGCACCAGCAGGCCCGGAAAGGTGACCAGCACCCGTGAGATGCGCAGCGAGCTCTCCTCGTCGCCGTACCGCGCCGGCATCGCCACGTCCACCGTGGCGGCGCGCAGGATATTGAGCTCGATCAGCATACTCGTCTCGAAGAAATACCGTTCGCTCACGCGCGTCAGGTCCATCCGGCCCAGGATCGCGGTCCGGATCGCCGTGAAGCCGTTGCTCACGTCGAGCATATTCCAGTAGCCGCAGGCCAGCTTGCTGGCGAAGGAGAGCAGCGCGTTGCCAATCAGGCGGACGGCGGGCATCCGCCGCAGCGCCGCCAGGTCCACGAACCGATTGCCCTTGGCGTAGTCGGCCGAGCCGTCGAGCAGGGGAGCGACGAGGGCATCGAGGTCCTCGGCGTGCATCTGTCCGTCCCCGTCCATCTTCACGCACACCTCGGCGCCCCGGCGCATTGCCTCCTCATAGCCGGTCTTCACGGCGCCACCGACGCCCCGGTTGGCCGGGTGCCGCAGCAATGTCACGCGCGGGTCGTTCAGCGCCGCAATGACCTCGGCCGAGGCATCCGGGGAGGCGTCGTCCACGCAGATGATCATCCGGTAGTGCTCGGGAATGGAGCGGATCACCGCCGCGACCTGGCGCTCGACCCGGAAGCAGGGGATGACGATGGCGACGGGGATGGTGGCTGCGCTCAAGGGATCGGATTCCTTCGGATGACCAAGGTGTGCTGCAAGGCAAGCCAGCGGTCGAACGGGGCCAGCAGGCGTTCGGCGAGCACCGCCAGCGGCCCCGCGGCGGCCGGTATCAGCGGCCGAAAATTCACCCCACCGCTGAGGAAGTATCGCAGGTGGGTGTGCGGCTCGTCCAGCACGAGCGAGAGCGCCGGGAACTCGGCCTCGAAGCGCGCGCGGTCGCGCGTGAAGACGAGATACGACAGGGCCTGGTTCGCCTTCGAGAACGGCCCCGCCATATCGGGCGCCTCCCATTCGACGGCGTGCTCGTCGAACCCCTCGGACGTGTGCAGCGACTTGAACAGCCGTCGCGCCAACGGCCCGTGGTACGGCTCGATCAGGATGGCGCCGCCCCCCGGCACGAGGATGCGCTCGAGCTCGTGCAGGAAGGCCCGCGGCGAGGGCAGGTGATGGAAGGTGTTGATGGCGTAGACGGTTCGCACGCTGGCGTCCCGGAACGGCATCTCCTCCCCACGGCAGACGAGGTGCACGAAGGGCAACGGCTTGATGTCGCTCGTGATGACATCGGGGAAATGCTCGCCCATAAACCCGGATCCGCTGCCGATCTCCACGCGGGCGCCCGTGCCGCTGAGCAATCGCTCGTCCAGCGCGCGACAGCGCCGGTAGAAGTCGCGAAAGAGCTGTTGCACGAGCGGCTTTCCCAGCAACACCCGACGGTGCGCGAGCGAAAACTCCGGGCTGTCCACGTCCAGGTCGCGCACGCGTGGATCCACCAACCAACGCCGCAGCAGGGCCATCATCCCTCGGCGCTCCGTAGGCATCGTCAACCGGCTCGGAGGGAAAAGCCGGACGACTGCGCGAGATCCGCGACGCTCGCGCGCGCCTCGCGGAGGGGGATGCCCAACCGCTGCAGGTCCGCGGCCGTCTCCACCCGTCGCAGGGCGACCAGGCCCAGCAGGTTCTCGGACGACACCGGCAGCGGGAGGCGCAGCGCCTCGAGTGCGCGCAACGCCCAGAGGACGGGCGTCACCGGGAGTGGCAGCATCAGGGGCCGGGTCCCGGCTGCGCACGCGAGGAGGGTCAGCAGTTCCCGCATCGAACCGCCCTCCGCCTCGGCGACGTTGATGGCGCCCGTGAGATCCAGGTCGAGCGCGCGCACGAACGCCTCACAGAGGTCATCGATGTGTACCGTCTGCACGATCTGCCGCCCCCCGCCGAGGAGCGGGACCACCGGCAACCGCGCGACCGCGCGCCAGAGCCGCTGCGCCAACCCGTCGTCGTGGGCCAGGACGAGGCCGGGACGGACGACCAGGTCGCGCGCGGGATCCAAGCGTTTTTCCCACGCAAACTTGCTGCGCCCGTAATAGGAGCGCGCCTCCGGATGGGCGGAGGTGCTGGAGATGAAGACGAACCGGCGCACACCCTGTGCGCGCGCCGCCCCGAGGACGCGTGCCGTGCCCTCCTCGTTCACCCGTCGTGCCGCCGCCACGGTGCGAAAGCGCGTCGCATAGGCGGCGTGGATGACCGTATCCACGCCATCGAGGCTGGCAATGTCAAAGAGGTCCGGCAGGTCTACCTGGACGCGCTCGATGCCGCGTTCGCTGAACGGGTACGCCTCCGCATTGCGCATCAGCGCGCGCACGGCCCATCCGCGACGACGCAGATGGTCGCACAGGTGGCGTCCAATCAGCCCCGACGCTCCCGTGACGGCGATCGTGCGCTCGCGGGATGCCACCTCAGGCCAGCCGTTGCGCGAGGAGCGCGCCGATGCGGTTCGCGTTCGCCATAATCGTGAAGGTCAGTCCCTTCGCCGGGAGGTACGGGAAGGTCGAGCCGTCCACGAGATGCACGGCGCGCGTCGCGGCGAGTCGCCCCTCGGCATCACAGGTCAGGCCACTCGGGTTGGCGACCGCCGGGAAGGTCCCCGCGTAGTGGATGCTCGAGCCGTGCCCCGGCCGGATGCGCTTGAGGGGCCAACACCCCAACTGCCTGAAGTGTCGGAGAATCGCGCGCTCGTTCGTGTCAATGCGCGCGCGCTCCTCGGGCGTCAGCGCGTATTCCACCTCCAACGTCCCGTCGTCCGCTCCCGACGGGGGACGGAGCGCACAGTATCGCAGCGGGCTGGGCCGGTCGTCGTGATTGATCCCGAGGATGCCGAACGCGGGCATCAGCAGGCGCATCATCCGCAGCCCTTCACGGTACGCCACCGGCGCCTCGCGGAGCAGCTTGAAGGTGAGCAACGACCGATACGAATAGAACTGCGTCTGCACGACGCCCTCCGGCCGGTCCCCGCCACTCGCGGGCCGATACATCGCAGAAAGCTGGGCGAGGCTGTGTCGCCGGTCGCGCGCGGGGCGGCCCAGCATCGCCCAGTGGATCACGGGCACGTAGGTATACGGGTTGCAGAGCAGCGGCACCCGCACCCCGTAGCGGCCGAGCGAGCGCAGCACGATGCGGGCGGTTCCCAAGGTGCCGGCCGCCAACAGGAGCGTGCGCGCCCGGAACACCCGCACCTCGCCGGTCTCCACGTGGCGCGCGGTCACCGCGACCGCGCCCTCGTGTTCCTCGAAGCGGAGCACGAGCTGCCGTCCACCATACGCGAAGCGCGCGTGGTGGCGCAGGTCCTCCACCGTCCACCGTGGGCGATAGACGCTACGGTCCGTATCCGCCCAGAACTCCATATCGCGGTACTCGTGCGGCCCGCGGCCCTCGTGTTCCGTGGTACGGACCGCCAAGGGCGGACGTCCCAAAAAAAACCCCTGCCGGTTCAACACCTCGCGCCGGGCGCGATACCGTCGCAGCAGGGTCTCGGCGTTGGTGTCGAGCTCGAGTGGGGGCAACGTGGCGTCGAGCCGTCCGAAGAACGGCGTGAGGTCGTCATCGTCCGCCGAGATGCCGATGCGTCGCGCGACGGCCTCATAGTGCGGCGCGAGGTCGGCGCGCGCCAGCGGCCAGTCCGCCAGTTCCTGCTCGTCGAACGCGAAGACGCCGGCGCCCCACGCATTGCCCAACCCGCCCAGCGCCAGGCTTTCCGCCGCGTGGAAGGTGTCGGAGGCGAGCGGAGAATGTCGCGACGCCGAGCCGGTCACGTACAGGCGAGGCGGCGTGAGCTGCGCGCCGAGACGCACGCCACCGACCGATACGCCCTCGAGGTCATCGCCGAGGAGATAGCGATGCTGCGCGGGATCGCCCTCGCGCAACGCACGGAACGACCGGGCCGGAATCAGCGGCTGGTATTTGGCCTCGACATCGCCGACGTCCAGCATCAGCACGGAGCGTCCGCCCTCCACGAGCGCGGAGGCCGCGTTCGCGCCGGCGGGTCCGGACCCGACGACGATCGCATCGTGCATCACCGGTGACGCCAACCGACCCCCAGCGCCAGCGGTATGCCCACGAGCGCCTTTGCGGCGGCCATCACGCCGAGTCCGGCGAGCTGCACGAACGTCCACCACCGCGAGGCGGAACGCGGGAGGAAGTCCGCCGCAAAAGTTGGTGCGGCCTCCAGGATGGCGGCCATCAGGTGCAGCTTGCCGCGGAGCAGCGCCCCACTCGAAACGAAGGCGCCAGCGGCGTCAAGCAAGGGAATGGTCCACGGGTGCGCAAAGGCGAAGTCGGCCAGTGCGCGGGCGGCTACCGAGGACTCAAGGTTGGCGAGCACCTGCTGGCCGCGAACATAGCGATCCACCATTTCATTCGGGCAGTCGCGCCCCACGAGATACCACGCGAGTAGCCGGGCTTCGTGCGCCAGGCGAGACTCGGCGTCGGGCACAATCCCCGCGACGTGACCAGCCATCGTCACGGGATCCCGCGCCGTGCCGCTTCGGCACGGACCCACGCCAGGTTGTTTCTCGCCAGCGCGTTGCCAGGTCGCAACGCGACGGCGCGTTCGAGCGGCACCACGGCCTCGTTGAAGAACCCGAGCTTCCCTAAAGTCCAGCCAAGATTATTCCAGGCGTCGGCGTGGTTCGCGTCCCGCTGCACCGCACCGCGATACGCCTGCGCGGCCTCTAGGTGCCGCTCGCCCTGGGTGTGCGACAAGCCGAGCGCAAACCACCCGCCGGCATCGTCGCGCGACGGCACCAAGGGGATTCCGCCATCTGCATAGACCCGCGCAATGCCATCGGACGGCAGGAGCTGCAACGTTTCGCGCGCGAGGGACGCGGCCTCTCCCGGCACGCCGCGCGCCGCATAGAGCGCCATCAGCAGGTAACGAGAGTCCATACGCCCAATGCTCAACGCAATGGAGCGCTGGAGGTGCGTGATGGCCTCGGGGCCACGGCCACGACCGACCAGAAAGCGCGCGTAGAAGAAGTAGACCCCGGGCTGGGCCGGATCGAGCTCCACTGCGCGCAGGAAATGCCGCTCGGCAATCTCCGGCTCGTGCAAGGCGTTGTTCACGACCCCGAGATTCACCTCGAGGAACGAGTAGTTCGGGTTGAACGTCTTCGCCCGCGCAAAGAGATCCTTGGCCTCGGTCAGCTGGCCGCGTCGCATCTTGACCAAGCCGTAGTTCATCAACCCGCGGCCGTTGGCTGGACTCTTCCGGACGACATCCGCCCACAGCGACTCGTCATCGCGCCAGACCTTGTTGCGTTGGAAGGTTGCGATGCCGTGGGCAACGAGCACCGCGATGGCCACCCCTGCGGTCACCGTGCGTACGCCGCGGCGCGCGGCCCACGCATCCCCGAGCAGGCGATGGGCGGAGGTGAAGACGACCCAGACGACCGCCGCATTGAATCCAATGAACGCCAGGAACGGGCGATGATCATTGGTGACCTCGGCCAGCGGAACGACCGATGACGTCGGCGCGATCGCGATCCAGAACCACGCGAGCCCAAAGGCGACCGGTCGCCAACGTGGCGTGTTTGAGGCGCGCCATATCAGGACAACGGAGGCCACAGGCAGGAGCAAACCCGCCAACGTGCGCGGGTTGGTGAATGTGGTGAAGAGCCGGAGATCCGTATCCGCCGTCAGCCCGACCGGCAGGAAGTAGAGGCCCGCGTAGCGCAGCCAGACCCACGCCGACGTGGCGAGGTACAGGAGCCGTCCGCCGCCGCCATACGTCTGGCCCTCCGGTGCCATTGCCTCGATCCACACAAAGAGCGCGATCGAGAGCGCAAAGGCCGGAATGACGCTGCGGAACACGGGCCAGAGTCCGCGCCATTCGCGCGGCGTGAGCAGCGCGCGCAAGGGGCGCTGCCCCTCGATGAACAGCTTGTACGCGAGGAACAGCGGGGCAAAGACGACCGCGTGATTCTTCGCGAGCGCGCCGACAACGACGGGAAACAGGTACAGGTGGTAGCGCCGCGAGCGCGGCACGTACAGGTACACGAGAAACGCCGAGACCACGCCGAGCGCCGCGAGAAGCTCGGAACGCGCGGAGATGTAGTTTCCAACCTGCGAGTTGGCGGTGTGGACGCCGAAGAGCGTGGCGGCGAAGAGCGCGGCCCACCGATGCCACGTCGCCTGCCCCGTACTGTCGTAGAGCTTCAGGTAGAGCAGGACGATCGCAGCGCCGAGGGCCGCGAAGAGCAGCAGTTGCGTGAGGTGGAAGGCGAGCGGTTCCAGGCCACCGCCCACCCAATGGTCCAGCGCCAGCGTGAGGGTGACGACGGGGCGGTAGATCGCGTTCTGCGGCAGGTTGCTGAAGGTGCGCGCGTCGGTGAAGAAGCGCGGCACGTTCGCGAGATCGCGAACGAAGGGATTCTCGACGACAACGTGGACGTCGTCGAAGTGAAAGGCGTTGCGGAGGGAGGTCGAGTAGACGACTCCGAATCCGAGCAGCGCGACAATACAGGCACCAAAAAACGATGCGTTCCGGCTCGAAGGATCCCTGGGTGTCATTCTCTGCGGACAGTGTGCGACCTACCAGTCGAGGCGAGAGGCACCTTGGTCAATCCTAATCACCCCGGGGCCGGAATGACCACGTACTCATTCCGGCCTGAGCTCCTATCAAGACAGTTACTCACCTGAACTGCGTGATGATGATGACACCCTGGCGTCCCGCGCCGCCGGTGGTCTGCTGGACGTTGCCGACCGCCACGCCGCCTGAGCCACCTGCGCCGTATCCCGTTGCCGCGATTCCGGGAATCGTCATCGTGCTGGTTGCGTTGTATGCAAAATCCCCCCTCCCACCGTCGCCGAAGAAGCTGTTGCCCCCATCCCCGGACGTGCCGATGCCGGTGTTTGCATTGCCGCGGCCTGCGCCGCCCGCACCACCCTGCATAGTG
>CAYXQS010000088.1:1554-8802 GCA_964466515.1 uncultured Gemmatimonas sp. | reverse complement strand
CCGAGTGCGGCAACCCGGTGATCTCGCTCCTCGAGTCGCAGCAGGGCGTGAAGGATATGGGTGGCACGATGCGGCTCGGCGCCTATGCCTGCCGCCTCAAGCCCGGCTCGCGCGCGGCGGAGATCTACGGCCAGCCCGAGATCAGCGAGCGCCATCGCCATCGCTACGAGGTCTCCAACCAGTACCGCGAGACCTTCCAGCAATCGGGGATGCGCCTTTCGGGCCTTTCGCCCGACGGCTCGCTCGTCGAGATGATCGAACTGGTGGATCACCCGCACTTCATCGCGTGCCAGTTCCACCCGGAGCTCAAGTCGCGTCCCACGCGGCCGCATCCGCTCTTCTCGGCATTCATCGCCGCCGCGGACCGCCACGCCACCACGTCGCCCAGGCGCGCGGACCACCGGGCGGAACTCGCCGAGGCCAACTAGATGCCGGCCACCTTCCCGGACGACCGGCTCTTCCTGATTGCCGGCCCGTGCGTCATCGAGTCCGACGAACTGCTGTTCCGCGTGGGCGACCACCTCGCGAGGCTCGCGGAGCGGGTGCCCGGCGGCATCATCTTCAAGGCGAGCTTCGACAAGGCCAACCGCTCCAACGCCGACGCCTTCCGCGGCCCCGGAATGGACGAGGGCCTCGCCGCGCTCGCGCGCATCCGCGAGCGCACGGGCCTGCCGATCCTCACCGACGTGCATCTCCCGGAGCAGTGCGCGGCGGCGGCGCAGGTGGTGGACGTCCTGCAGATCCCGGCCTTCCTCTGCCGCCAGACGGACCTGCTCGTCGCGGCGGGGCGCACCGGCAAGCCGGTGAACATCAAGAAGGGGCAGTGGCTCCACCCCGAGGGGATGGCGGGAGCGGTCCGGAAGGTGCGCGGCGCGTATCCGCCCGAGGCGCTGCGCGACGATATGCGCTGCCGGCTCGCGGTGACCGAGCGCGGGACCTTCCTTGGCTACGGCGACCTCGTGGTCGATATGCGCGCCTTTGCGCGGATGCGCGAGGCGTGCGATGCCCCGGTGATCTTTGACGCCACGCACTCGGTGCAGCAGCCGGGGCGGGGCGCGGGCGGGGCCTCGGGCGGCGCGCGGGAGTTCATTCCGCCGCTCGCCCAGGCCGCCTGCGCGGCGGGGGCGGACGGGTTGTTCATCGAGACCCATCCCGACCCGGACAGCGCGCCCAGCGACGGCCCGAATATGCTGCCGCTCAGCCAGCTCGACGCGCTCGTCGAGCGCTGCGTCGCGGTCTGGGAGCTGGTCCGCCAGTGATCCTCGGCGCCGCGCTCTCGCTCGACGCGGCCGTGGCCGCGCGCATCCGCCTCGTCTGCTTCGACGTGGACGGCGTCCTCACGGACGGCGGGATCGTCCTCGGCGACGCCGGAGGGACCCGCGTCGAGCTCAAGCGGTACGACATCCAGGACGGACTCGGCATTCGAATGCTCCGGCAGGCCGGCCTCCTCACCGCCATCATCACCGGTCGCGAATCCGAGAGTGTCGCCCTGCGCGCCAAGGAACTCGAAGTGGACGAGCTCGTGCAGGACAACCAGGCACGCAAGGTGGGCGCGCTGCGCCAACTGATTGCGCGCCGCGGCATCGCAATGCCCGAGGTCGCCTTTGTCGGCGATGACCTTCCCGACCTCGGCGTGATGCGGCTGGTGGGGCTGCCGGTCTGCGTGGCCAACGCCTCGCCCGAGGCCCGGCGCGCGGCAACGCTGACGCTCACCAGGCACGGCGG
Organism: uncultured Gemmatimonas sp.; assembly: GCA_964466515.1. Taxonomy (GTDB): domain Bacteria; phylum Gemmatimonadota; class Gemmatimonadetes; order Gemmatimonadales; family Gemmatimonadaceae; genus Pseudogemmatithrix. Next base: position 7,077 of record CAYXQS010000088.1, on the reverse strand, counting down.
GGCGGGGGCGGTCCGCGAGTTCTGCGAGCTCCTGCTGCGCGCCCGCGGCGAATGGGACACGCAGGTGGAACGCTACGTGGCCTCCCGCTCGGAGGACGCGTGAGCGACGAGGCGCGGATCATTGCGCGCGGCAGGCGCGTGCTCGACCTCGAGCGCGAGGCACTCGGCGAGGCGGCCGCACGGCTCGGGCCGGAGTTCGCCAGGGCCGTGACGCTCATCAAGACCTCCACCGGCCGCGTGATCGTGGCGGGCATCGGCAAGTCGGGACTCATCGCGCGCAAGATTGCCGCCACGATGACCAGCACCGGCACGCCGGCGATGTTCCTCCACCCCACCGAGAGCGTGCACGGCGACCTCGGCATCGTCACGGACCACGACGTCGGGCTCCTCCTCTCCAAGAGCGGCGAGACGGCGGAGCTCCTCCCGCTCCTCGACCAGCTCACGCGGCTTGGCGTGCCCTGCATCGCCATCACCGGCGACAAGGACTCGACCCTGGCACGCACCAGCACCGTGGCGCTCGACGGGTGGGTGCGCGAGGAGGCCTGCCCGCACGACCTCGCCCCCACCACGAGCACCACGCTCGCGCTCGCCCTGGGCGCCGCGCTCGCCGTGGCGCTGCTCGAGGAAAAGGGCTTCCGCCGCGAGGACTTTGCGCGCTTCCACCCCGGGGGCGCGCTCGGCCGCAAGCTGTTGCTGCGCGTGCGCGACGTGATGGTCGCCGACGAACTCCCGGTGATTGGCCCGGACGCCACGATGCGCGAGGCCATCGTCCAGCTCGCCAGGCGCCGCGGGATCTGCGTGATCTCCGGCCCCACGGGCGCGCTCGCCGGCGTCGTCACCACGGGCGACCTCACGCGGCTGATGCAGGCCGAGCCCGACGTCCTCGGCATTCCGGTGGGGCGCGTGATGACGCGGAACCCCAAGACCGTGCGCGCGGACGAGCTCGCCACGGCGGCGGTCCACACGATGGAAAGTTGCGGCATCATCGCGCTCCCGGTGCTCGACGACGGGCCGGGCCGGGTGGTGGGCATCGTCCACCTGCACGACCTGATGCGCGCCGGGGCCGCCTGATGCGTGGCCCGGCCCTGTGCCTGGCGGCCTTCGCCGTCCTCGTCTCCGCCTGTTCCGACCTCGGGAAGTCCAAGAGCGCGGAGTTCGCCGGCTCGTCCATGCTCGACTCCGCCGACCAGGTCGCGTTCGGGTCGCGCACGCTCGTCACCGACGGCGGGCTGCTGCGTGCGGAGATCTTTGCGGATACCACGCTCTTCCTCGACCAGAACGCGCGGATCGGGATGCGGCAGGTGAGCGGGGACTTCTTCAACGGCGTCGGCTCCAAGGACGCCACGATGACCGCCCAGCGCGCGCAGTATGACACGCGCACCGGCGGCCTCGAGGCGTGGGGCAACGTCGTCATCACCTCGGTGGACGGCCGCGTGCTGAAGTCGCCGATGGTCCGCTACGACTCGCGGCAGAACCAGATCGTCTCCGACTCGGCGTTCGTGGTCACCGAGCCCGACGGCAAGGAGATGCGCGGCGTCGGGTTCCGCGCGGACCCCAACCTCGACGTGATCACCGTCCTGCGACTCGATCGCGGGCGCGGCGGCACGGTCACGCTCTCGCCGTGATCCGACGCCTCGCCGGTGCCTGCGTGGGCGTGTGGCTCGCCGCCTCGACTGCGGCGGCGCAGGGCGAGCCGTGCGAGGTCGTGATCACGGGCGTGGCGCGCGGCGCGGACACCACGCGCATCCAGCGGATCACCGTACCCGGCGGCGGACGCCACACCTACATCGGCGGCGGCGTCGACGCGACCTGCGCGGGGCAGGGCAACCGCCTGCTCGCGGACAGCGCCGAGCACTTCGCCGACCGCGGCGTGCTCATCCTGTACCACAACGTCCGGTACTCCGAGCCGCGGATGTCGATGACCTCGGACCGGATGTTCTACTACACGAACGACGAGCGCCTCGTCGCCGACGGCAACGTCCGCGGCCGCACCTCGTCGGGCACGCGCTTCACCGGCCCGCAGTTCGAGTATTTCCGCGCCAAGCCCGGGCTGCGCGACGTGCCCTACTGGATTGCCGTCGGGCGTCCCTTCGTGCGGATGAGCCCGGCCGACGCCAACGCGCGCGCCGCAGATCCCAACGATCCATCCACCGCACCCGACTCGGTCGACATCACGGCCAACCGCATCGTCTCGCGCAACGACTCGCTCGTCTGGGCCTCGGGGGCGGTGGTGATCGAGCGGGCCGATATGGTCTCCACCGCCGACTCGGCGATGGTGGACAACGGGATCGAGTTTGCGCGCCTGATGCGCCAGCCCAAGGTCGTGGGCAAGGGAGCGCGCCCCTTCACGCTCGTCGGGCAGGTGATTGACGTCTGGTCGGAGCGGCGCGCCCTCGCGCGCGTGCTCGCGGACAGTGCCGCCACCGCCACCAGCGACTCGCTCACGCTCACCGGCGAGCACATCGACATCCGCTTCGCCGACCAGGCCATCCACCGGGTGTACGTCTGGGGCGGGCGGGCCAACGCGGACGCGCCGGAGCAGGCACTCGACGCCGACTCGCTCGACATCCTGATGCCCGGCCAGCGACTGCAGGAAGTGCGTGCCATCGGCACCGCGCGCGCCCTCTCGCGCGTGGACACCGCCCGCATCGTCACCACGGAGCGGGACTGGATTGCGGGCGACACGGTCATCGCGCGCTTTGAGGCCGTGACGGACAGCGCGGCCACCGAGCGGACGCGGATGCGCGAGGTCACGGCCACGGGGGCCGCGCGCGCCTTTTACCAGGTTGCCCAGTCCGGCGTGGACCGCGGCGCGCCCAATCTCAGCTACAACCGAGGACGGATGATCACGGTGCTCTTTGTGGATGGGGAGATGTCGACCGTGACGGTCACGGAACGCGCCTCCGGCCTGTATCTCGAAAAGGACCGCCCGTGAGCGCCGAAGGCGATCGCTCCGACGCCCTGTGCCTGCTGGCCATCGAGCAGGGCACCGGCGCCGAGGGCCACGCGCTCTTCGGCGACGTGGTGCTCGCGTACCGGGCGCAGTACCTCGAGTCGCTCAGCGCCGACGGCCGCGACCCCGCCACGGAGGCGGGGCGGCTCAGCGTGGACGAGGTCCGGGAGTTCCTCGCGCGCACCGTGCTGCCGCGGCTGGTGGCCGCGGGCTCCGTGGCCGACCACGGGCCGACGCTCGCGGACGACACCGCCCTGCGCCTCACCGACGCCGCCCGGCACCCCACGCCGCACCGCGTCTCCATCGGGACCACCATCCCGGGGAACAGCACGCTCGCGGCGCACGGGCTCGTGAAGACGTACCGGAAGCGCCACGTCGTCAACAACGTCGCGCTCGAGCTCAGGCAGGGCGAGATCGTCGGGCTCCTCGGCCCCAACGGCGCGGGGAAGACGACGACGTTCTATATGATCGCCGGCCTCATCCCGCCGGCCGCGGGGCAGATCACCCTCGACGGCGAGGACATCACCGGGATGCCGATGTACCGGCGCGCGCGCCGCGGCCTCGGCTACCTCTCGCAGGAGCCGTCGATCTTCCGCAAGCTCTCGGTGGAGGAGAACGTCCTCGCGATCCTCGAGACGCTGCCGCTGAGCCGCTCCGAGCGCGCCGCGCGGCTGGAACTCCTGCTCGACGAGCTGAGCATCAAGCACCTGCGCAAGAGCAAGGCGTTTGCGCTCTCGGGCGGCGAGCGCCGGCGGCTGGAGATCACGCGCGCCCTCGTGACGCAGCCCAAGTTTATGATGCTCGACGAGCCCTTCGCCGGCGTCGACCCCATCGCCGTCCACGACATCCAGGGCATCGTCGCGTCGCTCAAGGACCGCAACATCGGCGTGCTGATCTCCGACCACAACGTCGAGCAGACGCTCGACATCGTGGACCGCGCCTACATTATGTTCGAGGGGCAGGTGAAGGTCTCCGGCCCGGTGCGCGACCTGATCTTCGACGACACGGTCTCGAAGAGCTACTTCGGCCCCACCCTCACGGCGCGCCTCCGCGCGCGCTTTACGGCCGAGCACCCGTGAAGGCCGGCATACAGCAATCCGTCCGCCTGGGGCAGGAGCTCAAGGTCAATCCGCGCCTCTACCAGGCGATGGATATGCTGTATATGCCGTTGCTCGACCTGCAGCAGCACCTGAAGGAAGAGCTGATGGTGAACCCCTTCCTCGAGCTGGTCGAAGAGGACGAGGACGGCCCGGACGCCGGGGAGGAGACCGCGGCCGAGGCCGACGCCGAGCAGGACGCGGAGGCGGCGGCCGAGACGCCGGTTGCCGCCGACGGCGAGGACGAGTCGCAGTGGGAGGACCTCCTCCTCAACGGGTTCGACGTCAGCGGCGCGCGCGAGCCGATGGACACGCGCGAGCCCTACGAACGCGTCACCGTCGCGCAGCGCGGGCTCGACGACCACCTCCGCGACCAGGTCCGTGTCCTCGACCTGAGCGAGCGCGACGAGCTCCTCGCCGAGGAGTTCATCGGCAACCTCAACGAGGACGGCTACCTCGGCGCGTCGCTCGAGGAGATCCTGCAGGGCATCAACGACATCATCCGGCAGGCGGCCGACGCCACCGACGAGGAGCGCGAGGTCCCGCTCTTCGGGATGTCCGACGCGCTCCGGATGCTCGACGTGGTCCAGGCGCTCGATCCGCCCGGCGTAGCCGCGCGCGCGCTGCAGGAGTGCCTCACGCTCCAGCTCAAGGACGCGGGGCTCGTCGGCACGCTCGCGGAGCAGTTGGTGCGCGAGCACTTCGCCGACCTGGTGGCGCACCGCTGGAACGAGATCGCGCGCCGGCTGAACGTGACGCCCGCCGCGGTGCAGGCGGCCGCGGACGACGTGGCCAAGCTCAACCCCAAGCCGGGGCGCGCCTTCAACGAGGGCGGCGACAACTACGTCATCCCGGACCTCATCGTCGAGAAGATCGACGGCGAGTACCTCGTCTTCACCAACGACGCCAACCTCCCGCGCCTCAAGCTCAGCCGCTCGTACCAGGACATCGCGCGCGACAAGAAGCGCTTCGACGCCGAGCACAAGGAGTTCATCACGAGCCGGCTGAGCGCGGCGCAGTGGCTCATCCAGGCCATCGAGCAGCGCCGGCAGACGATGCTCAAGGTGATGCACTTCATCGTCGACCGGCAGCGCGACTTCTTCGAGAAGGGCGTGCAGGGGCTCAGGCCCCTGACGCTGCGCGAGGTGGCCGAGGCCATCGGGATGCACGAGTCCACGGTCTCGCGCGTGACCAACGAGAAGTTCGCGCAGACGCCGCGCGGCGTGCTCCCGCTCAAGTTCTTCTTCTCCAGCGGCCTCAAGAGCGCGGACGGCGAGGACGTCTCGGCCCGCGGCATCCGCGCCACCGTCGAGCGGCTCGTCGCCGACGAGGACCCGCAGGACCCGCTCACCGACCAGGCGCTCGTCGACCTGCTCGCCCGCGACGGCGTGAACATCGCGCGGCGCACCGTGGCGAAGTATCGTGACCAACTGGGCATCCTCCCCGCGCGGATGCGCAAACGGCTCTGACCGA
>CAYXQS010000088.1:0-1544 GCA_964466515.1 uncultured Gemmatimonas sp. | reverse complement strand
CGACTCGGCCCCCTACGTCCTGCCAATGACCTCGCCCACCACACGCCCCGCCGACGCGCGCCCCCAGGTCTCCGTCCTCGTCCCCGCCAAGGACGAGATCGAGAATCTCCCGGAGTTCCTCGCGCAGTGCGACGCCGTCATCCGCTCGGCCGCCGCCGGCGTGCCCTACGAGGTCATCATCGTCGACGACGGCTCCACGGACGGCACGCCCGCGCTGCTGGCCTCGCTCGCCGGCCAGTACCGCTGGCTCCGCACCGTCCGGCATCGCGCCCAGCGCGGCATCGCCGACGCGCTCCGCAGCGGGTACCTCGCCGCGCGCAGCGACATCCTCGTCTTCTTTCCTGCGGACCTGCAGTTCAGGCCGGAGGACATCCCGCGCCTCGTCGCGCCGATCCTCTCGGGGGAGGCCGATATGGTCACCGGCTACAAGCAGGGCCACTACGAGAAGGCGTTCGTCTCGCGCATCTACAACGGGCTGTCGCGCGCGCTCTTCCGCGTGCCGGTGCGCGACCTCAACAACGTGAAGGCGTATCGCCGCGAGGTGATGGCGGAACAGCCCGTCCGCCCCGACTGGCACCGCTATATGATCGTGATGGCGCACACGCGCGGGTACACGGTCACCGAGATTCCGGTGCCGGTGTACCCGCGCCACGCCGGCCGCTCGAAGTTCGGCCTCGGCCGCATCCCGGTGGGCGTGCTCGATATGCTCGCCGTCTGGTTCGAGCTGCGCTTCGGGCAAAAGCCGCTGCTCGCGTTCGGGATGCTCGGGGCCGCGCTCTTCGCGCTCGGCGTCCTCTCCGGCGTCATCGCGCTCATCGTCCTCTTTGCCAATGGCGTGGGGCTGCGCTGGGTCTGGACGATCATCGAGACCTGCCTGATCCTCGGCTCCGTCTTCTTCGCCACGGGACTCCTCGGCGAGCAGATCGCCGTGACCCGCGCCGAGCAGCGCGAGCTCCGTCGACTGCTGGATGACGCCGAGCGTGACCGCGCACGCGGGGTGCGGTGAGCGGGCTCCGCATCCTCTTCGTCACCCACGCGTATCCGCGCTACGCCGCGGATGCCGCGGGGTCGTTCCTGCATCGCCTGGCCACCACGCTGCAGGCGAGCGGGTGCGAGGTGCGCGTGCTCGCGCCCTCGGGGCCCGACCTGGCGGCGGAGCAGGTGATCGACGGCGTCCAGATCCGCCGCTACCGCTACGCGCCGCGCGGGATGGAATCGCTGGCCTACACGGGGACGATGGCCGAGCAGGTGCTGGGCTCGCTGCGCGGCAAGGGCGCGCTGGCCGGCCTCCTGGCCGCCGGCGGCGTGGCCGTGCGGCGCGAGATCGAGCGCTTCGCGCCGGACGTGGTCCACGCGCACTGGTGGTTCCCCAACGGCCTCCTCGCCCTCGCGGGCGCCACCGACGTGCCGCTGGTCACCACGATGCACGGGTCGGACGTCCGCCTCGCGCGCCGCGTCAAGCTCGTGCATCCGCTCTTCCGCCGCGTGATGACGCGCTCGGCCGCGATCACCGCGGTCTCCGGGTGGCTCGCCGGCGAGGCGCG
>CAYXQS010000087.1:0-8873 GCA_964466515.1 uncultured Gemmatimonas sp. | reverse complement strand
TGCTCGAGGTCCTCGACCCCGCGCAGAACGCGACCTTCACGGACCATTATCTCAACCTGCCGTTCGACCTCTCGTCCGTGCTCTTCATCTGCACGGCCAACAATCTCTTCGACATCCCCCACGCGCTGCGCGACCGGCTCGAGGTGATCCGCATTGCCGGCTACACGGTGGAGGAGAAGGTCGAGATCGCGTGGCGCTATTTGCTGCCGCGGCTCTTTGACGAGCACGGGATCACCGACCACGACCTCCAGTTCACCGACGAGGCCATTGGCGTGATTGCGGACCGCTACGCGCGCGAGGCGGGGCTCCGCACCTTCGAGCGGCAGATCGCGGCACTGATGCGTCGCCGCGCTCGGCGAAAGGCGGAGGGCGAGCAGGGGGCGTGGATTGTCGATCAGGCACGGATTGCCGAGGTCCTCGGGCCCCCGCGCTACGCCCCCGAGGCCGCCGAGCAGGAGCCCGAGGTCGGCACCGTCACCGGGCTGGCGTGGACCGCCAACGGCGGCGAGCTGATGACCATCGAGGCGCTGATGATGCCGGGCACCGGCAAGCTTACCGTCACCGGCCAGCTCGGCGACGTGATGCGCGAGTCGGTGGACGCGGCCTGCTCGTACGTGCGGTCGCGCGCGCGGCAACTGCGCGTGATGGACCCCGAACTCAAGGCGAGCGACCTGCACGTGCACTTCCCCGCAGGCTCCGTGCCCAAGGACGGCCCGAGCGCCGGCGTGGCGGTGACGCTGGCCATTGCGAGCATTATGAGCCGCCGCCCCGTGCGCCGCGACGTCGCGGTCACGGGCGAGGTGACGCTGCGCGGGCGCGTGCTGGAGATCGGCGGGGTGAAGGAGAAGGTGCTCGCCGCCTACCGCGCCGGACTGCGCACGGTGGTGCTGCCCACGGCCAACGCGAAGGACCTGCGCGACATTCCGGCCGAGGTGCGGCAGGCGGTGGAGTTCCGCTGCGTCTCGACAATGGACGAGGTGCTCGACGCGATGCTCCTGCCGCCACGCCCGAACGGGTTTGCCGAGGGGCTCCCGCTCTTCGACGAGGTCTCGCGCGGGACCGCGGATGCGCCGGGGTCGCCGGACGCGCCCGGCGCGCCCTGACGGCGTGCCCCGTCCCTGGGTGGTGCGCCGTTCCCCGCGGCACGGACGCGGCGTGTACGCCGTTGCGCGGATCCCGGCCGGCACGCGGATCATCGAGTACACGGGCGAGCTGATTGCCGAGGCCGAGGGGGAGCGCCGCTACCCCACCCTCCCCGACGCCGCCGAGGAGCCGGAGCACACGTATCTCCTGACCCTCGACGAGGATCGGGTGATCGACGCCAACGTCGGCGGGAACGAGGCACGGTTCATCAACCACTCCTGTGAACCGAATTGCGAGCCGATCGCGTATGGGGACCATATGTGGATCGTCGCCGTGCGGGACATCAGGCCGGGAGAGGAGCTCGCGTACGACTACGCGATCGAGCTCGACGAGCGGCATACGCCGGCGCGGAAGCGCCGCTTCCCCTGCCGCTGCGGCGCCCGGCGCTGCCGCGGGTCGATCCTCAAGGCGAAGGGCCAGCCGCTCCACCCGCTCGTGCGCCGCGCCATCGCGCGGTGGGGGCCGGCGTGAGCCCGGCCTGGCGGGAGTTCATCCTCACCGTGGTGGTCGGCACCGTGGCCGGCGGCGTGACCAACGCGGTCGCGGTCTGGATGCTGTTTCATCCCTACGAGCGGCGCTACGGCTTTCAGGGCGCGATCCCCAAGAACAAGGCACGGCTCGCCAAGAGCATCGGGCGCACGGTGGGCGAGCGGCTGCTCACGGCCAAGGACGTGCTCGACGAACTGCACCGCGCGGGCTTCCGCGAGACGCTCGACACGCGGCTCGCCGAGCTGATCCAGTCGCTGCTGGAGGTGGAGCGCGGCCCGTTGCGCGAGCTGCTCCCCGCGCCGGTGATTGCGGAAGTCGAGCGCGCGCTCGAAGGGCTCGGCCCCGCCGTGGCCGACCGCGTGGACGCGTGGACCGCGACGCCCACGTTCGAGGTGCGGGTGCGCGAGGCCCTTGCGCGGCTGCGCACGGAGATCGGCGGCCGCACGGTGGACGAGGTGCTCACGGCCGAGCGGCGCACCGAGCTCGCGACGCAGGCGGCCGCGCTCGCCACCGAACTCCTCGAGGAAAGCCGCCGCGCCGACGAACGCACGGCGGCCGCGCGCCTTGGCGACCTGATCCTCCGGATGGCGGGGACCGAGCGCACCCGCAGCTTTGTGGAGCGCACGGTACACGACGCCCTCGGCCGCGCGGGTACGCGCACCTGGGGCGAGGTGCTCGACGCCGTGGGGGAGGACGTCGTCGTGCGGTGGATTCTCGAGGGCGCGCGCACGCCGCGCGTCCACGCGCTCGCCGCCGAAGGCGCGTCCAAGGGCGCGCTCGCGCTGCTCGACCGTCCCATTGGCCGCCCCGCGCGCTTCTTTGCCCCCGACACCGCCACGCGCCTCGCCGCCATCGGCGGGCCGGCGTTCTGGCAGTGGCTCGAGGACGAACTCCCCAGGTTCGTCGAGCAGCTCGACATTCCCGCGATGGTCGAACGCAAGGTGCTCGGCTTCAGCACCGCCCGCGTCGAGGAGATCATCCGCGGCGTGACGCAGCGCGAGCTCACGATGATCGTGAACCTCGGCTACGTCCTCGGCGCGGTGATTGGCGTGCTCAGCTTCCTGGGGAAGCGGCTCGTCGGCTGAGCGTCAGCGCCCGGCCGCCGCGGTGGGTCGCGGCTTGAGCGAATCCACCTTCACCCGCAACGCCTCGGTCGCCCGGCGGAAATCGTCGAGGTCCCCTGCCGGAATGACCGCCGCCGGCGCGCGCTTGAGTCCATAGAGGAAGGTCGGGACGTCGGTGAAGGCGTCGTCCTTCACCGCGGCAAAGGCCGCCACCAGCAGCGCCAGTCCGCCAACCACACTCGCCACGCCGATCCACCGCCTTCTGCGCGTCAGCGCCGTGGAAAAGGCGAGATGCATATCGAGGTTCGCGGCGCTCACGCCGACCGTGACGATGGTGCCGATGACACCGAGCGCGGGGCCCGTGGCGGGAAACAGAAACTGCGCCCACGAGGTCACGAGCTCGGACGCGTTGAGAACCACCGCGGCCAGCGAGGCGATGGCCACGTGCGTGACGAACGCCGCGCGCCGGATGGCGAGCTTGCCGACCACGGCCCACGCGCCGGCCCAGAGGGCCAGGAGCGCCGCCACCGCCACGATCAGCGCGAGGGTCGTGGTCATCCCCTCGCGATCGTGCGTCGCCACCCAGGCGCTGTCGGCGCTGCCCAGGAACACGAGCGCGATGAGGGCGAGTTGCCAGCGGGGCTGCTCGACCCAATGCCCAATGGCCGCGCGCGCGCCGAGCGCAAGGGCGGGCGCGACCTCCTCGGCGCGGTCGCGGATGCGCAGCGCGGTGCGGCCGAGGCGCAGCGTGGTGCCGGCCGCCAGCAGCACGCGCGACTGGCGTCCGGTGCCGGGAATCTCGATGCCGTTGACGCTCGCCAGATCCTCCATCACGGGCGTCCCGTCCTCGCCGGCGACGATGCGCGCGTGGTGCGCGTCCACGTGCGGGTCGTCGAGAATGACGTCGTTGTCGAGCGAGCGGCCGACCGTGACCGGGAGCCGCTCGAGGAGCACGCGGCGCAGGACCTCGCCGCGGCGCGCATCGTACCGTTCGAGGATCAGCGCCACGAGATCAGCTCCAGGTACCGGGTGGCGAGGCGCTCGGCGTTCTCCGCCGTCACCCCGGAGAGGGTCATCGTCGAGACCAGGCCGGTCTGCGGATTGCCGAGGATCGCGGCCTTCACGACCGCATCGTAGAGACCGCCCATCTTCCGGAACTTCCGCAGGCAGTACACCACCCGCATCGTCGTCTCGCCCACGCGGACGTTGCGCGAGTCGCACTTCCAGACGGTGACGTGCTTCTCGTCGCCGCCGGGCGTGTTGTCCCGCTGCAGCACGCCCTGGAGATAGCTGGTGAAGCGACGCGGGCTGAGTCCGGTGGACCGGATCACCTCGTGCCGAAAGCGGATCACGCCGGACCCCTGGTCGTCGGCGATGTACACGTAGTCGTCGGTGGAGCAGGAGTGCTCGAGCGTCTCGTACAGGCTGTCCGGCTCGCGGTCGGCATCGCCCCAGCAGCGGAAGATGTCCGTGGGCTCGGTGACCACGCGGAACGCGCCGACCTCGACGGTCTTCACCTCGCCGACGAACATCCCCCGCAGGTACTCCTCCTGGAAGGCGCGCACCTGTGCGCCAATGAGCGCGAGGAAATCCGTGGGCGGCGCAAAGCCCTCCGCCTGCACGGTGGCGAGCAGCGCCGAGGCGCGGTCCCCGGGCACCAGGAAGCTGCGCTGGTTCCCCATCGTCGAGACGTTGACGCCGACCACGCGCCCCGCGCCCGTGATGGTCGGGCCGCCGCTCATTCCCGGGTTGATGGAGCCCGTGAAGTGGATCTTGGGATACAGCGTGTGCCGCAGCAGCCCGTTGTAGGTGCCTTCGACGATGCTGAGCCCGAGGTCGCCGGGGTGCCCGAGCGAGTAGAGCCGGTCGCCCTGCAGCAGGTCGGTGGCGCCCAGCGTGAAATGCTGCGGCGTCTCCTGCCCGGTCGAGAGGATCGCGAGGTCCGCGATGACGTCCACCGTGAGCACGCCGGCGACGGTGGGCGTGTTGGCGTCGTCGAGCACCTCGATGCGATAGTTCTCCGGCTCGTGGATCCACTCGGAGATGACGTGATAGTTCGTCATCATCTTGCCGTCGTCCGTGACGAAGAAGCCGGTGCCCGTGGCGACCTTCGCCGCGGAGCCGACCTCGACGACCTGGATCTTCAGGATGCGCGAGGCGTAGCGCGAAAAGACGGTCGTGGTCGCGCTGCGCGGCTCGACGGCGGCGTCCTGCTGCGCCTGTGCGCGGGCCGGTGCGGCACACGCGAGCGCCGCCGCGGCGGCGAGGGCAAGCCGCGCGATCAATCGGGGTCGGTCAGTCCTCACGAAGGGTCACTCCTCGCAGGTCGATGGTCCCACCGGCCGCGACGGTTGCGCCGGAGGGAAGGTCCTCGAATATCACGGCCGGTCGGCCGGCGATCGTCAGCGCGACGAGGACGATCCGCCGCCCCCGCGCCGTCCACTGGCGCGTGTCGCCCGTGCCGCCGCTGCGCGGCGGCACGGCAAAGCGCCGTTCCACCGTGCGCTCCATCAGGTCGCGGAACTCGGCGGCCTCGACCGCGCTGTCCCAGACCGTGAGCCAGGCAATGCCCTCGCCCGCGCGCGTGCTCACCAACTGATAGCGGTCGCCGTCCCAGCCCGAGGCGCCGCTCGCGGCGAGCGGGATGTCATTGAGATGCTGGTACAGGAAGAGCCGCGTCTCGAACTCGCCGAGGTTGTCCTCGTGGATGAGCGTCCCGCCGCGCGGCGCGGCGAGCGTGATGCGCGTGGGCAGGTCGGGGACCGAGTCGAGATACTTGGCCGGCGTGATGATCTGCTCGGTGGACGCCGCGATGGGCGCAAAGGGAATCTCGCCCGGCCGCGCGCGCTTGAACTGCCGCACGAACTCCGCCCCGCTGAGGTAGGGGAAGAGCAGCGTTTCCTGGATGATCACCGGCGCGTTGGCGAAGATCGGCATCGAGGCCTGCTGGTTCCGGATCATCTCGCGCACCTGCTCCCACACGCCCGGCATCCGCAGGCCGAACTCAGCGCCGCCGAGCATCGTGGCCATCTGCTCAAAGACGGCCTGCCCCTCGATCACCGCCTGCATCGCCACCTGGCGGTCGTTGTCGCCCTTGAGCGCGCGCGCGGAGTCGAGCGGATAGTACTGGTCCTGCAGCGCGTGGACCAGCTCGTGGCTGATGGTGATGCCGCGAATGTCGGGCGCCGCGTCCGCCACCACGTACAGCACGCCGGTGGCGGGATCGTAGTAGCCCGCGACCTGCTCGGTGAGCAGGTCCAGCAAAAAGCCCCGCAGGTCGAGCGAGTCGGGAATCAGCCCCAGCCGCTTGTAGGCGGCCTCGGTGCCGGCAATCTCCAGCGGCGTGAGCTGCTCGTTGAACTGGCGCTCGAGAAACTCGCGCACCTGGTCGCGGTCGCGCATCTCGAGGCGCGGCGGCGTCTTGAACGGATGGCCGAACGACTTCTCGATGTCCGGGATCGCGCGACGGACCTCGGCCTGGTACGGGCCCTCATAGCCGGTGCGGTCGCGCCCGCACGCGGCGGCGACACCGGCCAGGAGAACGAGCGCAACACAACGGACGCGGCTCACGGGAACAGCTTCCCGAGGTACCACGCGATCATTGCGTCACCCCAAAGGAGGGTGAGGAGTCCGGCCGGCGCGAGGAAGACGCCAAACGGCACCAGCGGAAGCGCGAACGGTGCGTTGCGGCGCTTGGCGCGCAGCGCACCGATCGGCAGGACGAGCAGCAGGAACACGGCAGACCCGATCCCCGCCGCGACGAAGACCGTGAGGAACGCCCGCCACGGCCCCACCATCGCGCCCACCATCGCCATCAGCGTGACGTCGCCCTGCCCCATTGCCTCCTTGCCGAGCGCGACCTCGCCGAGCCATCCGACAATGGCGATGAGCCCGGCGCCGGCGCAGGCGCCGAGGACCGCATCCACCGGCCCCGCGAAGGGACCGACCTCGCCGACAAAAAGCGCCACCGGCGCGGCGACGACCGCAAAGAGGAACCCCGTCACCGTGAACCCGTCGGGGATGACGTAGTGGAGGAGGTCCGTCATCATCACGCCCAGCAGGATCGTCGCACCGACGCCGACGCGCACGGCGGTGAGCGAGAGATCGAAGTGCCAGAACGCGGCCACCCAGAGGGCGCCGACGGCGACCTCGACGAGCGGATACTGCACGCTGATGGGCAGCGCGCAATTGCGGCACCGCGCGCGCAGGAAAATCCACGAGAGGACGGGGATGTTGTCGTACCAGGCAATCGGCATCTCGCAGCGCGGGCACCGCGAGCGCGGCCGCACCACCGAGAGCTCGGCGGGCCAGCGCGAGATGCAGACGTTCAGGAACGAGCCAAGGCTCGCCCCGAAGAGAAAGATGACCGCCCAGATGGTCGCGAGCAGGAAGAGTTCCATCAGTCGGGGGAAGTGGGACGCAGCGCGTGCAGCAGGATGCCTGCGGCGACGGCGACATTCAAGGACTCCGCGCCGGACGTCATCGGAATCCCGACCAGCGCGTCGCAGGCCTGGCGGATCGAGGGACGGAGGCCGGCGCCCTCGTTACCGACGACGAGCGCGATGCGGCCCGAGGCACGCACCGATCCCACCGGCGCGCCCTCCGCGTCCGCACCCCAGAGCGCCAGTTGCGCGCCGGCGCGATACGCGGCAAACGCCGCCTCGCCGCAGCTCACGGTGGGATGCGTGAACTGCATCCCCACGGCACTGCGCACGACCTTGGCGTTCCAGAGGTCCACGGTACCCGGGAGCGCCACGGTGGCCGCGGCGCCGAGCGCGGCCGCCGTGCGCAGGAGCGCGCCCACGTTGCCGGGGTCCTGCACGCCGTCGAGCACCAGGAGCCGCGCGCTGCCCCCGAGCGCGAGCCCGTCGAGCGTGTACGCCGGCGGCTCGGCGATGGCGAGAACGCCCTGCGGGTGCTCGGTGTCGCAGGCCGAGAGAAACTCGGCCTCCGTGACGCGCACGACATCGAGTCCGCGTGCCGCAATGGCGGCAGGGAGTTCGGCACCACGCGGGGTACGATCGAGCAGGTCACACGTCACCACCGCCTGGACGCGGAGGGGCGAGGCAAGCAACGCCTCGACCGTGCGGATCCCTTCGGCGACGAAGAGCCCGCTCCGCTCCCGCGCCTTGCGGCGCACCAAGTCCCTCGCTAGGGTCAACTCACGCATGCGTCCATCCCTGATCCTCATCGTCGCGGCATTCGTCAGCGGCTGCGCCATCTCCACCCAGCAGGAGGTCGAGATGGGCGCGGGCTACTCCGCCCAGATCAACAAGGAACTCCCCATCATCCAGGATGCGGAGCTCAATCGGTACATCAACGTACTCGGCGACTCGATTGCCCGCATCGCCGACACCCGCGGGCTCGAGTGGCGATTCTTCATCGTGGACAGCAAGGACGTCAACGCCTTTGCCGTCCCGGGCGGCTTCATCTATATCAATCGCGGCCTGATCGAACGGTCGCAGAATATGGCCCAGGTCGCCGGGGTGCTGGGGCACGAGATCGGCCACGTCACCCGCCGGCACTCCGTGAAACAGATGCAGAAGGCGCAGGGCACGAACATCGGGGTGCTCGGGGTCTGCATCTTCACGCAGATCTGCAACAATGAGGCGGGTCAGGCCGCCCTCGGCCTTGGCGCCAACGCCGCAATGGCGAGCTTCAGCCGCACCGACGAGGACGAGGCGGACCAGGAAGGGGTCAAGTATATGGTTCGCTCCGGGATCGACCCCACGGGAATCCCCGAGATGTTCACCATCCTCCTCGCGGAGCGGAAGGGCGAGCCCGACGCCCTCGAGGGCTGGTTCCGCACGCACCCGTTGGAGGAGTCGCGGATCGCGGCGGCGCGCTCACGCATTGCGAAGTATCCGGCGGAATCGCTCGTGGGCCTGACCAAGGACTCGCCGAACTTCCAGGCGTTCAAGCGTCGGCTGGCCGCCCTCCCCGCGCCGCGCGGCGATTGACCCCGCGCGCGGCGCCTAGAGCCGCGCCACCCAGCGCTCCACCAAGCCGCAGAACGCCGTCGAGGCCTTCTTGCCCTCGGCCATCACTTCCTGGTGATCGAGCGGCGTGGGCGAGATCCCGGCTGCGGGGTTCGTGACGCACGAGACGCCCGCGACTTCCATCCCGAGCGCGACTGCGACGATCACCTCGGGCACCGTGGACATCCCCACGGCATCG
>CAYXQS010000086.1:0-8909 GCA_964466515.1 uncultured Gemmatimonas sp. | reverse complement strand
CGCCGTGGATCTGCAGCGCGTCGTTGGCGGTGCGGAACGCGAGCTCGGAGGCGAAGATCTTGCACGCGGCGGTCTCGAGCGAGAAGTCCACGCCGCCGCGGTCCACCATCGCGGAGCAGAGCATCCATCCGGCGTCGGCGGCGTAGCAGTCGGCCGCGGCCGCCGCGATCTTGCGCTGGATCATCTCAAAGGAACCGATCGGCTTCCCGAACTGCTCGCGCTGCTTGGCGTACTCGATGGCGAGCTTCATCATCCGGCGCGTGCCGCGCGCGGAGCCCGCAGCCAGTCCGAGGCGGCCGGAGTTGAGGATCTCGAGCGCGATCTTGAAGCCGTGCCCGACCTCGCCGAGCATATCGGCCGCGGGGACCTTCACGTTCTCGAACGTCACCGAGCGCGTGTCGCTTCCCTTGATCCCCATCTTCTCCTCGATCTTGCCGAGGGAGATGCCCGGCGCGTGCGCGTCCACGATGAACGCCGTCACGCGCTGCTTGAGCTTCCCGTCCTTCATCACCGGGACCTTGGCAAAGACGGTCATCACGCCCGCATAGCCGGCGTTGGAGATCCAGATCTTGGTGCCGTTGAGCACATAGGTGGCGCCGTCGGCGTCGGGCGTGGCGGTGGTGAGCATCGCCTGCGCGTCGGAGCCCGACCCCGGTTCCGTGAGGCAGAAGGCCCCGATGAGCTCGCCGCTCGCGCAGCGGGGGAGCCAACGCTGCTTCTGCTCTTCCGTGCCGAAGAGAATGATGCCCTTGATGCCGATGCTCTGGTGCGCGCCGAAGTAGACGGCGAGGGCCGCGTCGTGCGCGCCGACCTCGCCGAAGATGCGGTTGAAGGTCATCGCGGAGGCGCCAAAGCCGCCGTACGCCTCGGGGATGTTGAGCCCCATCAGCCCGAGCTCGGCCATCCCCTGGCGGACGGCGTCCGGGAACTTGCCGTCGTGGTCGATCTGCGCCGGGTCCAGCGTGTCCGCCGCCCAACTGCGGAACGCGTCGAGGATCGCCGCCAGCGACTCCTTCTCTTCCTTGCTCGGCACCGGGAAGGGGAAGACCAGATCCTCAAGGATCTCGCCCTGGAAGATGCCCCGGGTGAAGGAGGGGTTCTTGTCCGGGTCGGCGAGGTGCGGGGCGTTGGCGGCGGTCATCGTCACGGTTGGCGAAAAGGGGATACCGGAAGATACTCGGGGCAGGGGCCAATCGGTGATTGGGCATTCTCCTTCAGGGACGCCTTGCCGTGGGAGCGCCGCGCGCCGACTATGTGGTATGCAAGGCTTCCGTCTCTCCGAGCACCTCCCCGACGCCCTCCACACGGTCGGCCCGTTCGGGATCGAAGCGTGGCAGTGGGCGGCACTCGTGGCCCTCATCCCCGTGTCGTTTGGGCTGGGGATCCTCCTCGACCGACCGGCCCGCTGGCTGGCCCTGCGGGTCGCGCGCCGCACCGACACCGCGTTCGACGACGCCCTGATCGCGGCGGCGCGGCAACCGGTCATCCTCGCCCTCTCGGTCGGCTTCTCGCGGGCGCTCCTGCCGTGGATCGAGCTTGGCCCCGCAGCGGTCGGCGTGGTCGTGGTGGCCCAGAAGTCGCTCGCCATCATCGCGATCTTCTGGGTGCTGTTGCGCGCCATCCGGACCATCGAGGACGGACTCCCGACGTCCAAGCTCGGCCACACGCACCCGGCGCTGCGCTCCGTGGTGCCGCTGGTGTCCCGGATCGCGCGGGTGCTGGTCATCGCCGCCGCCGTGCTCACGATCATCTCGGCCTTCGGCTACCCGGTGGCGACGATCCTCGCGGGCCTGGGGATCGGCGGCATCGCCGTGGCGCTGGGCGCGCAGAAGTCGCTCGAGCACTTCTTTGGCTCGGTGTCCATCGGGGTCGACCAGCCGTTCCGTGTGGGCGACTGGGTGATGGTGGACGGGATCGAGGGGACGGTCGAGGCGATCGGCCTGCGCTCGACGCGCTTTCGCACGATGGACCGCACCCTCGTCACGATCCCCAACGGGCAGCTCGCGGAGTCGCGGTCGGAGAACTTCGACGCACGCGAACGGATCCGCTTCCGCACCATCATCCGGCTCGGGCACGGAACGCCGGCGGCGACGGTCCAGCGCATCCGCGACGAGATCGAGGGGATGCTGCGTGCGCACACGCTCACCTGGCCCAACCGCGTGGTGGTGCGGCTCCTCGAGCTCAGCCTCGCGTCGCTCGACCTTGAGGTGTTCTGTTGGGTCGAGACCACCGCCGTGGACGAATTCCGCGCGACGCGCGAAGCGCATCTCCTGGGGATCCTGCAGATCGTGGAACGGAACGGCGCGCGGCTGGCGGTGGCGACGGCGATTCAGCCGTTATAGAGCGGGCCGCCGATCTCGCGGTAGCGCTCGAGCACCGCGCGCCCCTCGGCGCGTAGCACGCCCTCGACGATCTCCACCCCGCGCGCACGCAGGTACGCGAACGACTCCGCGAAGACGGGGCCCTCGTCGAAGCCGATGGCGAGCGCGTCCTCGCGCGACGCGGCGATCACCACGCGGCAGACGCCGCTCCAGAGCGTGGCGCCGAGGCACATCGCGCAGGGCTCGGCGCTGGTGAAGAGGACGTGCGCCGGATGCCCCTCCGCGCCGAGCGTGTACGACGCCACCCGCTTCTGCGCGAGCTGGAAGGCGACCATCTCCGCGTGCAGCGTGCAGTTATTGAGTCGCACGACGGAGTTGACGCCGACGCTGATGAGCTGGCCGGTGTCGCGCTCGAAGACCGCCGCGCCGAAGGGGCCGCCGGTGCCGCGCTCGACGTTCTCTCGCGCGAGCTGGATGGCGAGGCGCATCCGCGCCTCGTCGGTCTCATAGGGGTTGGTGAAATCCACCGACTCCGCCACCCACGCCGGGAGGGAGACGACGGCCTCCAGCATCGGCGGGCGGTCCCAGCGCATCGTCAGGCCAGGACGCGCCGGAAGACGTCGACCGCCTGCCGCATCTCGGCCATCGTTCCGATCGAGATGCGCGAATGGTTGGTGAGCGGCGGGAAGGGGCGTCCCACGCTCACGCCCTGTTGCTGGCAGGTGTCCCGGAAGGCACGGCTGTCGCGACGGATGTCGACGAGGACGAAGTTGGCCTGCGACGGGATCACGCGGTATCCGGCGTCCGCGAACCACTTCGCGGTGAAGGCGCGTGTCTCGCGATTGAGTTCCTGTTCGCGCCGCATCTGTGCGGGCTCGCCGAGCGAGGCGATGGCCGCGGCCTGGGCGAGCGCGCCGACGCCGTTGGAGAGCCGCAGCCGCTCCATCCGGGCAAGCGTCGCCGGCTGCCCAAAGGCGTACCCCACGCGCATCCCGGCGAGCCCGTAGATCTTGGAGAAGGTGCGCGAGATGAAGATCCGCGGCTGCGTCTCGATCAGCGGCAGCGTCGTTGCGTAGGTCGGGTCGTCCACAAACTCGTGGTACGCCTCGTCCACCAGCACCACCACCTCGGGGTCCGCCGCGAGCACCGCGCGGAGGAAGGCATCGACCCGCTCCCTGGAGTGGACGTGCCCGGTGGGGTTGTTGGGATTGCAGAAGAAGACGAGGCCCGCGCCGCGTGCCTCGCGCACCATCCGGTCGAGGTCGATGGCGAGGTCGGACGTGAGCGGAACCTCGCGCACGGGGAGGCCGAGGGTGCGCGCGTACGCGGCCGGCGTCTCAAAGCTCGGCGCCGCCGTCACGAGATGGCGCGTCGGCGAGCAGAAGGCCTGCACCGCAATGCGCAGGATCTCGCCCGACCCCGACCCGAGCATCACTTGGTCGGCACGAAGGCCGTTGGCGGCGGCGATCGCGTCGCGCAGCGTGCGCTCGGTGCTCGCCGGATAATGCGCGGCCGTATGGAATGCCGCGGTCATTGCGCGGATTGCGGCGGGCACGGGGCCGTTGGGGTTCTCGTTGGAGTGCAGGCGGAGGGTGCCCCCCTGCGCGGCGAGCGGCACGCCCTCCGCACTCGCGGCCTCGAGTCCGCGGGCACCGACCCAACTCGGCAACGTGAGGGCGCCGGCACCACCGACACCGAGGGCACGGACGAACGCGCGACGAGAGACCGCCATCTCAGGCTCCGGAATGGGTTGTCGGAAGCTACAGCGTGCCGTTCACCGCGCCAGCGCGGGGAGCTCGCGCCAGAGGACGTAGCCCCCGGCGGCCGCCATCGCGAGCGCCACGACGATCCCGCTGGCCGTGAGCCAGCGCGGGTGCCGGTACGCGCCCACCACGCGCTGTCGGTGCGCGGCGAGGAGCATCGTGCCGAGCGCGAGCGGGAGGATGAGGCCATTGAGCGCGCCGACGAGGATCAGCGTGCGCACGGGGCGGCCGATCAGCACGTAGATTGCCGCGGAGAGCGAGATGAACACCACCACGAGGCGCGGCCAATGCCGGTCGAGCGCGCCGTGGAGCCCGCGCAGGAACGAGACGGAGGTGTACGCCGCGCCCACCACGCTCGTGATGGCGGCGGCCCACATCACCACGCCGAAGAGCCGGAAGCCGATCTCCCCGGTGGCGTGGCGGAAGACGCTTGCGGGCGGGTTCGCGGGGTCGAGCACGAAGCCCTGGCGCACCACGCCGAGCGCCGCGAGGAAGAGCACGACGCGCATCAACGACGCGATGCCGATGGCGAGGAGCGCGGAACGCGTGACCTGTGCGAGCGAGTCGATGCCCTGCACGCCGGCATCCACCAGTCGGTGCGCACCGGCGAACGTGATGTATCCCCCCACGGTGCCGCCGACAATCGTCACGATCGCCAACAGGTCGACCCGCTCGGGGGCGAAGGTCCGCTGGATGGCCTCGCCGAGGGGCGGTGACGAGGCGACGGCGACGTACCAGGTGATGCCGACGAGCACGAAGCCGAGGACGATGGCGAAGCGGTCCATCGCACGACCCGCCTCCTTCACGAGGAAGATCGCGATGCCGATGGCTGCGCTGATCACGGCGCCCGCGGCCACGGGGAGCCCGAACACCACTTGCAGCCCGAGTCCCGCGCCGGCGACGTTGCCGACGTTGAAGGCGAGCCCGCCGAGTGCCACGAGCACGGCGAGCAGCGTGCCAAGCCCGGGCGCGACGTCGTCGGCGATGGCCGGCGCGCGGCGCCCGCTCACCGCAATCACGCGCCAGACGTTGAGTTGCGCGACCAGGTCGATGGCGACGCTGACGAGGATGGCGAAGCCGAAGCTTGCGCCAAGCCGTTCGGTGAAGACGGCGGTCTGCGTGAGGAACCCCGGCCCGATGGCCGAGGTGGCCATCAGGAAGGCGGCGCCGATCAGGACGCGGCGGAGTCCGTGGCGCATCCAATCCCCCAGATGATGAGTGAGGCGGCGAGCGACGCCAGGAAGGGCGCTGCGGTCCCGGCGACGAGTGCGCCGATGTACACGGTGAGCCCGCCGAGCAGCGTCAGCGCCGCGGTCCGCGCCGAGCCCCAGTCGGTGAAGAGCGCGCAGAGCGAGGTCACCAGCACGCCTGCGCTCCCGAACGCCGATGCCTGCTCGACGAGCGCGAGCACGCCCGAGGTGTTGAGCGCGAGCGCCGTGGCCGTGAGTCCGAAGAGCAACACGCCCGCGCGCGCGATTCGCACCTTCTGCGCCTCGTCAGTGACGTGCAGGAAGGGAATCAGCAGGTTGTGCGAAAAGAGCCCGGACGCCACGAGAAGCGTCGAGTCGACTGTCGAGAGGATCGCCGAGACGAGCGCACCGGCGAAGACGGCGAACATCGCGGTTGGCAGGACGTCGTGTGCAATGGCCGGTAGCAGTTGCTCCGCGTGCTCGAGCCCCGGCACCAGCGGGGCGCCGAGTATCGCGATGAGTACCGGGATGCTGCCGACCGCGAGGTACATTGCGCCCGCCGCGAGCGATGAGCGCTGGGCGACCTCCCCCGAGCGCGCGGCAATCACGCGGCTGATGACCTCGGTGGCCATCAGCGAGCCGCAGATCGGGATTGCCCACGCCTCCACGAGCTCGATCCACGGCCCCGCCTCGCGCGGGAGGAGCGTCACGCGCCCGCTCGTGCGCACGACCGTCATTGCCTCGGCCGGGCCGCCCACGGCGACCACGATCGCGATCAGCATCACGACGAGCGCCACGGTCAGGAGCGCGCCTTGCAGGACGTCGGTGATGGCGTCCGCCAACAGCCCGCCAAACGCGGTGTACCCGATCACGAAGAGCGACGCGCCCACGATGGCGATGTCCACCGGAAAGGTGCTCGCGGTGGCGATGACCTGGCCGAAGGCGCGGATCTGTGCGGCGGCCCAGAGCACCGAGCTCGGGATGAGGATGATGGCGGCCAGGCGCTCGACGCGCCCGCCGAATCGCTGGCGGTAGAGGTCGGCGAGGGTGGTGAGCCCGCGCGTCCAGAGCGGGCGGGCGAGAAAGGCGCCCATCAACACCAGGCAGAGCCCGTAGCCGAACGGCTCGGCGGAGGCGAGCGAGAGGCCGGTCTCGTAGACCGCGCCTGACGAGCCGATGATCGTCTCCGCGCCGAACCAGGTGGCGAAGATCGAGAAGGTGGTGAGGGTGTAGCCGAGGCGGCGGCCGCCGAGGAGATAGTCCGCTTCGCTGGCGATCCGCTTGGAGACGTAGACGCCGATCGCCAACTGGAGGGCGAGGAAGGCGAGAAGCGCGAAAAAGGGGACGGTCACGCGGGGAATCTGTCCCCGCGATGCTCAGTGGAACAGGGCCGCGAGCTGCGGAGGGGTCAGCGGCGTGCCGTCGTGCGCGAGCCCGCCGAGCCGTGCGGCGCGGCCGAGGACTTGGTCGCTCGTGTGGCCCCTGGCGCGGAGCTCGCGGATGCCCGTATCGCCGGACGACTTGCTCAGCTTCCGGCCGTCCGAGTGCGTGACGAGCGGGTGGTGGAGGAAGCGCGGCGGCTCCGCGCGGCCAAGCAGGCGCGCGAGCCGGATCTGCCGACCGGTGGACGCGAGGAGGTCCTCGCCGCGAATGACGAGGTCCACGCCCTGCCCGTGATCGTCGACGACCACGGCAAACTGATACGTGAAGTTTCCATTCCGGTCGCGTGCGAGGAGGTCGCCGCACTGCGTGGCGGGGTCCTGCGACTGTGGGCCGAGCCGCAGGTCGTCGAACGTCTCGGGCGGCGTGTTGCCAAACCGCACCCGCCGGGCCGGCGTGGAGTCCGGCGGGAGTGCGCGGTCGCGACAGGTGCCGGGATAGCGCAGCTCGGTCGCGCCCGTTGCGCGCGCGATCTCCGCACGCGAACAGCCGCACGCATAGACGAGCCCCTGCGCGTCGAGCGCGGCGAGGCGTGACGCGTGGCGCACAACGCCATCGCTCTGTCGCTGCGGGTGCGTGCCGGCGCGGAAGTCGGCGGTCGTCGCGCCGTCCGGGACGAGGCCGAGCCAGTCGAGGTCGTCGAGGATCGACCGCTCGTACTCGGGGCGACAGCGCCCGCGGTCGTGATCCTCGAGACGCAGGAGCACGCGGCCGCCGAAGGCGCGCGCGATCCCCCACACCCAGACCGCATTCACGACGTGCCCGAGGTGCAGATGCCCCGTCGGCGCCGGAGCGAAACGGGTGACGAATCCCGGCGCGAGCTGGCGCCAGCGCGCCGGGGTCGTTGCGGTCACTCGGCGAGCGCGAGGAGCTCGTGCAGGTCGAGCCGGTGGGTCGTCATCGCGATGTCGCCCTTGGCATCGCGCGGCCACTCCGCCCGCGGCCGATCCCAATAGATCTCGACGCCGTTGCCGTCGGGGTCATTGAGATAGATTGCCTCGCTCACGCCGTGGTCGGACGCGCCGGTAATCGGGACGTTGGCGTCAATGAGGCGCTGCGCCGCGACCGCGAGGTCGCGGCGCGTGGGATAGAGAATGGCCACGTGATAGAGCCCCGTGGTGCCGCGCGGGGCCGGCGGACCGCCCGCGCTCTCCCAGGTGTTGAGCCCGATGTGGTGGTGGTAGCCCCCGGCGGAGACAAACGCGGCCTGCGGGCCGTAGCGCTGCTGCAGCTCGAACCCGAGCACGCCCTGCCAGAAGGCGAGCGCGCGGTCGAGGTCCGCGACCTTCAGGTGTACGTGTCCGATGCCCGTGCCGGCGGGGATTTGATAGTCGGTCATTGTGGTGTCCGGAAAGGCGCCGTGCGCATTATGCTTCACTGGACTACCAATCCGCGACCCGACCACTTTGCTCCCGCCCTCCGCCACCGACCGCGTTACCATCGTCGAGGTCTCGCCCCGCGACGGCCTGCAGAATGAAAAGGCGCTGCTGAGTGCGGCGGTGAAGATCGCGCTTGTCGACAAGCTCAGCGCGGCCGGGTTCCCGACCATCGAGGTCAGCTCGTTTGTGTCGCCCAAGGCCATTCCCCAGCTTGCGGACGCTGCCGAGGTGATGGCGGGGATCACGCGCCGCCCGGGCGTGCGCTATACCGTGCTCGTCCCCAACCTCAAGGGCTACGAGCGCGCCGTCGCCGCACGCGCCAATGGGATCGTGGTGTTCGGGTCCGCGAGCGAGACCTTCTCGCGGAGGAACATCAACTGCTCGATCGCCCAGTCGATTGAACGGTTCCGTCCGGTGGTCGAGGCGGCGAAGGCCGCCGGGATTTCCGTGCGCGGCACGATTTCCTGTGCGCTCGGCTGTCCCTACGAAGGGGAGATTGCGCCCGCTGCCGTGGCGCGCGTGGCGAAGGAGATGGCGGCGCTCGGCGTCGACGAATGTTCCGTGGCGGACACCATCGGCATCGGATACCCCGACGGCACGCGCCACGTGATGGAGGCGGTCTTCGCGCATCTCGCGCCCGCGCAGGTCAACGGACACTTTCACGATACCTACGGCCGCGCGCTCGCGAATATCGATGCGTGCCTGGAACTCGGGATCCGGAGCTTCGATTCGTCGGCCGCCGGGCTCGGCGGCTGCCCCTTCGCGCGACGCAACCAGCTGTAGCACGAGCTCCGTCGCCACATTCCCGGTCGCGCC
>CAYXQS010000085.1:0-8941 GCA_964466515.1 uncultured Gemmatimonas sp. | reverse complement strand
CGCTCACGCGCTGGATGGCCTTGGCCGCGTCGCCGTCCGGGCTCTTGGCCATCTGCTCGGCGGTCACGGCACTCACGATCCCCACCGCGTTGCGCTGGGCGTCGAGCGCTTCGTTCACCGTGCCGCGTTCGGCGTCGGCGGTCACCACCTGCGCCGACAGCTGCACGTTCGCGGGCGTGAGCGTCACGTCCTGCTCCACCGTGGCGCCCGCCTCGAGGAAGATTCCCGTGACGGTCTTGGGGGCAAAGCCAATGCGCCGGACGACGAGCGTCACGGTGCCGGCGGGGACTGCGTTGACCTGGAAGCGACCGTCAACGCCCGACATCGTGCCGAGCGGGGTCCCGACCACCTGCACCCCGGCGTCCGAAAGTCCGGCGCCGGTGGATGCGTCGATGACGCGACCGACAATCCGGCCGGCCGTGGGGGCCTGGGCCTGGATCGTTACGAAGGGAGTAATGGCAAGAACAGCGGCGAGAATCGGAACAAGGCGCATTGGGCGTCTCGTGAGGAGGTCGGAAGGTTCAGTGCCGGAACGGGTTGGCCCCTGTTCCAACGCCTCAAACTTCCGTTCTCCCCGTACCGGGCTTCCCACGGACGTGCAACGAACGTGTAACGGGCCCCTCGGTGGAGCCCCCGGTCCGCTACGCCCGGACCTTCGGGAAGAGCGCCGTAATCACGCTCCCGGTCCCGACCTCGGAGCTGGCGCGCACGCGTCCGCCGTGGGCCTCGACCAGATGCTTCACGATGGCCAGGCCGAGCCCCGTCCCGCCTTGCTCGCGCGAGCGCCCCGGGTCCACGCGGTAGAAGCGCTCGAAGATGCGCGGGAGGTGCTCGGCCGGAATCCCCACGCCGGTATCGCGGACGCCCACCAGCACCCCGCGCTCGTGCGGCTCCGCAAAGAGCGTCACCTCGCCCGCCGCGGTGTGGCGGACGGCGTTGTCCACGAGATTCCCGAGGATCTGCCGGAGCGCCGTGGCGTCGGCGTGGACGGTGCTCGCCTCCGGGGGGATCGCGGAGGCCAGGGTGAGCCCCTTGGCGGTCGCCGCGTCGCGCGCGGCGGCAAAGACGTCGTTGGTCATCGCCGTCAGGTCAATGCGCTGCGGGTTCGGCACCCACCCGCCCGACTCGATGCGCGAGAGGTCGAGCAGGTCATCCACGATGCGCTGCATCCGGCGCGTGTTGCTCAGGATGCGCTCGGCGAACTGCCTCTGCGCGTCCGAGGGCACGTCCCCCTCGGCGAGTGTCTCCGCAAAGCCGCCGACGATGGTGAGCGGCGTGCGCAGCTCGTGCGAGACGTTGGCGACGAAGTCGCGGCGCACGGCCTCGAGGCGCCGCACGCGGGTGAGGTCAAAGAGCGCGAGCACCGCGCCGCCGCCCGCCAGCGGCCGCGCCGTCACGTTGAGCGTGCGTCCCGAGATCACGAGCTCGGCCCCCTCGGTGGTCCCGCCGTCGAAGGCGTCCTCCAGCGCGTCGCGCAGCGCCACGTCGCGCGGCAGCTCGTCGAGCGGGAAGGGCAGTGGGGACCGCGCGCCGAGGAGGCGGCGCGCGGTCTCATTGATGCGCACGACCGTGCGCGTCGTGTCCACCGCAATCACGCCCTCGTTGAGCGATTCCGTGAGCTGCACCAGCAGCGTCTCGTCGGCCTCCAGCGCGTGGAGGCGTGCGGAGAGCTGCTCGGCGAGCCGTCGCAATGCGTCGGCGAGGTCGCCCACCTCCCCCGGGGCGCGCATCAGCGGGCGGCGGTCGAGGTCGCCGTCCGCGAGCGCCTGCGCGACATCGCGGAGCTCCTCGATGGGGCGCGACACGCTGCGCGAGAAGAGCCACGCAATGACCAGCGCGCCGAGGAGGGCGAGCGTCGACGCGGTGAGCACGTCGCGGCGCGCGGCCCCGCTCAGGACGTCGAGCCGCCGCGTGGGGAAGGAGACGCGCGCCACGCCGCGTCCCTCGACCACCACCGCCACGTACATCTCTTCCTCCCCGGTGGAGGGCGACGGGCGCACCGTGCTTCCCGGCAATCCGGTGGCGAGCGCCTGCGCGATCTCCGGGCGCGTGAGGTGGTTCTGGAGCGCGGCGAGCCCTTCGCCGTCAAACTCCGAATCGCCGAGCACCACGCCGTCCGGCCCCACGAGGGTCACGCGCCGCTGCAGGGCATCGCCCATCCGGTCCGCGAGCGAGTCGGGGTAGGCGGTGGTGTCGCGACGCCAGAGCACGCCCGCCAGCTCGGCCTCGCGCGAGAGGAAGCTCGCCGCGTCCTCGCGCAGCCGCGAGTGGAGTTGCCGGTCCACCACGGTCACGATGAGGACGGCCAGGAACCCGACGACGACGAGCGCGCCGAGCAGGAGGCGCTGGGCGAGCCTCACCCGGACTTCGCGTGCGGCGCCTTGAGCCGGTAGCCGAAGCCGCGCACCGTCTCGATCAGGTCGCCCGCGGGATGGAGCTTGGTGCGCAGGCGCTGGACGTGCATATCGACGGTGCGCGTCTGGATGTCCGGCGCGGCATCCCAGACCGTCTCGAGGAGGTGCGCGCGCGCCTGCACGCGCCCGCGCCGCTCCGCCAGCGTCAGCAGCAGCTTGAACTCCGTCGGCGTGAGTTCCACCTCGTGCCTGTTCACCGTCACGCGGTGGGCCGTGCGGTCAATCCGGATCGGTCCGGCCTCGATCACCTCGGCCTGCTCGGCGTTCCCCGCCACGCGGCGGAGGATCGCGCCCACGCGGAGCACCAGCTCCTGCGGGGAGAAGGGCTTGGTGAGATAGTCGTCGGCGCCGAGCTCGAGCCCCTTGATGCGGTCGGGCTCGTCCTTGCGCGCGGTGAGCATCAGCACGGCGAGGCTGGCCGTCGAGTCGTCGTCGCGGAGCTTGGTGAGGACCTCGAACCCCGACATTCCCGGCAGCATCAGGTCGAGCACCACGAGCGCCGGCCGGTCGCGCTTGGCGAGGGCGAGCGCGTCGGGGCCCGACGAGGCGGACGAGACGCGGTATCCCGCCTTGGCCAGGTGATAGACGACCAGGGCGACGATGTCCGGCTCGTCGTCGACGACGAGGATGCGCTCGGCGTCCGCGGTGCGCGTGCTCACGCGGGAATCTCGTCGAGCCGCCGCGTGACCGAGGCCACGAGGAGGTCGATGGCGACGGTATTCTCGCCGCCGCGCGGGATGATGATGTCGGCGTAGCGCTTGCTCGGCTCGACAAACTGCAGGTGCATCGGCTGCACGGTGGTGAGGTATTGGTCGAGGATCTCGTCGAGCGGGCGGCCGCGGACGGTCATATCGCGCCGGATGCGGCGGATGAGCCGCGTGTCCGCGTCCGTGTCCACGAAGACCTTCACCGCGCAGCGCGAGCGGATCCGCTCGTCCACGAGGAGGAGGATCCCGTCCACGACGATGATGTCGGCGGGCGCGATCGGCTCGGTGGTCGTCTTGCGCAGATGGGTGACGAAGTCGTACGCCGGCTTGTCGATGGCCTTGCCGACGCTCAGTTGGTCGAGGTGCGCGGCGAGGAGGTCGAGGTCAAAGGCGTCCGGATGGTCGAAGTTGAGCTGCCGGCGCTCCTCGAACGGCATCTCGGGGAAGTCGCGGTAGTAGGCGTCCATATCGAGGAACGCCACGTGCGTCTGGCCGAGCGCCTCGGCGATCCGGCGGGCCACCGTGGACTTGCCGGAGCCGCTGCCGCCGGCAATCCCGATGATCAATGGGCGCATCGTCGGTCGGCGGTGGGGGAACTCACGCCTGTAATCTGCCCGGCAATGGCGTGGTCGTGAAGCGTCAAGGCTGTCACGGTACTGTATCGGGCGACGTGAGGGATATCGAACGTTGGTGGGTGGCGTGCGGCCCGTCAACTGAGGCGCGCCCTCCCCGTGGCAGCCGGTGGGGCGATATCCTTAGTGGATGGCTCCCCCCCCGATCCGCAATGCCGCGCTCCTCCTCGCGGCCGCCGGCGCCCTGGCCGTCCCCGCGGCACTCCGCGCGCAGGAGCGCGTCGAGCTCAAGATCGCCGCCACCACCGATGTCCACGGCCGCCTCCGGGCCTGGGACTACTCGACCGGCCGTCCCGACTCGCTCCGCGGCCTCTCGCGCGTGGCCACCATCGTGGACTCGCTCCGCCGCGCCGCGCGCGGCCGCGTGGTCCTCGTCGATGCCGGCGACCTCCTGCAGGGCAACGCGATGACCTACGTCGCCGGCCGGGTGGATTCGCTCGCGCCGAGCCCGGTGATTGCCGCGATGAACGCGATGCAGTACGACGCGGCGGCGGTGGGGAACCACGAGTTCAACTATGGGCTCGACCATCTCGACCGCGCGCGCTCCCGCGCGCGCTTCCCCTTCCTCGCCGCCAACACGCGCCGCCTCGACGGCGGCCGCGCCTTTGCGGCCCGCACGACGGTCACGCGCGCGGGGGTGCGGGTCGCCATCATCGGCGTCACCACGCCGGGCTCGATGGTCTGGGACCGCGACAACCTCAGGGGACGGCTGGTCGTCGACGACATCGTCGCGGCCATCCCGCCGCAGATCGCCGCCGCGCGCGCCGAGGGTGCCGACCTCGTGGTGGTCGTCGCGCACTCCGGGCTGGGCGAGCTCACCTCGTACGACACCGTCGCCACGGGCGTCGCCACCGAGAACGCGATGTTCCGCGTCGCCCAGGAGGTTCCGGGAATCGACGTGATGGTCATCGGCCACTCGCACCGCGAGATGACCGACAGCCTGATCAACGGCGTCCTCGCCGTGCAGGCGCGGAACTGGGCCACGAGCCTGGCCGTTGCCACGGTCGCACTCGAGCGCGTGGACGGCCGGTGGCGCGTGGTGGCCAAGGGCGGCGAGACGGTGCAGGCCAAGGGATGGCCCGAGCACCGCGAGATCGTTCGCGCGGTCGAGCGCGCGCACCAGGGGGCAATGCGCTACGCCACCACGCGCGTCGGGAGCACCACCTCGTCCTGGCGCGCCGATTCGGCGCGCGTGATGGACACGCCGATCATCGACCTCATCCAAGAGGTGCAGAAGAAGGTGTCGGGCGCGGAACTGAGCATCGCCTCGGTGTTCTCGCCCACCGCGCGCTTCGATCCGGGCGCGATCACCGTCGAGCGCGCGGTGGATCTCTATCCATACGAGAACACGCTGCGGGCGCTGCGGCTCACGGGCGCGCAGCTCCGCGCCTTCCTCGAGCAGAGCGCCCGCTACTGGACCGTGGGGCGCGCCGCCGACGGCACGCTCGGCTTTGAGCCGGCGCGCGGGATCCCCGGCTACAACTACGACCTCCTCTCGGGGCTCGACTATGTGATGGACCTCTCGCGGCCGTCGGGGCATCGCATCACGACGCTCACCCAGGCGGGCCGCGAGGTCGCGGACACCGACACCTTCACCGTGGCGGTCAACAGCTACCGCGCGGCGGGCGGCGGCGGATACGATATGCTCCGCGGCGCGCCGGTGGCCTACGAGGGCACGCGCGAGATCCGCGAGCTGATCGTGGAGGAGATCCAGCGCCGCGGCACGATTGAGCCGTCGGAGGTGTTCGTCCGCAACTGGACGCTGCTGCCGCCGCGGCCCACGCTGCGCATCCTCAGCATCAACGACTTCCACGGCGCGCTCGAGAGGCGTCCCGACGGCAGTTGGGGAAACCGCGGCGGCGCGGCCGAGGTCGCCACGATGCTCAAGGACGCGGCGACCGAGTGCGCGCCCGTGTGCACCACGGTGGTCCTGCACGGCGGCGATCTCTTCCAGGGCACGCCGGCCTCCAACCTCGCCTTCGGCGTGCCCGTCGTCGCCATCCTCCACGAGATGGGCGTCGCCGCGGGCGCGCTCGGCAACCACGAGTTTGACTGGGGGCAGGATACGCTGCGCGCGCGGATGCAGCAGCTCCGCGCACCCATCCTCGGTGCCAACGTCACCTACGCGGACGGCAGCGACGTGCCGTGGATCCCCAACGATACCCTGCTCACGGTGAATGGGCTGCGGATCGGGGTCGTGGGCATCGCGGACCCGTCCACGCCGTTCACCACGATGGCCACGCACGTTGCGGATCTCCGCTTTGCCGAGCCGGAGCCGGTGGTGCGACGGCACGCCGCGGCGCTCCGCGCGCGCGGCGCGCAGCGGGTGGTGCTCGTCACGCACACCGGCGCCTTCTGCGACCGCGACGCGCCCGACGAGTGCCGCGGGGAGGTGGTTACCCTCGCGCGTGCGCTCGGCCCCGGCGTGGTGGACGCCATTGTCAGCGGGCACACGCACTCCGAGATCCGCACGGTCGTTGCGGGCACGCCGGTGGTGCAGGCGCGCTCCAGCGGACGCGCCATTGGTATCATCGACCTCCCGCTCACCGAAAACGCCCCCGCGCTGCGCCCCGAGGTGCGCGCCGTGGTCAGCGACTCGGTGGCGCGCGATCCCGCGGTGGCGGCACTGGTCGCCGCCGCCGTCGAGGCCGTCGCCGCCAAGGTGGCCGCCGTGATCGCCACCACGGACGTCGCCTGGCCGCGCGAGGGCGCACAGTTCGCGCTCGGCAATCTCATTGCCGACGCGCAGCGCGCGGCCGGCCGGGGCGATGTGGGCGTGATGAACACCGGCGGCATCCGTGCCGCCATCACGCCCGGCGACATCACCTGGGGCGATCTCTACGAGGTGCAGCCCTTTGAGAACCGCCTGATGGCGGTGAGTGTCACCGGCGCGGCGCTCCGTCGCTACCTCGAAGGCATCGTCGACGGCAACTCGGTGCGCCACCATCTCAGCGGGATCGTCATTGAGTATGACCGTCGGGCACCTGCCGGGCGCCGCGTCACCCGCGCGACGCTGTCCGACGGGTCGCGCCTCGACGACCGCAGGCGATACCGTGTGGTGATGACCAACTTCCTGGCGGCGGGCGGCGATGGCGTCTCGCTCTCCGCCGACGCGCAAGTGGAGGAAATCGGCGTGATTGACCTGGACGCGGTGGCGCGGTACCTGCGCGCGCTCCCCAACGGACGGCTCGTGATGACCGAGGCGCTCACGGCGCCGCGCATCCGGGAGGCCGGCCGATGAGCGAGCCGTTGCGGGTGTTCGTGAATGGCGTTGGCGTGACCGTGCCGGCGGGGGGCACGGTGCTCGACGCCGTCGCCGCGGCCGATCCGGCCGCCGCCGAGGAAATCCGCGCCGGATCGCGCCTCGTGGCCGACAGCCGCGGGATCGCGGTCCCATCCGACACGCCGCTCTCCGGCGGCTACGTGATGCGCCTCATCAGTAACCGTGCCGCGCGCGAGGAAGCGCCGTAGTGCCGCATCTCGCCAGCGACCTGCTCCGCCGCCTCCCGAAGGCCGAGCTGCATTGCCACCTCGACGGCTCGCTCCGGCCGGCCACGATGCTTGAGCTCGCACGCGACCAGCGCGTGGCGATGCCCACGGACGACGCCGAGGCGCTGCGCCACCATATGCGCGTGGACGATGCGCACGACCTCGAGGAGTACCTCGACCGGTTTCGCATCACGCTCAGCGTGATGCAGACGGCGGAGTCGCTTGAGCGCACGGCGTATGAACTCGCCGAGGACTGCGCGCGCGAGGGGGTCCGGTATCTCGAGGCCCGCTACGCGCCGATTCTCAACGTCGAGCGCGGCCTCACGCTCGCGCAGGCGGTGGAGGCGCCGCTGCGCGGCCTGCGCCGCGCCGAGCGGGAGTACGGCATCACGGCGCGCGTGATCATCTGCGCGCTGCGCAACCGGGCGCCGGCGACCTCGCTCGCCCTCGCCCGCCTCGCGGTCGACTTCCAGGGCGATGGCGTGGTCGGCTTCGACCTCGCGGGGGGCGAGGCGGGGCATCCGGCCTCGCAGCACGCCGCGGCCTTTGACCACGCGCGCGACCACGGGCTCCCGTGTACCTGCCACGCGGGCGAGGGCGATGGCGCGGCGTCGGTGGCCGACGCGATGCACCGCTGCCACGCGCACCGCATCGGGCACGGCACGCGGCTGGAGGAAAACCCCGCGCTCCTCGCCGAGGCGCGCGACCGCGGCATCGCCATCGAGTGCTGCCTCACCAGCAACGTGCAGACGCGCGCCACGGCGTCGTACGACACGCATCCGCTGCGCCGCTACTTCGAGGCCGGCCTGCAGGTCTCCATCAACACCGACAACCGGCTGATGAGCGACACCGACCTCGTGAGCGAGTACGCGCTCGCCGCCCGGCATCTCGATTTTTCCCTTGATGAACTCTGCGCGATCGCGCGCAACGGCTTTGTCAACGCCTTCCTCCCGCCCGCCGAGCGCGCGGCGCTGCTCGCGCGCGTGGACGGGGAGTTCGACCTTCTTCGCCGGAGTGTGGCGTGACCGCAGCCAGCCCTGCCCACGGCGCCGTCGCCGCGCGCGCCGCCGCCGAGGCGGTGCGCGACCTCCTCGGCGTGCAGGCGCCCGCCGCCGCCATCGTCCTCGGCTCCGGACTCGGCGACCTCGCCGAGCGCGTGAAGCTCGCCAAGCGCATCCCGTACGCGGAAATTCCCGGGTTCCACGCCCCGGCCGTCGAGGGACATCGCGGCGAACTCATCTGCGGCACGCTGGGCGGCCGCGAGGTGCTCCTGCTCGCGGGCCGGTTCCATATGTATGAGGGCCACGGCGCGCACGCGGCCGCGTTTCCGGTGCGCGTGGTCCACGCGCTCGGCGCGCGCGTGCTGTTCGTGTCCAACGCCGCCGGCGGAATCCGCCGCGACCTCACGCCCGGCACGCTGATGATGATCACCGACCACCTCAACCTGCAGGGGCGGAACCCGCTCATCGGGCCGGTGGAGGACAGCGACGTGCGGTTCCCCGATATGAGCGCGGCCTACACGCCGCGGCTGCAGGAACTCCTCGATGCCGCCGCAAGGGACGGGAAGCTCAAGCTCGCGCGCGGCGTGTACGCGGGGCTGCTCGGCCCAGCCTACGAGACGCCCGCCGAGGTGCGGATGCTGGAGCGCCTTGGCGCCGATGCCGTGCGGATGTCCACGGTGCCCGAGGGGATCGTCGCA
>CAYXQS010000084.1:0-9153 GCA_964466515.1 uncultured Gemmatimonas sp. | reverse complement strand
CCAGGTAGGCCTCCATCCCGATGATCGGCTTCACGCCGGCCTTGTGCGCCTTGGCCTGGAACTCCCACGCGGCGTGCAGGTTGCCGTGGTCCGTGATCGCCAGCGCGGGCTGCTCGAACTCCTGCGCCCGGGTGATCAGGTCGTCGATCCGGTTCGCGCCGTCGAGGAGCGAGTACTCGGAGTGGCAGTGGAGGTGGACGAAGGACATTTCACCCTAAGGATAGCCAACGTGCGGGACGGGTGCATCTTCCAGCAATGCGTGCACGGAGGGGAGGTCCCTTGACAGCGGGCGTGACGGCAGGGCGGGGCAGGCGGCGGCTCGGCGGAATCGGACTGATCCTGCTCGCCGTGGTCGCCGGCGCGGTGGTCCTGACGGCGGCGACGCCCCTCGGGCGCTACCTCGCGCGCGCGGCGTGGGAGGAGGGGAAGATCCTCCGCGGACGCGAGCCGATCGCCCAGCTCGTCCGCGACTCGACGGTGGCGCCGGAGGTGCGCGCCAAGCTGGAGCTGGTGCTGGAGGCGCGCCAATTTGCCGTGGACTCGCTTGCGCTCCCCGCCAAGGACGCCTTCACCCAGTACACCCAGCTCGCGCGCGACACGCTGCTCCTCGTGCTCTCGGGCGCGCCGAAGGACGCGCTGGAGTCCAGGCTCTGGTGGTTCCCGGTCGTGGGACGCGTGCCGTACAAGGGGTACTTCGACCTCGGCGACGCCGAACGGGCGGAGCGCGCGCTCGCGCGCGACGGGTACGACACCTATCTGCGGCCGGCGTCGGCGTTCAGTACGCTCGGGTGGTTCGACGACCCGTTGCTTTCGACCACGCTCCGCGCGGATTCCGTGGACCTGGTGAACACGGTCATTCACGAGCTGACGCACAACCGGTACTTCGCCAAGGGCGACGCGGTGTTCAACGAGAGCTTCGCGAACTTCGTGGGCGCGCGGGGCGCGGAGTGGTTCTTCCGCGCGCGCGGCGATACGGCCCGCGCCGAGGCGTCCGTGGCGCGGTGGGCGGACGACCGATTGCTCGCGGCGTACTGGGCGCGGCTGTACCGGTCGCTCGATTCCGCATTCAGGTCGCTAGCGGGCGACTCCCTCCGCGCGCGGCGGCTCGCGGCGCGCGACTCGATCTACGGTGCGGCGCGACGGGTATTGGTGGATTCGATGGCGCCGCGGCTGCGGACGATCTCCCCCGCGTACGCCGAGCGGGTGCGGCTCGACAACGCGGCGCTCGTGGCGCGGCGGATCTACCTCACTGACCTGGAAGGGTTCGAGCGGGCCTTCGCGGAGAGCGAGGGGGATCTCCGAACGGCAGTCGCGATGCTCATCGAGCGGCATCGGGCTCGTGGGTCGGCGCCGTAACTGCTTGCACCACGAAGGCACGAAGGCACGGAGGGCTCCCTGCTGGATCATTGGCTGTCGTTCACCATTCAAGAAAGACTTGAGGGGAACGACGGCGCCACGTTCGGGGCAGGGAGCCCTTCGCGTCTTCGTGCCTTCGTGGTGAGATTTTCTTGGCTCAGTTGCCCGGCAGCGTGAACCGAGACCGGAGCAGCGCCCGCACATCCACCTCGGGGGCCGGCGGGGCCGGGCCTTCGGTGCCCTCGCCTTCCCTCACCGTCTCGAGCACGACGCGCTGGAAGGCCTTCCGCACCCCGCGGTCCAGGAAGCGACTCACCTGGTCGAGCGCGTAGTCGGCGCCGCGTCGCGTGTCGTACACGTTGAGCGGGTAACTCACCGCGAGATGGTTCCGCGCGCGGGTCAGCGCCACGTACATCAGGCGACGCTCCTCCTCGACCTGCGCCTCGTCGCCCAGCGCGCGCGACATCGGGAACCAGCCATCGACCGCCCAGATCACGAAGACCGCATCCCACTCGCGGCCCTTGGCGCTGTGCGCCGTCGAGAGGATCAGCGTGTCGTCGTCGGCGTCGCCGCCGCCGAACCCCAGGTCGCTCGTGGCGGAGGGCGGCTCGAGCGCGAGGGCGGAGAGGAAGGTCGCGCGGTCCGGGTAGCCGCCGGCAATCGTCTGCAGTTGGTCCAGGTCGCTGAGCCGCGGGTCCACGCGGTCGTACCGCTCGCGCAGGATGTCGTCGTACAGCGCGCGGATGCGCACGATCTCGCGCCCCACGCGTCCTTCCGTATCGTCGGCGCCCCCCACGCGGAGGTCCGCGAGGAGTTGCACGAGTGCCCCGTGCGCCGCGCGCGCGCGCGGCGGCGGCCGGAAGCGTCCGAACGACTCGTGCGACCACGCGAGCTGGATCATCGTCTCGATCGCGCCGCGTGCCGTCACCTCGCCGATCCCCGGCATCAGCATCAGCAGGCGATACCAGCTCACCTCGTCGCGCGGGTTCTCCAGCACGCGCAGGAAGGCAAGCACGTCCTTCACGTGTGCGGCCTCGAGGAACTTGAGCCCGCCCCACTTGTCGAACGGGATGTTGCGCGCCGTGAGCTCGATCTCGAGGTCCGCGCTCATATAGCCGGCGCGGAAGAGCACCGCCATCTCACGCAGCGGGGTTCCCTCCTCGTGCAGCTCGAGGATCCGGTCCACCACGAAGCGCGTCTGCTGTCCCTCGTCCTGCGCGGTGACGAGCCAGGGCTTCTCGCCGCCCGTGCGGCGCGTGAAGAGCTCCTTGGAGTACCGTTCCTCGGCGCGCGAGATCAGCAGGTTGGTGGCGTCGAGGATTGGCTGCGTGGAGCGGTAGTTCTGCTCGAGCGTGACGACCTCCGCGCCCGGGAACTCGCGCGGGAAGTCGAGGATGTTGCGGATCGTAGCACCGCGAAACGCGTAGATGCTCTGCGCGTCGTCGCCGACCACCGTGATGTTGCGGTGCGTGCGGCACATCCCCTTGAGGATGCGCGCCTGCAGGACATTCGTGTCCTGGTATTCGTCCACCAGCAGGTGCGAGTAGAGCCCGCTGATCCGTTCCGCCAGCGCCGGGACCGATTCGAGCAGGAGCGCCCAGTAGAGCAACAGGTCGTCGTAGTCGACGAGGTCGCGCGCCTGCTTCCGCTGCGTGTAGTCCGCAAACACGCGCGCGACGTCGTCCTCGAACTCGACAAAGCGCGGATACTCCTCGCGGAGGATCGCGCCCACCGGGATGTCGGTGTTGACGTGTCGCGAGTAGACGTGGTGCAGCGTTTCCTTCTTGGGGAATCGCCTGGCCTTGTCCGCGAGGCCGAGCGCCGTGCGCGACAGCGACATCAGGTCCTCGGCGTCGCCCTGGTCGAGGATCGTGAAGTCGCCCGGGAGGCCGGCCTCGGGGCCGAAGCGGCGGAGCAGCCGGTGCGCGGTGCCGTGGAAGGTGCCGCCGTGCACGGACCGGCTGGCGTTGCCCACCAATCGTTCGGCGCGGGCGAGCATCTCCTGGGCCGAGCGGCGCGTGAAGGTGAGGAGGAGAATGCGGTCCGGGCTCACGCCGCGCTCGATCAGGTGGGCGACGCGATAGACGAGCGTGCGGGTCTTTCCGGTGCCGGCGCCGGCGACGATGAGCAGCGGGCCGTCGCCGTGCGTGGCGGCGGCGAGCTGGGCGGCGTTGAGCTCGGCGGCAAAGTCCACCGTCCGCCTGGCGGTCACCTCCCGCTCGCGCGGCGGATAGCGGATGGGCTCCGGACTCATCCCCTGAATATATCCCGAAGCTCCACGGCAATGAGGGTAAACTCCACCTGTACGCGCCAGCCGCCGTCCGCCGACGCGTCGGGCACCTCAAAGACGCCCCACGTGGCGGTGCCGAGTGCCGGGGCGTAGCGCTCGCGGAGCCGCCGCACGACCCGGCCCGCCGTATCGGTGGTGACGATGGTGGTTTCCACCACGCGCACACGGAGATTCCCGATCGTCTCCTCGCGCTCGGCGCCGGTTGTGTACCGGTTGAGCGTCGTGGCGCTGCGCAGTTCCAGCGTGTCATTGGGGCGCAGCGGACGCGAGGCCCGCCACCGTTTGGCCGTGGAGTCCCACGCGTAGAGCGTGCCGTCGGCCTCGCACGTGACGCGCTCGTCCGCGTCGCGGCGCGGGCCCCCCGGCGCAAAGCGCACCAGCAGGCACCCCGTCCGGTCGCCGCGCGCGACGTTGCGCTCCACGACCTCCACGCGCCACGGGTTCTGCGCGCCGTTCGATTCGTACACCAGCTCCATACCGGCGACGAGCAGCGTCTGCTGTGCGCCAGCCGGCGGGGCGGTGCCCGCGAGGAGCAGTGCGCCCGCGAGGGCGGTGGCCGTATGCGCGCAATATTTCACGTGGGTCCGACCTCCGCAGCTCGCGATGGCTCTCGGTGGACATTGCAAGGTTAGTTCAACGATATTAGTTTACCGTATGCCCCGCAAGGTCGTGAACATCCACGCCGCCAAGACGCACCTCTCGCGCCTCGTTGACGAGGCCGTGAAGGGCGACTCGTTCGTCATTGCCAAGGCGGGCAAGCCGCTGGTCAAGGTCATCGCCGTCGATGCGCCCACGACGCCGCAGCGCACGGGATTCCTGAAGGGTGAGATCGAGGTTCCGGATGACTTCGATACGATGGGCCAGGCGGATATCGAGGCGCTGTTCGGGCTCGACCAGTGAAGTTGCTGCTCGACACGCACCTGCTGTTGTGGAGCGCGGGACTCGACCATCGGCTGTCGCGAAAAGCGAAGGCGTTGATTCACGATCCCGCAAACGAGCTGCTCTTCAGTGCGGCGAGTCTCTGGGAGGTTGCCATCAAGCGCTCGCTGGGGCGCACGGACTTTCGGGCCGAGCCGAGCGTGCTGCGACGGGCGCTGCTGGACCATCAGTACCAGGAGTTGCCGGTCACGGCCGATCACGCGGTGCGCGTGGCGGACCTGCCGACACTGCACAAGGACCCGTTTGACCGCCTGCTGGTCGCGCAAGCCTTGGTGGAGGGCGTGACGCTCCTGACCACCGACAAGGTCGTTGCCCGCTACGCCGGTCCCGTGCGATTGGTCTGAACCAGGGCCAGCGTCGCCTCGTGCGTTGGCACGGCGCGACGGGCGAAGACCTCCGCGAATGCCGCCACGGTCGCCTGCCGAACATCCTCGGCGAGCGTTGGAGTCGGCGCGAGACAGGTACCGCTCGCGTTCCCGAGCAGCTCCCGCTCCACCGACGTCATCGTCACGTCCGCAATCCCGCACGGCACCATCAGGTCGAAATAGCTCAGGTCCGTCGTCACGTTCAGGGCGAAGCCGTGCCAGGTCACCCACTGCCGCGCGTGGACGCCGATGCTCGCCAGCTTTCGCCCGCGCGTCCAGACGCCGGTCTTGCCGGGATTCCGCTCCGCGGCGATCCCGAACGGCGCCACCGCGCGAATCACCACCTCCTCGACCTGCCGCAGGTACCAGTGCAGGTCCTGCGTGTGCTCGGTGAGGTCCACGATCGGGTACCCGACGAGTTGGCCCGGGCCGTGGAAGGTGACGTCGCCGCCACGCTCGACCTCGAAGAGCTCCACGCCGCGCGCACGGAGCTGCTCGCTGGTCGCGAGGAGGTTGCCCGCCTTGGTCGAGCGCCCGAGCGTGATCACGGGCGGATGCTCCACCAACAGGAGCACGTCCCGCGCGAGTCGCCTGTCGATCCGCGCCGCGGCCGCCTCCCGCTGGAACGCCAAGGCCTCCGCATAGCTGCGGAGGCCGAGGTCCACCACGAGGAACTCCTTCATCGGTCGCGACGCGGCGCGCTCACGCGTGCAGCATCTTCCCCATCGAGTCGAGCACCGCCTCGGCGATGCCTTCGCTCAAGGTCGGGTGCGCGTGAATCGCGAGATCGATTTCCTCGACGGTGAACTCGTTCTCGCGCGCGACGGCGAACTCGTGGATGAGTTCCGTGGCGTGTGCGCCGACGATGTGCGCGCCGAGGATCTCGCCGTACTTCTCGTCGCGGATCACCTTCACGAAGCCCTCGGTTTCGCCGCTGGTGCGCGCGCGCCCGTTGGCCGAGAAGGGGAACTTGCCGACCTTGTACTTGAGCCCCTTCTCCTTGCACTGCGCCTCGGTGAGGCCGATGCTCGCGACCTCGGGATGGCAGTACGTGGCATTGGGGATGTTGCCGTAGTTCACGGGGTGGTGCTTGTGTCCCGCGATGATGTCGGCGACGACGTGCCCCTCGCGCTGGCCCTTGTGCGCGAGCATCGGCGCGCCGGCGACGTCGCCGATGGCATAGATGCCCTTGGCGGTCGTCTCGAGCCGGTCGTTGACCTTGATGAAGCCGCGGTCGGTGAGCTGCACGCCGGCCTCCTTAAGTCCGACGATCTCGACGTTCGGTGCACGGCCCGCGGCCACGAGCACGACGTCGAAGCTCATTTCCTTCTTCTCGCCGAGCGCCTCGACGGGAATCGTCACGCCGCCCTTGGTCGCCTTTGCCGTGCCGAGCTTGGCGCCGGTGAGCACCTCGATCCCACGCTTCTTGAACGACTTGGCGAGCTCGGCCGAGCAATCCTCGTCCTCGACGGGAAGGATACGCGGCATTGCCTCGAGCAGCGTGACCTTGGCGCCGAAGGCGTGGAAGACGTCCGCGAACTCGCAGCCCACGGCGCCCGCCCCGACGACGGCGATGGTCTTGGGCGCCTTCTCGAGGACGAGCGCCTCGTCCGACGAGATTACGGTCGTCTTGTTGAGCTCGAGCCCGATCTGCGGCAGCCCCTTCACGCGCGACCCGGTGGAGATGACGACGGCCTTCGTCGCGGTGTGCGTCTCGCTCTTCCCGTCGGCGGTGGTGACCTTGACGGTCTTTCCCGCGCCGAGCGCGCCGGTCCCCTTGAGCCAGGTGACCTTGGCGCGCTTGAAGAGGAACTCGACGCCCTTGGAGTTCTGGGTGGAGACGGCGCGCGAGCGCTTCATTGCGACGCCGAAGTCGAGCGTGACCTTCTCCGCCTTCACGCCGAACTCGGCGCCCTTGGCGACCTTGGTCGCGATGCTCGCGGCCTCGAGGAGCGCCTTGGCGGGGATGCAGCCCCAGAGGACGCAGGTGCCGCCGAGGCCTTCGCGCTCCACGACGCCGACGGTGAGGCCGAGCTGGGCGGCGCGCAGGGCACCGACGTAACCGGCGGGACCGCCGCCGACGAAAATCACATCGAACGTGGCCATTAGAACACCAGGAGAAGGGGGTTCTCGATCAAGCGACGCAACGTCTGCAGGAACTTGGCACCAACCGCGCCGTCCACCACCCGATGGTCGCAGCTCATCGTCACGCGGAGCTTCTTGCGGACCTCGAATCCGCCGTCCGCGCCGCCGACGACCCTGTCCTCGATGGCGCCGATGGCCAGGATGCCGACCTCGGGCGGGTTGATGATTGCCGTGAACTGGTCGATCTGCATCATCCCGAGGTTCGAGACGGAGAACGTCGAGCCCGTGAACTCCTCGGGCTTGAGCTTCCGCTCGCGCGCCTTTTTGGCCAACACCTTGGCCTCGGCGCTGATCTCCGACATCGGCTTTTGCTCGGCGTTGAAGATCACCGGCACGATGAGGCCGTCGTCGGTCGCGACGGCCATCCCGAGGTGCACGGTGCTGAAGTAGCGGATCCTGTCGCCGAGCCAGTGCGCGTTGACCTCCGGATGCTGCTGGAGGGCGATGGCGGTGGCCTTCAGGATGATGTCGTTGAACGAGACCTTGTACGCCTCGCCGAGCTCGGCGGCCGCGGCGCGCATTTCGGCGGCGCGGGAGAGATCGAACTCCGCCGTGAGATAGAACGTCGGGATGGGGCCGATGGACTCGGCGAGCCGGCGCGCAATCGTCTTGCGGATTTGCGTGAGCGACTCATCGTGGTGCTCGGCGCCGTCGACGGCAACGCGCTTGGCTACGGGCGCCGTGGCTGCGGCTCCACCGCCGGAGAGCGCGGCCTCGATGTCACGCTTGATGATGCGGCCGGCGGGACCGGAACCTTGGACCGTGCCCAGGTCGATGCCCTGCTCGCCGGCGAGGCGGCGGGCGAGCGGGGACGTACGGACGCGGCCGGTCACGGCCGGCGCCGCGGGCACCGCCTTGGGTGCAGGGGCTGCGGCGGGAGTGGCAGGAGTTGCGGGGGCAACGGCCGCAGCAGCCGGAGCTTCGGGCGCCGCGGGCGCTGCCGCTGCGACCGGCGCGCCGACCAGCAGCGACGAGATATCCTCGTCCTTGCCCGCGATGATCCCGACGAGCGCGCCGACGGCCACGGTGTCGCCCTCGGCGACCATCTGCTTGCGCAGCACGCCGTCGCCGCGGGCGGAGAGCTCCATCACGGCCTTGTCCGTCTCGACCTCGGCGAGGAGTTCGCCGCTCTTCACGGCGTCGCCCTCGTTCTTCAGCCACTTCACGAGGCGTCCCTCTTCCATCGTGGGGCTCAGCGCCTCCATAAAGACCTTAGTCGACATACATCACCTTCTTGACGGCGGCGATCGTTTTGGCGAGGTCGGGCTTGGCGGCCTTTTCGAGCGCCTTCGCGTACGGCATCGGGACGTCGGCCTGGTGGACACGCACCACGGGGGCGTCGAGATCGTCGAAGCAGTCGCGCTGGATGTAGTCCACCACCTGCGCGCCGATCCCTGCGACCTCCCATCCTTCCTCGAGCACCACGGCGCGGTTGGTCTTCCGCACCGAGGCCGTGATTGCCTCGACGTCCATCGGACGGATGGTGCGGAGGTCCACGACGTCGACGCGGATCCCTTCCTTGGCGAGCTGGTCCGCCGCGTTCATCGCCACGAGCACCATCTTGCCGGAGGTGATGATGGAGCAGTGGTCGCCCTCGCGCTTGAGGTCGGCCTTGCCGATGGGGACGATGTACTCGCCGTCGGGGACCTCGCCCTTGGTGTTGTAGAGCATCTCGCCCTCGAGCACGATCACCGGATTGTCGTCGCGGATCGCGGCCTTGAGGAGTCCCTTGGCGTCGTACGGCGTGCCCGGCGCAACGACCTTGAGTCCCGGGATGTGCGCGAGCCACGACTCCCACGCCTGCGAATGCTGCGCGGAGAGCTGCAGCGCGGCGCCGTTCGGTCCGCGGAAGACGATCGGTATCGGATACTGGCCACCCGACATATAGAGCATCTTGGCCGCCGCGTTGACGACCTGGTCGAGCGCGAGGAGCGCGAAGTTCCAGGTCATAAACTCGATAATCGGCCGGAGCCCGACCATCGCCGAGCCCA
The DNA here is from genome assembly GCA_964466515.1 of uncultured Gemmatimonas sp. Taxonomy (GTDB): domain Bacteria; phylum Gemmatimonadota; class Gemmatimonadetes; order Gemmatimonadales; family Gemmatimonadaceae; genus Pseudogemmatithrix. The sequence goes on along the minus strand of CAYXQS010000084.1, from coordinate 67 downwards.
CGCCGACGCCGGCGAAGCCGAGTTCCGTGATGGGCGTGTCGACCACGCGCATCTCGCCGAACTCCTC
>CAYXQS010000083.1:0-9234 GCA_964466515.1 uncultured Gemmatimonas sp. | reverse complement strand
GGATGATCTCGCCGGACCAGATGGAACTGAAGACCGATGTGCTCTCCGTGGTGGACGTGGACCAGTTCCACGGCATCGAGATCGGCGAGTTTCCGGCACGCATTGCCGAGACGGCGATGTGGATGATGGACCACATAATGAACAACCGGCTGTCGCTGGAGTTCGGGCAGTCGTACGCGCGCATTCCGTTGAGGAAGTCCCCGCACATCGTCCACGGCGACGCGTTGGAGATGGATTGGACAACGGTGCTGGCCCCGGAGAAGTGCAGCTATGTGCTCGGCAACCCGCCGTTCATTGGCAGCAAGTTCCAGACGCCGGAGCAGCGCCAGCAGGTGCGGCGCATCGCAGGCCTGGGCGGCAGCGGCGGCTCGCTGGACTACGTGGCGGCGTGGTTCATCTCGGCGGGGCGGTACATCGGCACACGGCCGATCGGCATCGGCTTCGTGGCGACCAACTCCATCACGCAGGGCGAGCAGGTGGCGCAGTTGTGGCCCGTGCTGTTCGACCAGTGCAAGCTGGAGATCGCGTTTGCGCACCGCACGTTTGCGTGGGGCAGTGACGCGCGCGGCAAGGCGCACGTCCACGTGGTGATCATTGGGTTGATGCGGCGGGAGCACACGCCGACGCTGCGGCGACTCTACTCGTATGAGGACATCAACGGGGAGCCGTACGAGAGCGCGCACGTGGTGTTGAGCGCCTATCTCTTTGATGCGTCGCAACTGAAGAATCCGCACGTGGTGGTGGGGGAAGCTGCGCGGCCAATCAATGGCCTGCCGCGTTTGCTGAGTGGTTCGCAGCCCATCGATGACGGCAACTACATCTTTTCGCCGGATGAGAGGCGCGAATTCCTGAAGAAGGAGCCGGGCTCCAGAACCCTCTTCCGGCCATTTGTTGGGTCAGAGGAGTTTCTGAACGGCGGGGAGCGATATCTCCTTTTCGCTCAGACCAGCGCGCCGGAACTGCTGAAGCAGCTTCCGATGGTAAGGGAGCGGATTGCGGCCGTGCGCGCCTTCCGGATGAAGAGCAAGCGTGAATCGACGAGGAAGCTCGCCGAAACGCCGACGTTGTTTCAGGTGAACGTCATCCCGGACTCGCCGTTCCTCGTCGTGCCCGAAGTGAGTTCCGAGCGCCGCGACTACGTTCCGATCGGCTGGCTGAAGCCACCGACGATTCCGAGCAATCTCGTCCGTGTGATGGAGCACGCCACACTTGGCCTCTTCGGCTTGCTCACTTCGTCAATGCATATGAGCTGGCTGCGGCACATCGGCGGACGGCTTGAAAGCCGGTATCGCTACGCCATCGGGCTTGTCTACAACACCTTCCCGCTGCCCCTCGGCGGCACCGCGCCGCTCAAGGACATCGAACCTCTCGCCCAGGCCATTCTCGATGCCCGCGCCGAGCACCCCGAGGCCACGCTCGCGGATCTCTACGATCCCGACGTGATGCCGCCCACGCTCCGCAAGGCGCACCACGCCTTGGACCGCGCGGTTGACAAGCTCTACCACAAGACGCCGTTCAGGACGGACCGCGAGCGGGCGGAGCACCTGCTCGGGCTGTATGAGCGGATGGTGAGCCCGCTGGGGTTGGGGGCCGCGCCGCCGGCTCCAAGGCGGAAGCGGCGCGCGCCATAGCGACTCAGAGCGGCTTCGTCCCCTCGGACAGCACGTCCAGGTACTCCCCGTACGCAAACACCCGCTCGCGCTTGCGTCCGGTGGTCTCACGGACAATCTCCAGCTTCTCCAGCGCGGCCAGCGCCCGCAGCACCGTCGGATAGCTCACGCCCGTTCGCCGGGCGATGCCCGTCGGCGTCGCCAGCGGACGTGCGCGCAGCGCGTCAAACACGCGCAACGTGTTCGACGCCGTGCGCCCGAGCGACTGCACCCGTGCGGCGTCGGCCTTGAAGAGCGCGAGCAGCCGATGCGCCGTGTCCACCGCCGACTGTGCGGTGCGCGCCACGCCGTCCAGGAAGAACTCCAGCCACGCCTCCCAGTCGCCGTCCGCGCGCACCCCATCGAGCCGACGGTAGTACTCGTCCCGATGCTGCTTGAGGTAGAGGCTCAAGTACAACAGCGGCTGGGCGAGGATGCCGGAGCTGAACAGCATCAACGCAATCAGCAATCGTCCCACGCGCCCGTTGCCGTCGAGGAACGGGTGGATGGTCTCGAACTGGACGTGCGCGATCCCCGCTCGGACAATGGCTGGCAGATCGTCATCGGTGGCGTGGATGAACCGCTCAAGGTCTGCCACGCACGCGCCAACCAGATGCGCCGGGGGCGGGACGAACGCCGCATTGCCCGGTCGCGTACCGCCAATCCAGTTCTGCGAGGTGCGGAACTCCCCCGGCTGTGCGCTGGCCCCGCGCCCGCGCGCCAACAGCTTCTCGTGCAGCTCGCGCATCAGCCGCGCCGAGAGCGGGAATCCACCGCGCAACCGCTGGAGTCCGTGCTCCAGCGCGGCGACGTAGTTGGAGACTTCCACCACATCATCGAAGGGCGCGCCCGGGGCGTCGTCCAGCTCGAACAGCAGCAGGTCCGAGAGGGACGACTGCGTCCCCTCGATTTGGCTGGACAGCACGGCCTCGCGGCGGACGTACGCGTAGAGAAATAGGTCAGGGTCGGGGAGCAGGACGGCGATGCCGTCCAGTCGCCCGCACGCCAAGTGGGCTTGCTCCAGGAGACGCTGGCGCTCCCCGCCGAGATCTATGCGCGGATTCGGTGGAAGGCTGTCCGGGACGAAGGCACGCACGACCTCGCCGCCACCGGCGGTGCTTTCGTAATGTCCTGTGGTGGATCGCTTCATTCGGTTGGCTCGTCTTCCTGAGTGCTATTATCACGACTGACAATAGCAGTGTTATCTATTATCAATAAATGTTAATAATGATAATAGTACTAGTCGTATTATCGAATGACAACATTATTGATTGGCAATAGCCTTTTGCTACTTGACAATAGTCGTTTAGTGAATATTCTTTGAAAGTATGAAATTCACTAACCTCAAGAGCCTAAGGAAGACCCGAAACCGATCCCAGGCAGAGGTGGCCGGGGCACTACAGCTATCCCAGTCAGCCATTTCAAAACTCGAAAGCCGCGCCGATGTTTCGCTCCGCGTGCTACGCAGTTACATCACGGCGTTGGGGGGCACGCTCGAGGTGCTCGCACGATTCCCCGATGGTGAAATGCACCTGACGGTCCCGCCAACGACCTCACGCAAACGCAGTTCATTTCGCCGATTGGCTGAGGGGCAGACCGAACTTCCCGCTGACTGGCAGGATGAGGTCAATCGCATCCGTGCGCTGACCCCCGAACAACGGATGCAGGAACTCGCGAATATCTCGGCGCTCTACGCGTCAATGCCGCACCGTCGCTAACCCCTCGCGTCCGCGCATCCCGTTCCGCATACTTGCGGGATGTCCGACCAACCGGCGTCCCCCACCCGACGCGACCTCCTGAAAACCGGCCTGGCCGCCACGGCGGCCGCGCTGATTCCGCGCACGGCCCAGGCGGATCCAACTGCCCCGGGCACCGATACCGCCACGGCACCACAGGGGGCGGGCGAGCGCCCCCGAACGGCCGCCACGATGCGCGGCATCCCCTTCGAACGCCACGAGACCGTCCGCCTCGCCATCGTCGGCACGGGCCTCCGCGGCCGCTCGGTCCTCTCCGAGGTCCTGGCCATTGACGGCGTGCGCGTGACCGCCATCGCCGACCTCCGCCCGGAGAACGCCGCACGCGCGGTGAAGATGATGACCGACGCGGGCGCGGGCGAGCCGGCGGTGTACACGGACGGCGAGCACGGCTTCGAGCAGCTCGTCCAGCGCGACGACATCGACCTGGTCTATACCGCCACGCCCTGGGAGTGGCACGTTCCGGTAATGCTCGCCGCGTTGCGCGCGGGCAAGCACTGCGCCACCGAGTGCCCCGCCGGCATCACGCTCAAGGACCTCTGGGACCTCGTGGACGCCAGCGAGGCCGCGCGCCGCCACTGCCTGCAGCTCGAGAACTGCAACTACGGCTACAACGAGATGCTGGTGAACCGCCTGGTACACGACGGCGTGCTCGGCGAGATCCAGCACGGCGCGGCGGCGTACATCCACGACCTGCGCACCATCCTCTTCGAGACGCGCGACGAGGGCCTCTGGCGCCGCGACTGGCACACGAAGATCAACGGCAACCTCTACCCGACACACGGCCTCGGGCCGGTGGCGTGGTATATGGACATCCACGCCGGCGACCGCTTCGACTACCTCGTGTCGATGAGCACGGAGGAGCGCGGGCTCTCGCTGCACCGCGAGGCGACCGTCCGGGATCGCACCGACCCGAAGTGGAGCGAGAAGTACATCACGGGCGACCTCAACACGTCGCTCGTCCGCACGGTGAACGGACGCACGATCCGCCTGGAGCACGATGTGTCGAGTCCGCGCCCCTACTCCCGCCTCAACGGCGTGGCCGGCACCAAGGGTGTCTTCGAGGACTATCCGCCGCGCATCTATGTGGACGGGCAGGAGGGCGGCCACCGCTTTGGCCCCATCGACCCGTGGAAGGCCACGCACGAGCATCCGCTGTGGACCAACATCGGCGAGATCGCGCGCAAAAAGGGCGGTCACGGCGGGATGGACTTCGTGATGATGTGGCGGCTGGTGCAGTGCCTGCGCGAGGGCCTCGCGCCCGACTTCGACGTGTACGACGCGGCCGCGTGGAGCGCGCCGGTGCCGCTCAGCCAGATGTCCGTGGCCCAGGGGAGCGCGCCGATGCGCTTTCCCGATTTCACCCGTGGGGAATGGAGAGGTCCGCGCCGATGAGATTGACCGGACTCGACTGGGCCATCGTCGCCCTCTCGCTCACCGTTGCGTTCATTCCGGCGCTGCTGCTGGCACGCCGCGCGGGCGCCAACACCTCGGAGTTCTTCACCTCGGGGCGCGCCGCGCCGTGGTGGCTCATCGGCGTCTCGATGGTTGCGACGACCTTCAGCACCGACACGCCGAACCTCGTCACCGACCTCGTGCGCACCGGCGGCGTCTCGGGGAACTGGGTCTGGTGGGCGTTCCTCCTCACCGGGATGGCGACGGTCTTCTTCTACGCGCGGATGTGGCGTCGCTCGGGGGCGATGACCGATCTCGAGTTCTATGAGATCCGCTACTCGGGGCGCGCCGCCAGCTTCGTGCGCGGGTTCCGCGCCGTGTACCTCGGGCTGATCTTCAACTGCATCATTATGGCGACGGTGAACCTCGCCGCCGCCAAGATTGCGTCCATCCTCCTCGGCTGGCCGATGTGGCAGACGCTCCTGGTCTGCGCGTCGCTCAACATCGTCTTCGCGGCGGTGTCCGGCCTCTGGGGCGTCCTCGTGGCGGACCTCATCCAGTTCGGCATCGCGATGGCGGGGTCGTTTGCCGCGGCGTGGTTCGCGCTGCAGCGGCCCGAGGTCGGCGGGCTCGCGGGGCTCTTCGCCCAGCTCCCGGCGCAGACCTACGCCTTCCTCCCCGACCTCACCGACTGGACGGTCACGCTCACGGTGCTCATCCTCCCGCTCACCGTGCAGTGGTGGTCGGTCTGGTATCCGGGCGCGGAGCCGGGCGGCGGCAGCTACATCGCGCAGCGGATGCTCGCCGCCAGGAGCGAGAAGGACGCGCTCGTCGGTACGCTCTTCTTCAACGTGGCGCACTACGGGCTCCGCACCTGGCCGTGGATCATCGTCGCGCTCAGCTCGATCCTCGTGTTTCCGCGGCTGGATGACATCGCGCGCGCCTTCCCCGACGTGCCGGCGGGGATGATCGGGCACGACATCGCGTATCCCGCGATGCTGACCTTCCTTCCGGTCGGTTGGCTCGGCCTGATGGTGGCGGGGCTGCTCGCGGCGTACGTCTCGACGATCGTCACCCATCTCAACTGGGGGACGTCGTACCTCGTCCACGACCTCTACCGTCGCTTCATCACCCCCGACGCCACGGAGAGGCACTACGTGGCGGTGGGGCGCGTGGTCACGGCGCTGCTGATGGTCGTCGCCGCGGGACTCACCTACTACATCGAGACCGCGGGCGCGGGCTTCCGGCTCCTGCTCTCGATCGGCGCAGGCACGGGCCTGCTGTATCTCCTGCGCTGGTACTGGTGGCGCGTGAACGCGTCGGCGGAGATCGCGGCGATGGCGGGGTCGTTTCTCACGGCCATCGGCTTCGAGGTCGCGCGGCGGATGGGCGCGGAGATCCCGGCGCACGTGTCGCTGCTGATCACCGTGGCGGTGACGACGGTGGTCTGGGTGGTGGCGGCGTTCGTGGGGCCGCGCACCGACCCTGCCGTGCTCGCGAGGTTCTACACGCTCGTGCGGCCGGCCGGCCCGGGGTGGAAGGACATCCGCGCGGCGTCCGGCGTGAGCGCGTCGAGCGACTCGATCCCGCAGGCGATGCTCGGATGGGTCTTCGGCGTGCTCTTCGTCTACGCGGCGCTCTTCGGGACCGGCAGCTACCTCGCGGGGAACTCGCAGCTCTTCGGCATCTGGATGATCGTCTTCTCGACATCCGGGTTCGGTGCGTATCGGGTTCTGCAGGGGTTCTGGCGTTCGGCCGACGGGTGATGCGGGCGACCTTCGCCGTCATCCTCGCACGCGGGCACGGCTCGCGATTGCGCGCCGACGACGGCGCGCCGCTCGCGGATGCGCAGCGCGAGGCCGCCGAGGCCGGGAAGAAGGGGCTGATGCCGCTGCACGGGCGTCCGCTCCTCGACTACGTCCTGTCGGAACTCGCCGAGGGCGGGGTGCGCGACATCGTGCTGGTGATTGCGCCGGACGACGAGGCGGTGCGCCGTCGCTACGACGACGACGCGCCGCCCGCGCGGTTGCGCGTGCGGTACGCGGTGCAGGCCGAGGCGCGCGGGACCGCGGATGCGCTGCTCGCGGCGCGCGATGCGGTGGAGGCGCCCGCCGGTGCGCCGAGGAGCGATGACGGGCGGCGGCACTTCCTGGTGTGCAACGCGGACAACCTGTACCCGGCCAGTTCGGTGGCCGCGCTCGTGGCGCTCGACGGGCCCGGCCTCGCGGCATACGACGCGGCCGCGTTCCCGGAGTCCCAGGTCCGGCAGTTCGCGCTGCTGGACCTCGCCGCGGACGACACGCTGCGCGACCTCGTGGAGAAACCCGCGGCGGACCACCCGCTCGCGCGCGCGGCTCGGCGGTGGGTCTCGATGAACCTCTGGCGGTTCACCGACGCGATCTTCGCCGACTGTGCGGCGGTGACGCCGTCGGTGCGCGGGGAGCTGGAGCTGGTGGACGCCGTGCGCCTCGCCGTGGCGCGCGGCGAGCGGTTTCACGCCGCGCGCGAGCGCGTGGCGGTGCCGGACCTCTCGCGGCGCGCGGACGTGGCCGCGCTCGAGGCGCTCCTCGCCGACCGCCCCCCGCGCCCGTGACGGCCACGCGCACGCTCTTCGTCCCCGGGCGCGTCGAGCTGTTCGGCAAGCACGTGGACTACGGCGGCGGCACCTCGCTCACCTGTGCCATCAGCGAGGGGATCACGGCCGAGGTCGAGCCGCTCGACAGGCCGGTGCTCGACCTGGAGGACGCCAAGACGGGTCGGCGCGCGCGCATTCCGCTCCGCCGCGACGCACGTCCGGGTGGGGTACACGGCGGCGCCTATGTGGCCGCCGTGGCGCGACGGCTCGCGCGCGACTTCGCGCCGCTCACCGTGGGCGCCCGGATCGTCTCCTCGAGCTCGCTGCCGCGTTCCGCCGGGCTCTCGAGCTCCAGCGCCTTCATCACGATGCTCACCCTCGCCGTCGCCAAGGTGAACGGCCTTGAGGAACGGCCGGAGTGGCAGGCGCACCTCGGCTCGCGGCTGGCGCTCGCGGAGTACTGTGGGGCCATCGAGATGGGCGCGGCCTTCGGACCGTTTGCCGGGGAACGCGGCGTCGGGACGCGCGGCGGCTCGCAGGACCACGTGGCGATTCTCTGCAGCGACGCCGGAATGGTGGGGGCGTATCGCTATCTCCCCGCGGAGATCGTGGGGCAGGCGACCTTCCCGTCGAAGTGGAGCATCCTCGTGGGCGTGAGCGGCGTGCGCGCGACCAAGACCGGCGGCGCGCAGGCGGACTACAACCGCGCCGCGGACCTGGTGCATTCCCTCCTGTCGGCCTGGAACCGCACGGAGGGGCGCTGCGATCCCTCGCTCGCGGCGGCGCTCGCCTCGTCGGGCGGGGCGGTGGAGGGACTCGCGCAGTTGGCGAACGTCTCGCCCGACGCGCCGCTCATCCTCGCGCGGCTGGCGCAGTTCCGCGCCGAGACGGAGCGCGTGGTCCCCGGCGCGCTCGCCGCCATCAGCGCCGCCGACGGTGCCGCGCTCGGCCGGCTCGCGGTGGAATCGCAGCAGGGCGCCGAGACCGCGCTCCGCAACCAGGTCCCCGAGACGATGTTCCTTGCGCGCGCGGCGATGGCGGCGGGGGCGCACGGGGCGAGCGCCTTCGGCGCGGGATTCGGTGGCGCGGTCTGGGCCATCGCGGATGCCTGCGACGCCGACGCGGTGCTCGATCGCTGGCGCGAGCTCTACGCGGAGTCGTTCGCGGCGCGCTCGCCCAGGAGCGAATGGTACGTGCTGCGCCCCGCCGCCGGCGCGCGCTGGATCTGAGCGTGGGCGCCGTGCGGCCCTAGCAGCAGCGGCCGCCCGGCGTTTCGTACTTCGCCCGCCACCGCTCGGCGAGGAACTCCCGCTCGCCGAGCGGCTCGCGCTCCGGGTGGCGGACCCGGCAATGCGCGACGTACGCGCCGTAGTCCGGCGCGCCGATGATGCGGCGGAGGATCGCCGCCAGCCGCCTCATCGCGGCGCCTTGCTCCCGTTCGGGCCGATCGTCCCGTCAAAGAGCTCGAGGATGCGGCGATACTCGTCCGTCCACGATGTCGGGCGCACGAAGCCGTGGTCCTCCACCGGGTAGACCGCCATCTCCCACCCCGTCTTGCCGAGCTCGATGAGGCGCTGCGCGAGCTGCACCACGTCCTGGAACTGCACGTTGGTGTCGACCATCCCGTGCGCGATCAGGAGCGGGTCGCTCAGCCCCTCGGCGAAGAAGATCGGCGAGGAGCGGCGGTACGCGAGCGTGTCGTTCTGCGGGAGGTTGAGGATGCGGCCGGTGTAGCCGTGGTTGTAGTGCGCCCAGTCGGTGACCGAGCGGAGCGCCGCGCCCGCGCCGAAGTACTGCGGCTTGTCGAACAGCGCCATCAGCGTGATGAAGCCGCCGTAGCTGCCGCCGTAGACGCCGATCC
>CAYXQS010000082.1:0-9297 GCA_964466515.1 uncultured Gemmatimonas sp. | reverse complement strand
GGGAGCTGGTCGTGGAAGCGTTGACCGACGAGCCGGACGCGATCTTCGCGCCCGGCTCGCGTGTCTTTCAGGGCACCCTGGACGGGGCGCTGTGGCTCGACCCCGCGTCGCGCGCGCCGCGGGAGCTCACGGTCACCGCGCTGCGGCCCTTCAAGGAGGGCTGGCTCATTGTCTTTGAGCAGATCACCGACCGGACCGAGGCCGAGCGCTGGAACGGGCGGCATCTGCTGGTGCCGGTCGAGGAGCTGTCCGAGCCCGCCGAGGGCGCGGTCTTTGCGCACGGGCTCGTGGGGATGATGCGGGTGGACGCGGCGAGTGGCGAGGACCTCGGGCCGGTGGTTGAGTTCTATGAGGTGCCGCAGGGGATCCTGCTGGAGTTCAAAGGCCCGAACGGACTCGTCAACCTGCCGTTCGTGGACCGGTTCGTCAGCTCGGTGGACCGCGCCGGGAAGCGAATCGAGGTAATGTTGCCTGAGGGGCTGCTGTAGTGCCTTTCCCCTTCAACCTTCGACCTCGGCTCCTGCAGTGCTGAAGATCAACCTCATCTCGATCTTCCCGGAGTTCTTTGCCGGCCCGCTCTCGCTCTCGATCCCCAAGCGCGCGGCGGAGGCGGGGCTGGTCTCGTACCACTGCATTGACCTCCGCGCCTTTGCGACGGACAGGCACAAGACCGTGGACGACGCCCCCTTTGGCGGTGGCCCGGGGATGGTGATGAAGCCGCAGCCCTTCTTTGATGCGGTCGAATCGGTCGGGGCGCAGGGGCCGATTGTGCTCCTCTCGCCGCGCGGCAAGGTCTTCACCCACGCCGACGCCGAGCGTTTTGCCGCCGGCACCGAGCTGACGCTCCTCTGCGGCCACTACAAGGACGTGGACCAGCGCGTGGCCGACCATCTCGCCACCGAGGAGATCTCGCTTGGCGACTTCGTGCTCTCCGGGGGCGAGCCCGCGGCGCTGGCCGTGCTCGACGCGGTGGTCCGGCTCCTCCCCGGCGCGATGGGCGACATCGAGAGCGCGCGCACCGACTCGTTCTTTGACCGCGGGATCTCGGCGCCGAGCTATACGCGGCCCGCGGAATACCGCGGGCACAAGGTGCCGGACGTGCTGCTCTCCGGGAACCACGCCGAGATCGAGAAGTGGCGGGCGGCCGAGGGCGAGCGACTGACGCGGAAGCGGTCAGAAGGGTAGCTCCCGCGCGATGCCAGACGACCTCGGTCGACAATCTGGCCGGTTGCACAAGCCGTAATGCCACACTAACTTATAAGGCTCACCACGACCCTTTGACGGGCCGCCATCCAGCCCGGAGTCCCACTATGAATCCGTTCACCGAAACCTCGAAGGAATTCCTGAAGGACGTCCCCCCGTTCCGCGCCGGCGACACGCTTCGCGTGAACGTCCGCGTGAAGGAAGGGGAGAAGGAGCGTCTCCAGGCATTTGAGGGGGTCTGCATTGCCCGTCGCGGCACCGGGATCGGCGCGACCTTCGCGGTCCGCAAGATCTCGAACGGCGTGGGCGTCGAGCGCATCTTCCCGTTGCACTCCCCGATGCTTGCCGACATCAAGGTCGTGCGTCGTGGCCGCGTGCGTCGCGCCAAGCTCTACTACCTCCGCAACGTGACCGGCAAGGCCGCGCGCATCGCGGAGAAGAAGGTGCGGGTGCAGGTGCCGGTGACGGGCGAGCCGGCCGAGGCGTAACCCCCTCGCGTGGCCGGCGGCTGGAGCGCGATCGAGAAGTCGCTGCGCGCCGCCGGGGCGGTGCACATTGCCGGTGTGGATGAAGTCGGACGGGGCCCCCTCGCGGGCCCCGTTGTCGTCTGCGCCCTCGTGATGCCCGGCGACCGCCGCGCCATCCGCGGGGTCACCGACTCCAAGCAGCTCGTCGCCGCCGAGCGCGAGCGCCTCGCCCGGCGGATCCGCGCGGAGGCCGTCGCGCTCTCGCTCGCGGCCTCCTCGGTGGGCGAGATCGCGCGGCTCAACATCTACCAGGCCACCGCGGCGGCGATGTCGCGCGCGCTCGCGCGGCTGCCCGTGGCGCCCGACCACGTCCTCGTGGACGGGAAGCCGATCCGCACGCTCGCCGTGCCGCACCAAGCCGTCGTCGGTGGCGATGCCATCTGCTATACGATCGCGTGCGCGAGCATCGTGGCGAAGGTGGTACGCGACCGCCTGATGGCGCGCCTCGCGCGACGGTATCCGGCCTACGCCTGGGAGCGGAACGCGGGGTACGGGACGCCCGCGCACCTCGCGGCGCTGCGGTCGGCGGGGCTCACGCCGCACCATCGACAGGCCTTCTGCCGGACGGCGCTCGGCGGCTAAGTTCCCCGGCCGATTGCCCCATCATCCCCTTCGGCGAGACTAGATTCCGTCGAGGCCACCGCGCGGGGCTCGCTCCTCGCGGCGCCCCGACCCGGTAGCTCAGTCGGTAGAGCAACGGACTTTTAATCCGCAGGTCGTGGGTTCGATCCCCACCCGGGTCACTCGTGATATCCTGGATGATGCTTGCCCGCCGCTTCGCGCTCGTGGCCCTCGCGCTTCCCTGCGGAGCGCTCCACGCACAGAGCGACTTCTACAATACCGACCGCGGCCGCCCGCTCACGGTGGAGGACGCGGTCGTCGTCGAGCGGCGCGCCTTTGAACTGCAGCTCGTGCCGGTCCGCGTGGAGCGTCCCGCGCCGGGACTGACGGCGTGGGGGATCGCCCCGGCGTTCGCGTGGGGCGCGTTTGCGCGCACGCAACTCGAGGTCGCGTTCCCGATCCACTCGGTGGGCGGCGGCGGGTCGACGCTCACGGGGGGAGCGGGCATTGAGTTCGAGATCCTGCATCAACTGAACACGGAGTCGCTCCGCTGGCCGGGGCTGGCGCTCGGCGCCGGCGTCCACGTCCCGGCGGGCGCGTTCGGGCCGTCGCGCGCCATCACCACGCTGCGCGGCGCGGCCACGCGCACCCTCGGGTGGGGCCGCGTCCACGCCAACGCGTCGTACGCGCCGGGCGCTGTGGTCCTCGACGCGGGCGAGGCCACGCGGTGGTCCGCCGGCGTCGCCGCGGACCACACCTTCGCGCTGCGCCAACTGCTGATCGGCGCCGATGTCACGGCCGAGGAATCGCTCGCCGGCGACGGGACGGTGGTGTGGCGCACCGCACTCGGCGCGCGGCGGCAGATGTCGTCGCGGCTCGCGATGGACCTCGGCGTCTTCCGCCGCCTCGCGCCGGGCGGCCCGGCGTGGGGGCTCACGATGGGTGCCGCGCTGGCCTTCGGCCAGCGCGGAATCCCCAAGCGGCCCGTCGCGCCGCGCGAGCGTACGGGCGCGTGGAGCACGGTCTACGAGCAGCACCAGCTCCAGGCGCCGCACAACTTCCGCTTCCGCGCCACGTATCCGGCCGCCGACCGGCTCTTCAACGCCTTTGACTACGGCCACGCGATCCTCTACGAGACGCTGCTGCGCACGCCGACGTCGGCGGTGCCGCAACTGGAGGAGCGCGAGTATCGCTTTCTCACCGAGCACCTGTTGATGTCGCCGCCGCGTCTCCCGGCGGTGGAGGACGCCATTGAGCCCTACTATGCGCGACTCGCCCCCGAGGCGAAGGCGATGTTCGAGTGGGCGCACATCCTCCATCGGCAGACCTACGACGTGCTCGCCGACGAGCGCCTCGACGACGCGGGCAAGGCGCGCGCGATGGAGCGGCTCACCGCCTACTACCTCTCGCGCCGCGACCTTGCCTTCAGCACCAAGCCCAAGACGATGGCCTTGATGCAGGAGCAGCCCTACTCGCTCGCCTTCCGCGAGCGCTTTCCCAAGTTCAACGGACTCATCTGGGCCTATCACTGGCTGCAGGTGGGGCTGTACGAGCCGCTGCTTGTGGGGGACACGCCGGAGGAGCGCGAGCGGCTCGTGGCCGCGACGGTCGCGCGCTTTCGGCAGATGCTCCCCGACGCACCCAACAACTTCCCGGTGCTGATGCCGATGACGGGCGCCGTGGCGCCGCGGTTTGCGGAGCGCTGGCCCACCCTGGCGATCATCTTCGACAACCTGCACTCGATGCACGACGTGATCTCGGACATCCTGGCGAACCCGGCCGTGCCGGAAGGGGCCAAGCGCGCCGAGATCCTCAGGGCCGCGGCCGCCTTCCGCGACGACACCACCGAGGTGATGACCGTGGCCGGCTGGCGGCGGATGACCGAGATGATGGGGGTGCACAACCAGGGCGGGCCTGCGGTGGGATTTGGCCCCGCCCTCCCCGTGCCGACCGTCCCGCGCGGCTTCGTGATGCGGCACGACAAGGACGGCAACCCCATCGGGGAGCACCACCACGAGTAGGGGCAGGGTGTAGGGGATTCCCCTATCAAATATCCGACCGTTCCTTATGGCTGACGGGGCCTGAAAGCCCGACCTTCCGCCTATGTCAGACGACCTCATTCGTGTCATCCTTGCAGACGACCACTCCGTGGTCCGGGCCGGCCTCAAGGCGGTGCTCGGCGCGGCGAAGGATATGCACGTGGTCGGGGAGGCCTCCAGCGGCCCCGAAGCGGTGGCGATGGCCGAGCGGCTCAAGCCGCACGTGGTGGTGATGGATCTCTCGATCGGCGAGGTGGACGGCGGCCAGGCCACCAAGATGCTCATCGAGAAGGGCATCCCGTCCCGCGTGCTCATCCTCACGATGCATCCGGAGGAGGAGTACCTCGTGCCGATGCTCGAGGCGGGCGCGTCGGGGTTCCTGCCCAAGACGGCGGCGGACCGCGAGCTGCTCGACGCGGTGCGCGCGGTGGCGCGCGGCGACATCTACGTGCGTCCCGAGGCCGCGCGGATCCTCGCCAAGGGCTACCAGCGCAAGGACCCGATGCACGAGGACCGGGCGCGCTACGACAAGCTCACCGAGCGCGAGCGCGACGTGCTGCGGCTCGTGGCGCAGGGGTACTCGGCGCCGGAGATCGGCGAGCAGCTCTTCATCTCGCCCAAGACGGTGGACACCTACAAGCAGCGCATCCAGGACAAGCTGGGGCTCTCGCACCGGCACGAGTACGTCCAGTTCGCGCTGCGCCTGGGCCTGTTGCACGCCTGAGTGGGTGTCCCGGGGCGCGGCGCTCGCACGCCCCGCGCCCCGCCGTCATATTCACCCGCGATGCCCTCCACCCTGAACAAGCTCCGGTACGTCGTCGGCGCCGGCGTCGCGTCGCTGCTCGTCGTGGCCGTGATCGCGCTGGTGGTGATGGGGCGCGTGACGCCGATGGGCGACGGCCGCTACCTGCGGCTGGTGCAGGGGCTGGTCTGGCTGCTCATCGTCCTCGCGTTGGTGCTGGCCTGGTTTGCGTACGCGAGCCTGCGCGACGACCTGATCCACCGCGTGGAGGTCGAGGCGGCGCTCCGGGCCTCGGAGGCCAAGTTCTCCGGGATTTTGGAGATCGCGGCGGACGCCATCATCTCGGTGAACGCGCAGCAGCGGATCATCCACTACAACCGCGGTGCCGAGCAGATCTTCGGGTGGTCGTCGGCCGAGGCGTTGGGCCAGGACATCGCCTTCCTGCTGCCCGAGCGGCACCGGGCCAATCACGCCAGGCACGTGCACAGCTTCGGCGCGGCGCCCGAGACCTCGCGCACGATGGGCGACCGCCGGGTGATCTCCGGCCTCCGCCGCGACGGCAGCGAGTTTCCCGCCGAGGCGAGCATCTCCAAGCTCGTGCTGCGCTCGGGCGAGCGGATCTACACGGTCTTGCTCCGCGACGTGACCGAGCGCAAGCTGCGCGAGGAGGCGCAGCGCCAACTGCATCAGGCGCTCGCCGCGCTCGGCGAGACGCTCGAGGTCGACGCCACGGAGCGGTCGATCGTCCAGCTTCCGGTTCCCTGGCTCGGCGACGGCACGATCCTCGATGTCGTGACCGGCTCGCGCGAGCTGCGCCGCGTCGTCGCGCGCGTGGCCGACCCGGCGCTCGACGCCGCGCTCGTCCAGATCGGCGCCGTGCCCATCGATCCCGACTCCCCGTCGCGCGTGGTGGACGTGCTGCGCCGGGGCCAGGCCGAGTACGTGGCCGAGGTGACGGACGAATGGCTCGAGGCGCACAGCGCGGACACGGCGTCGTTCGAGCGGCTCCGCGCGCTGGGGATGGGGTCGCTCCTGCTGTTGCCGCTGATGGCGCGCGAGCACGTGGTGGGGGTGCTGCAGGTCTTCCGGGTGCGGGGCGGCACGCCGTTCAGCGATGTGGAACGCGGCATCGTCGAGGAGCTCGGGCTGCGCGCGGCGTTTGCGTTGGACAATGCGCGGCTGTACGAGACGGCGCGGCAGGCGACGATTGCGCGCGACCACGCGCTCGGCGTGGTGTCGCACGACCTGCGCAACCCGATCTCGGCCATCGGGATGTGCGCGCGCGCGCTGCTCGTGGCCACGGCGGACGACGACACCGAGCGCCGCGGCCTCGTGACGACGATTATCGACTCCACGGAGCTCACGCAGCGGATGATCCGCGACCTCCTCGACGTGGCGAGCATCGAGGTGGGACGGCTCGCGGTGGAGCGGCGTCCGGTGGCGATGGCGGGACTCCTTGAGCGCGCGGCGGGACTCTTTGTGCGCGACGCGCGGGAGCGCGGCATCACGCTGCGCGTGAGCGCGCCCGCGGACCTTCCGCCGGTGATCGGCGACGACGAGCGGCTGGTGCAGGTGCTCAGCAACCTGCTCGGCAACGCGCTGCGCTTCTCGGAGCGCGGGGGCGAGGTGTCCGTGACGGCACGGCGCATCGGGCACGACGTGGAGATCGCGGTCCACGACGCCGGCCCGGGAATCCCGCCCACCGAGCTGCCGCGGATCTTTGAGCGCTACTGGACGGTGCGTCGCAACGCGCCGAAGGGCGGCACGGGACTTGGGCTCGCCATTGCACGGGGCATCGTCGAGGCGCACGGCGGCCGGCTCTGGGCGGAGAGCGCGATGGGGCAGGGAAGCACCTTCCGGTTCACCGTCCCTGTCGACTGAGCACTTCGCGGTAGCTGAGGTCGAGCCGGTCCATCTCGTGCTCCCAGGTGCGGCGCTCGGCCGTGGCGCGTGCGCCGGCGCGGAGCCGGCGCAGCAGCTCGCGGTCCTCGGCGAGCCGACGCATTGCGGCGGCGCAGGCGGCCACGTCGTGCGCCGGGTACGCCAGGCCGTTCTCCCCGTGCCGCAGGTGGTCCGCCACGCCGCCCTCGGGGGCCGCGATCACCGGCGTTCCTGACGCCATTGCCTCGAGCACCACGAGCCCGAGTGTCTCCGTGGTGCTCGCGAACACAAAGGCGTCGGCGCTGGCGTAGAGCTCGGGCAGCTCGCGTTCGCGGTCGAGGTTGCCGAGGAAGAGCACGGAGCGCGAGGCGCGCGCGCGGAGCGCCGGCAGGCTCGGCCCCGCGCCGGCGACAATCAATCGCACGCTGCCCTCGGGCACCTGCCGTTCGAGCGCACCAAAGGCGTCGAGAAGGACGTCCACCCGCTTCTCGGGCGCGAGACGTCCGACGTGCACGAAGGTGAAGGCGTTGCCGAGGAAATGGCGCTGCCGCAGGCCCAGCGAGCGGCGCGACGGATGAAAGAGCGCGTCGTCAACGCCGCGTCCCCAGACCTCGACGTCGCGGAGCCCGAGGGCGAGCAGGTCGTGCCGCGACGGCTCCGAGGGCGTGAAGATCCGCTCGGCATTGCGGTGGAACCGCGCAATCCAGCGCGTGACGGGGCCGCGCAGGAACGGGACCCCGTACGATGCCGTGTACTTCGCGAAGTCGGTGTGGTACGAGGTGCAGGCGGGAATCCCGCGGCGGCGCGCGGCGCGCTGCCCCAGCCGGCCAATCACGAACTCCGTGGCGCTGTGTACGATGTCCGGCCGAAACCGGTCAATGACGTCGCGCACGGTGCCGCGCGCGGGCGCCGCGAGCCGGATGTCCCTGTAGCCGGGCAACGGCACCGACGGGATCGCCGTGACCTCCTCGTGTTCGAGTCCGCGGTCGAAGATCGCCGGCGTGTTGTCGGGATACTTGGGGGCGATGACGGCCACGTTCCACCCGCGCTCGCGGAGGCCGCGGACGGAGAGCGCCGTGACGACGCTGACGCCGTTGACCTGTGGCGGATAGGTGTCGGTGCAGAAGAGGATGCGCATCGGTTCCGCTGAAAGATGCGGGCGGATGTCACGCGTGCGTGACGGCGCGGTCACGGTCGGCGCGTTGGGGGTGCGGACGCGTCCCCGTGGGTGTTACGCGAGCGGGACGCCGCCGTGGGGCGGCCGTTGCCCCCGGATGAGTCTATAGGGCGTCAGGCCATCCGTCCCCACTCCTTCCTGTGAGGTCCGCCTTGTCATTCGAGACCCCGGTGCGCCGCGTTGTCCTTGTGGTCCTCGATGGGCTCCGTCCCGATGCCATCTCGCGGTTTGGGCTGCGCCGCATCGCCGACTTCTCGCGCGCGGGCGCGAGCACGATGCTCGCGCGGACGGTGACGCCGAGTGTGACCGCCTGCGCGATGGCGTCGCTGCTCTCGGGCGCCGCGCCCGAGCGCCACGGCCTGCAGAGCGATCGCTTTCACCTGCCGCGGCCGCGCGGGCGGCTCGACCCGCTCCCGCGCGTGCTGGCCGCGCGCGCCTTCCCGAGCTCGGCGTTTCTCTCGAGGATGCCGCGGCTCTTCTCCGGCATTGCGCACCGGATCGCGGCGCACGTCGGCGTCTCGCAGGCGGTCTTCCAGGGCGAGGACTGCACGGGGATCCTGGTGGCGGCGCTGCCCACGCTCCGCGAGCAGCGGCGTGGGCTGGTCCTCCTGCACTTCCCGGACGCCGACCGCGTCGGCCACGCCACCGGGTGGATGTCCGACGGCTACGCCGACGCCGCCCAGCGGATGGACCGGGCAATGGGCGGGGTGATCGATCAGGTGGGGCTCGACGATCCCGCGACGCTCGTGATTGCGCTCGCGGACCACGGCGGGGGCGGTGCGGTGCCCGACCACCACAACAGCGAGCACCCGCTGGACGTGACGATTCCCCTGATGCTCGCGGGCGGTGCGGTGCGGCGTGGGCCGCTCACGGCCGGCGCCTCGCTGCTTGACGTGCCCGCGACCATCTGCTGGGCGCTGGGGATCCCACGCCCCGAGAGCTACGCCGGACGCCCGCTCATCGAGGCGCTCGTGCACGTGCGGGCGGCGGCCTGAGATGCCTCGTTACCGGTCCGTTGCCGAATCGACGGCGGTCCGCGACGCGCGCGGGGGAGATTCACTCATTATGATGCGCGTCCCCCTGATGACCCGACTCGACCTTCGCGATCGCGCGCTCGTCACGCGGTGGGTGATCGGTGCGTCCACCCCCCGGCGCGCGATCGCGAAG
>CAYXQS010000081.1:0-9613 GCA_964466515.1 uncultured Gemmatimonas sp. | reverse complement strand
TCTTGTATTGTTCTAATTTCATGGCAGGATACTGCCATGAAATTAGAACAATACAAGAACAAATCTACTTAAAAAAAGCGTCCGCTGCTGCCTTGGAAGCAGTCTTTTTTACAATTTCATCTTCCGTGCGCTGGATTTCTGCCTGTAGATTCACCACATATTCCTTAAGCTCTTCCACGGACATAGGGTCCAGGTTGCGGGGCTTTGAGGCGGTTTGGGTGGGTTTTTCTTCTTCGTGCCACATGGGCGAATTATGGCAGGGTGCGGTTTTATGCTCAAGCGGGCATCTTATGCTGCACTGCACTACAACCCGTCAGCCTGGCCCCCGGTTGTCACACTCTAGTAACTTCTTTAGGAATAATATGAAGGTACGGCCTGAAAGGCCAGCGCCGGACGGCTTCGCGGGGTTCCCCGAAGAGCTAAGTTCTTCTAATGTCCTAAGAAATAGGATTCGACATGAAACGTAACGACGATAAAGGCCAAAACACCCTCTACTGCTCCTTCTGCGGGAAGTCCCAGCATGAAGTGCGCAAGCTGATTGCCGGTCCAACCGTTTTCATCTGCGATGAATGTGTTGATCTCTGCACGGACATCATCCGTGAAGAAGGCAAACAACAACTGACCAGCGCCAAGGGCGACGGCGGTTTGCCGACACCAAAAGAAATTAAACATGTGCTGGATGATTATGTAATCGGCCAGGAGCGTGCCAAGCGCGTGCTGTCAGTCGCGGTGCATAACCACTACAAGCGTCTGCAGCATACAGCTGAAGGTCACGGCGTTGAAGTTCAGAAATCAAACATTCTTCTCGTTGGTCCAACAGGTTCGGGTAAAACACTTCTCGCGCAGACACTCGCGCGTATTCTGGATGTGCCGTTCACGATGGCGGATGCAACCACACTGACCGAAGCCGGTTACGTGGGTGAAGACGTTGAAAACATTATCCTGAAATTGCTGCAGGCTGCAGACTATAATGTGGAAAAGGCGCAGCGCGGTATCGTTTATATCGATGAGATTGATAAAATCTCGCGCAAGTCAGATAACCCATCGATCACGCGCGACGTATCGGGCGAAGGCGTGCAGCAGGCGCTCCTCAAGATCCTCGAAGGCACGATCGCCTCGGTGCCGCCGCAGGGCGGCCGCAAGCATCCGCAGCAGGAATACATCCAGATCAACACCAAGGACATCCTCTTCATCTGCGGCGGCGCGTTCGATGGCCTGGAGAAGATCATCGAGGCGCGGCTGGGCCGCCGCCAGATCGGGTTTGGCGCCGAGGTGAAGCAGGCCGAGGCCGCGGCGTCCGAGAAGGGGACGAACATCTTCGGCGAGGTGGAGCCGGAGGACCTGCTCCGCTTCGGGCTGATCCCCGAGCTGGTGGGGCGCCTCCCGGTCTCGGTGCCGCTGCAGGGGCTCGACGAGGACGCGCTGGTGCAGATCCTCAAGGAGCCGAAGAACGCGCTCACCAAGCAGTACAAGAAGCTCTTTGAGCTCGAGGACGTGGAGCTGACGTTCGACGAGGGCGCGCTCAAGGCGATCGCCAAGAAGGCCATCCAGCGCGGCACCGGCGCGCGCGGCCTCCGTGCGATCCTCGAGGAGCTGCTGCTCGACACGATGTTCGAGCTGCCGAGCCGCGACGATGTGATTGAAGTGCGCGTCACGGAGGCGACGGTGACGCAGAAGCAGGCGCCGCTCCTCGAGATCTCCGCCCAGCGCCAAAAGAAGGAGGCGTGAGCGGGACGAAGCCGGCGCGGCCGGCCAAGCCCGCGGCGCGGAAGGCGCCCGGCGCGCCTCCCGCGACCGTCGATCCACTACCGATTCGATCCCTGGAGTTCCTCGGGCCGATGGCGACGGCCGAGGGTTGGGCCCCCACACACACCTTCCCGGAAGTGGCCTTCGCGGGCCGCTCGAATGTCGGGAAGTCGTCGCTGCTGAACGCGCTGGTGCGGCGCAAGGCGTTCGCACGGGTGAGCAAGACCCCGGGCCGGACGCGCGAGATCAACTTCTTTGCGGTGAACGGGCAGTTCGTCCTCGCGGACCTGCCGGGCTACGGCTACGCCAAGATCTCGAAGGAGCGCCAGGCCGAGTGGCGGCCGCTGATCGAGGGCTACCTGCGCGGCTCGACGAACCTGCGCGGCATCGTGCTCCTCCTCGACATCCGGCGCGACCCGTCGGATGACGACCGGCAGATGCTCGATATGCTCGCCGACATCGGGTGCCCCACGCTGATCTGCGTGACGAAGACCGACAAGCTGTCGAGGGGCGCGGTCGCGGGACGCGTGAAGTCGCTGGCGAAGACGCTCGAACTGGATGAGGAGCAGGTCATCCCGTTCTCGGCGGTGACGGGGGCGGGCCGTGATGAGCTCGCGGAGGCGGTGGTGGCCTTGGTGGCCGGTTCGGGCGACGGGGATTTGGTCGAAGGCGAGTAACGGCTGGTTACCACGAAGGCACGAAGGGCTCCCTGCTGGATCTCAGGCTGTCGTTCACCATTCAAGGAATGTTTGATGGGAACTACGATACCTGGGATAGGCCGGGAGCCCTTCGTGCCTTCGTGGTGAATTGCGTAGTTTTTATCCGGACCACCGAACCCTGAGCGAGACTATGCCGCGCATTCCCTTGCAGCAGTTGCCTCCGCGTCCTTCAGCGGCCCTTGAGGACGCCTGGCTCGCCCGTCTGGAACAGCAGCTGAACGACCCGAAGGTGGATCGTTCGGATCTCTGCCGCGACACACTGCTGGAGCTGTCGTTCCCTGGCTACGTCGGGCGCTACGCCGAGGCGCTGGACGACCCCCGGCTCCCAGTCGGCGTGCGACTCGCGCTCAGCGGCTGCGACCCGCGCAACATCACGCTCGAACCCGAGTTCTACGGCGACTGCGACCAGGCGCGCTTCCAGCAGGTGAAGCCGCTGCTCTGGCTCTGGTATTCGTTCGACCGGCTGCCGATCGGCGCCCAGAACGTGGAGCTCGGCGTGCGGCTCCGTCGGCTGCTCGCGCCGTTCATCTTCAAGAAGGTCGGGAAGAACTTCAAGTGCTTCCAGCACGTCGAGTTCTCGTTCGGCTACAATATGGACGTCGGCGACGACTGCGTGGTGCACCGGCACGTCCTGCTCGACGACCGCGGCGGGATTCGGCTCGGCAACAAGGTCTCGATCTCCGACTACGCCAACATCTACTCACACACGCACAGCATCGTGGAGCAGGTCGACGTCACGAACGCGACGACGGTGCTGGGGGACGGGGTGCGGATTACCTACCACGCCACGGTGCTCGCGGGCGTCCACGTGGGCGAGCAGGGGATGGTGGGCGCGGTGGCGGTGGCCACGAAGGACGTGCGGCCGTATCACGTCAACGTCGGCATCCCGGCAAAGAGCGTCCGGGTGAAGCCCGGCGCGCCGGCCGAGGCGCACGATCGGTTGCGGACATCCACGGACCGGCAACACGGGGCCTGAAGGACCCGAAGGGCCGCGACCGCAGCCGGTGTTACGTCGGCGTCACCCGCAGCACATCGTGTACGGCCGGGGTCCGCAGCAGCGCGTACGCATCGTCAAGCGAGCGCCGGTCCTGCGGCCAGGCGAGGCGGCGGCGGGCTTGGGAGACGGTCAGCCAGGCGTGCGTGCTGTGCTCCTCGCCGAGGGTGACCTTCGCGGCGGGGTCCACCACGGCGGCGAAGACGGCCGCGAGTTGCACCGTGCCCTTGGGCACCAGGTAGAACGGGTGCATCGTGATGGAGAGGAGCAGCGTGGGCACGAGGCCCGTCTCCTCCCGCAACTCGCGCGCGGCCGCGGCCGGGAGCGCCTCGCCCGGCTCGACCTTGCCGTGTACCGTCTCCCAGGTGAGTGCGTTGCGCGTGTCGGCGGCGCGCCGCAGCGCGAGGACCATCCATCCGCGCTCCACCCGGCGGAAGGCAAGGACATCCACCACCCCGACCTCGACCGGAACGCCGCTCACGGCGCCGACTTCGATTTCCGGTCCAGCAACGAGTGGATGCGGGCCGAGAGGGCGCGCGCACGGAAGGGCTTGGTGAGGTAGTCGCTCGCGCCGTACTCGAAGACGCGCACCTCGCTGTCCTCGTCGCCCTTTGCCGTCAGCACGATCACCGGGAGCTTCTGCGTGGCCGGACGCGCACGCAGGTGGCTCAGCACGCCATAGCCGTCGAGGCGCGGCAGGTTGAGGTCGAGCACCACGAGATCCGGGGCGAGGCGGTCCACCTCGTCGAGCGCAAGCACGCCGTCGCCCGCCTCGTGGACCACGAATCCCTCGCGTTCGAGGAGATCCTTCATCACGCGACGCAGCGCCTCCTCGTCCTCCACCAGGAGGACGCGCTTGGCGGCGGGGCGCTGGAGCTTCTCGTCGCCGACGAGCTCGAACGAGTCGCCGGTGAAGGTGGCGGGGTTGGAGTGCCGCGTGCTGGAACGGCGGCGCGAGACGCTCGGCGCCGACGGGCCGTCGTCATCGTCGAAGGTCGGCGTCGCGGTCTTCGCGGCCGGCGTCTCGACGGCCGGCACCTCGGCGGTGGTGACGCGCGACGACCCGCCCGAGCGCGAGGTCCCTTCCTGCGGCGCCTCGAGCACGCGCAGCAGCTCCTCGACCGTCGTCTCGCCCTTCCGCACGTGATCGACGGCGGACTCCCAGAGCGAACGCATCCCGCCCTCGCGCGCGGCGTCGTTGATCCGCTCGACGCTCTCGTTCCCCGCGATGCGGCGCTCCACCTCGTCGGTGGCGTGCAGCACCTCGTCGATCGCCAGGCGGCCGCGGTACCCGGTCATCGAGCACTCGGGGCACCCCACCGCGCGATACAGCGTGCCGCGCTCGGGGAAGTACTTCTGCAGGCGGTCGGGAACCTGCCCCACCGCGAGCTCACGGCAGTGCGTGCAGAGCCGGCGCATCAGGCGCTGGGCCACCACGCCCTTGAGCGCGGCCGCGATCTTGTAGCTCTCGATGCCGATGTCCACCAGGCGCGTCACCGCGCTCGCGGCGTCGTTGGTGTGGAGCGTCGAAAGCACCAAGTGGCCGGTGAGCGAGGCCTGCACGGCGATGTTCGCCGTCTCCTTGTCGCGGATTTCGCCGACGAGGATGACGTCGGGGTCCTGGCGGAGGATCGAGCGCAGCGCGGCCGGGAAGGTCAGCCCCGCCTTCTCGTTGATCTGCACCTGCACGATCCCCTGGAGTCGGTATTCCACCGGGTCCTCGACCGTGACGATGTTGACGCCGCGGCCCTGCACCGTGCGCAGCATCGAGTAGAGCGTGGTCGTCTTGCCGGAGCCCGTGGGCCCGGTGACGAGCACAATGCCCTCGCGCGCCTGCAGCAGCTCCATAATCCGCTGATGCTCGTCGGGCAGCAGCCCGAGCGCGTCGAGCGAGAGGATCGTGGAGCGCTGGTCGAGAATACGGATGACGACCTTCTCCCCCTGCGAGGCGGGAAGGGTCGAGACGCGAAGGTCCACGCGGTTGCCGCTCACGGCCACGCGCGCGCGGCCGTCCTGCGGCCGCAGGCGGTCGGCGATGTCGAGCTGCGCCATAATCTTCACGCGGCTCACCAGCGGGACGCCCGCGGCCTTCGGCAGCACCATCACCTGGCGGAGCACGCCGTCGATGCGATACCGCACCGCCACGCCGCTCTCCTCCGGCTCCAAGTGGATGTCCGACGCGCGCGACTGGATGCCTTCGGCGAGGATGCGGTCGACGAGCTGGATGACCGGGCGCTCGCCGGCGCGCGAGGCGTTGATGTCGAGGTCCGCCTCGTCCGCCGTCTCGTCGATGCTCTCGACGTCGTAGGTGCCCTGCACGTTCTCGAGGATCTTCTCGATGACGTTCTCGGGGCGGTAAATCTCGTCCGTGCGGTCGGCAATGCGGCGCGGCGACCCAATGGACATCCGGACGGTGCGGCCGAGCGCGAAGGCGAGGGTGCGCTCGCAGTCGAAGTCGAGCGGGTCCGCGGTGGCGATGTCGAGCACGGAATCCGAGATCGACAGCGGAAGGATCCGATAGCGCCGCGCGAGCGTCTCCGGGACCAGTTCGCGCGCCTGCTGGCTCACGGTCGCAAGATCGGCAACCTTCATCCGGAAGCGCTTGGCCACGGCGGCCACAAGCGCATCGTCGGTGAGCCAGGAGCGGCGCTGCACCTCGTCCCAGAAACTCTCGGTGTTGGCAACCCGCAACTCCCCGAGCTGCTCCGGTGTGAGGAGCCCCTCGAGGGTCGCCAGCAACCATTCGTCGCGAACCGGCTTCGCCGGACTCGTCATTCCGCTCCCATACTGGTGATTTTCTGTACGCTGTCAGTTCAAAAGATACTTCCTGCACACCGTGTGGCCAGAAGCCACGGCGGTATGAGTGCTTGCCACTAAAGAATCGGCCAGAACTCGCGCGCGATATCCACCGAGAAGAGCCATCGCCCATCGCGCAGGCCTCGTGAGACATCCAGCCGGACGAGGTCGAATAGGCCAATCGCCCCGAGTCCCACGGCCGGATGCCACCCGGAGCCCCCTCGCAGAGGACGATCCACCCAGACCCCGTGCACATAGGGGGCGAGGAGCAGAGACGACGGCACCTTGCCGAATCGTCCCAAGTCAATGGGGACAAAGGGGATACGCACTTGCCACTCGACGCGTTGAGCCACCCCACCGAGCCCGGCGAGCGAGTGGAAATCATAGCCGGGACCGGTGACTGGACCGCCGAAGTAAACGGCGTCCTGGGCGGGGAGATAGCCTCCCGGGGCATCCTCGTCTCCGGCCGACCCCACCCCGGCGGCGATAGTCCGGGTCAGGAGCTTCCCGCCACCCAACGGCACGGTGAACTCCACGTCCAGCGCGCCCCGGGCGACCGTGACGGTGGGGAGCGCCACGGCGGCCACGCTCGAATCGGGACGGACCCGGGCGGCCACAAGATGCACGCCGGTGCGCAGCGAGCCCTCCCCACGCGCCAAGTGGCGAGTCAGGTCCCAGCGCAGGTGCAGCGCCCGCCGATCCAGGGGATCGGCCGGAAAGGCGGGTTCGAACCGTCCGCTCGCAGGCGTCGCGTGGACCCACAGGGCCGACTCGCGCTGCGTGGCAAACTCCAACTGCACGCGCGCACCGCCGGTGAAGCCCTGCTCAAGCCGCAGCGAGAGGCCACGCGCCGCGAACGGATTGGTCCAGTCGCTGCCGAACTCCTGTGCCGCAATCGAGTTCCGGAAGAGGCTTCCCTCGGCGGCATCGCCCACCTGGTGGACGTCATCGTACGCCGCGAGGTCGAGTGCGCGCCCACGCGCATTGCGCCACCCCAACCGTGCGCGGCCGCGCCATTGCGCATCGGCGGTGCCATAGCGCCCGTTGATCGCCGTCGAGAACCCCCAGCCAATGCGGTGCGAGAGTCCGGCGCCAACCGCGAGGCCCTGCGTGCGGTCGCTGCGGATGACGTCCGAGACGCCGCGGGCCGAAAGCGCCACGCCGCGCGCGCGCGCCAGCGCACCCGACCGCACCAGCTCCCGCGCCTGTTCCTGCACCGCCCGCACGTCCGCGGCGTCGAAGGCGCGGACCTCGTCCGGAAGGTCGTCGAGGATGGCGCCGACGAAGGGAAAGTCGCGCTGTGCCTCGGGCGAGACCTCGACGATCTCCGGCCCCACGAAGAGCGTTGGCGGGAGCTCCTGGTTGGTCTTCACACAACAGATCTCCCAGCGGCCGCGGATGATGCCGCGCGCGGGGAAGTCCATCCAGGTGGCCGTGCGGCGGATCTCGATTTCCTGCCGACGCGGGAGCCAGAAGCGGCCGTCCACGAGGCCGTTCTCGAGAATCACCGACACGTCCTCGAGCTGCCGGTCCCGCAGCGCGGCACGCGTGAAGGAGAAGGTCATCCGCACCACGCTCGCCGTGCGGCGGTCGATGTAGACGGCGCCCACGGCCGCGGCGGCGCGGTCGTCCTTGGGACGCACGCGCACCATCATCACGTCGATGGCGACGTCGCCCGAGCGGATCGCGAGCGAATCGGCAATGGCGTAGTCGTAGGTGGCCTGGCCCAGGGCCGAGAGCGGGTGCGGCACGTCGAGCACCTCGTCGCCGTCGCCGAGCCGGATCATCTCGGGGAAGTTGTTCTGGACAATGGCAAGGTGGTCGCGATGGTACTCCATATCGGTCGGCAGGAGCAGCGTATCGCGGCGGCCGATGATGCGCTGCTTGCTGCGGTCGGGCGCGCCCCAATAGACCTCGACGGCAATCTGGTCGGACTTGATGAGTGCCGGCGGAAAGGGGAATCGCTCCCCGAACTGGGCGAGGAAGGTGACGTAGCCGTTGGCGCGCGCGGTGTAGTCGCGCAAGCCAGTGTCAGCGAGCTGTACGGCGCGCCTTCGGGTGGCTTCCGCCACGAGTTCGAGCGTGCGCGGGGCGTTCCACGCGTCCGTCGGCGTCGTGCCCTGCGCGCCGAGGCCGCGCGGGGTGCCCGGCGGCCCCAGCGCCACGAGGGCCAGGGCGCAGGCAACGGCGGACACGCGGAGGACCGGCATACGCCCAAGATCGCGAGCGGTCGGGGGCGTGACAACGGCGGCAGATGCCCGCCCGGGGCGTTTGAGTGCGGCGGAGGTCGCTTCCCCCTCTTCCGGAGGGCATATTTCACGCGATGCATTACCGTCTGATCGGAGTCGGCAACGAGTTCAGGTTCGAGCTCCGCGGCAGCGCGCCGCTGAGCGTGGGCCGTGCCGTCACCAACGATTTCCCCGTCGTCGACCCGACCATCTCCCGCAAGCACGCGGAATTGGTGCTCAACGACTCGGGCGTCGAGATCACCGACGCTGGGTCGAGCAACGGCACCTTCGTGAACGGCGCGAAGATCGACCGCGCGCTCGCATCGCCCGGCGACGAGGTGATCTTCGGCAAGGTGGTCTTCCGCCTGGAGAAGGTCGCGCCGGTGAAGCCGCCGCCGGGCCCGCCGGGCGGCGGCAATCCGCGCGCCGGCGCAACCATCGTCCGGCAAATCCCCAAGACGGGCGAGGTCGGCGCGCTCGACGGCGACAGCGGGAAGCTCAAGGCCATCGCCGCCGACGCGAGCGACGTGGAGAAGGACCGGCGCAAGCTCGCCATCCTCCTGGAGGTCTCCAAGGGCCTCACCCGTGCCACGGACGTCCACGGGCTGCTCGTGAAGATCGCCGAGTACGCGTTCCAGACGCTCGAGGCCGACCGGTGCGCGATCCTCCTGATGGACCGCGACGGCCACCTGAACCCGCAGATTGCCCGCGACCGCCGCGGCGAGAACGCGTCGAGCGAGATTCCGCAGTCGATTGCGCGGATGGCGGTGGACGACAAGGTCGCCGTGCTCACCGACGATGCCGGCGAGGACCAGCGCTTCACCGGCCAGTCCGTGGTGATGCAGAAGGTCCGCTCGGCGATGTGCGTGCCGCTGCTCGGCAGCGAGAACAAGGCGCTCGGCGTGCTGTACGTCGACAACTTCTCGCTCAAGCGCTTTGGCGAGACCGACCTCGACTTCCTGATTGCGTTCTCGGGGATCGCGGCGGTGGCGCTGGAGAACCGGCAGTTTGCGGAGCGCATCCGCGTCGAGGCGCTCGCACGCAGCAACTTCGAGCGGTTCTTCACGCCGCACCTCGCGCCGCTTGTCGCCGCCGAGCTTCACGGCGTCGGGGCTCGACGCGATGCGCGC
>CAYXQS010000080.1:4485-9620 GCA_964466515.1 uncultured Gemmatimonas sp. | reverse complement strand
CGCTCGTCCGCCCGCCGCGCTCCCAGAGCACCGCGGCAATCCGCGTGCCGTCGCGCGACCAGCGCGGCTCGCTCCAGGTGCGGTCGAGGGTGCCGCCCGCCAGCGGGCGCACGTACGGATCGTCGCGCGTGAGGGTGACGAGCTGCGTGGTGCCGGGCAGCGTCTGCACGGCGACGATGCGCCCGCTCGCCGCGTCGATGTCCGGGTGCGCGAGACGCCCGGCGAAGGTCAGTCGCCGACGGCGGAGCCCCTGCCCCTCGTAGAGATCGCTGTAGATCGTGTACGGATCGACGTAGTCGAACTCGGCCTGGACGGTGAACGCGCCGTCAATGGACGCGTTGGCGTCGACCGAGTTGCGCCGCCCCACGCGGCGAACGTGACGGTCGTCGTCCACGCGATACAAACCAGGCACGCGCCGTCGATCGTCCGCCACGAAGAGCACCTCGCCCGACGGCAGGAAGCGCGGATACCGCACGGTCCACCGCGGCGACACGAGCACCTCGACGCCCTCGGCGTCGTCAGGCCAGGACTCGGCGACGGCCGCGCGGCGCACCGAATCGCGCCACGCGGCATACAGCCCGGTGAAGGTGGCGCCGAGGGCCGCGCGCGCGTTGGCATCGTGCGTAAACGGGACGATGCGCCCGCCCATCCGCGTCAGGAGCCGCCGCGCGGCGTCAACATCGGTGTCGCCCGCCCCAACCCCGTGCGTGAGCCCGGCCTCCACGAGATACGAGCCAAAGAGATAGACCGCCGACCCCCCCGGGAAGAACGGCGTCCCGATGTGTACGGCGTCGAGCGGCGGCAGCGCATCGTCGAGCGCAAAGGCGCGCGCGTACGCGGCGAACTCCGTGCCGGCGAGTCGGCCGCCGGTCGTGTATTTCGTCTCGTAGTGGACCGCGAGTCCCTCGACGAGCCAGTTGGGCGCATAGGTGTGCGGGAAGAGCGGCGAGGCGCGCCCAAAGACGCGCTGCGCCGCGCGCCACCACCCGCCCGCGCGGTCGAGATGGAAGATGTGCGCGAGCTCGTGCGTCACGACGGTGAGGTTCCAGTCGGCGTGCGCGCGCAGCGACATATCGTCCACCGGCGGCCGCGCATAGACCACGATGCGATTGCTCGGATACGGCGTGGCGTATCCATTGGCGTAGTCGGCGTTGTCCGCGACGACGATGTCGACCGTCCCGCGCGGCGGCGGGAGTTCCTCCGCCAATCGGTGCCAGGCCCATTCCGCGTTGGCGGCCGTCCGCCGGGCAAGGGGTTCGAGCCCGGGCGTGAAGTGGATCCGGAAGTGGTCGGTGGTCAGTGTGCGCCAGGGCAGGTCGGGACGCACCTGCGCACGCGCCGGCAACGCGTCAACAACGAGCACCGCGAGGAGGAGCGCGAACCGCTTCACTTCGTCCAGATGAGAACCACGCCGCATCCGTTGAAGTCGGTGTACTCGGGCGGCATAAAGGGGGCGGGGTGGATCTCGATGCGCTTGGCGCGACGCAGAAGGTCCGCCTCGTCCATCCCGTCGAGCGGAATCCCGAAGTCGGTGCCGTCGAGGAAGAAGCGCGGGGCGCAGGTGGTGGCCCCGGTCTGGATGCTCCCGCCGCTGCGCAGGCGGATCTGCGGCCACGCGCCGCCGCTGCTCCGCACGCCGCCGCCCTGCGCCGCGAGCACGTTGGCGGAGATCGCCGGGTAGCGCCGCAGCTCGTCTTCGTCGAGAAAGACCCCGACCGCCGTGTTCTTCCGTTGCAGGAACGCGAGTTCGGCCAGGGTGCGCGCGCCCACCACGCGGACCTCATCGAGCTGCTGCGGCACCGTCTCGAGCACGATGTCGGGGAGGTCGATTTCGCCGGTTGCCGCGTCGATGGACACCAGCCGCGGCGTGTAGCCGACCGACCGGACGAAGAGCTGCCCGGAGCGCTGCGGCAGGCCGTCGATGACGAAGTGCCCCGACGAGTCGGCGCGCGCACCGAGGAGCGAATCGCCCGCCACGGTGATGACCACGGACGCAATCGGCGTGCCGGTCGGTGTGGTGACGCGTCCCAGGATCCGCGCGGTGGCGGCGCGCGTGCCGATCACGAGGTCGCGCCGGAGCACGGGACGGTCGCCGAGCCCCACGGTGAGCTCGCCCGTGCCCAGGGTGTCGTCGCCGGCGCGCACATTGAACTCCGCGTCGCGCGGGACGCCGCAGAGCGCATAGAAGCCGTGCGCGTCGGTGGTGTCGATGCTGCCGCGGACCCGCCCGCCGATCCCCTCCGTGGTCATAATCGCCTCGGTCCACACCGACGCCACGAACACGCCCGGAACCGGGCGGCCCTCGCCATCGCGGACCTCGCCCCGCACAACGCCTTCCGTGACGGAGAACGTCGCGCCGCAGACGGCGCGATGATACGCGGCGACGGACGGTGTGCCGAGCGTGACGCGCACCGTCCGCGAGGTCCGTATGCGCACGGGGGCGGTGAGCGGCGGCAGGGACAGCGAGTCGAGCCAGGGGGCGTGGTACCGGACGGTATAGTTGCCCGCCGGGACCTCGGCGAACTCGAAGCGCCCGCGCGCATCCGTGCGCGTCCGCGCACCGAGTTCCGGGATGGTGACGAGCGCCTCGGCGACCGGTTCGCCGGTGAGGAGCGAGTCGTGGACCACGCCGCGCACCGTCCCCTGGGCCGCCGCCACCGCAGGCAACAGCGGGAGAATGAGAAGCCCGACCAGGCGCGACCGCGTCAGGGATTGGCGCATAATCCACGATTCTACCCACGACGCCGCAGTTTCGCCTCCCCGCCCCCCACCTCCCGCCCGACGCGGAGTCCGGTATATTCGCGTTCTGATGACGCGATGCTCCTTTTGCGGCAGCGAGAATCCCGACACCTCCAAGTTCTGCCTCGATTGCGGCAAACCGGTGGTGGCCAGCGGCGCGCGCGTGATCCCCGTGCCGGGGACGGCGGCACCGGGCGGCGGCTCCGGCGGCGCAGTCGGCGGCGGCCTGGCCAGCGGTGCCTTTGCGGTGCCCAACACGCGCGTCTCCGCAGCCGCGAGCAAGGGCGGCGCCGGCGGCGTCGGGATGACCACGCCCTGCCGCTACTGCTCCACTCCGGTCGATCCGTCGCTGCCCTTCTGCCCGAAGTGCGGCGGACGCGTGGCGGCGGAGGCCGCGCCCGCCGCGACCCAGAGCACCGCCGTCTGCGGCTCGTGCGGGAACAAGGTGCAGCCCGGCGTCGACGTCTTCTGTGCACGCTGCGGCGCCCGCGTGACGATGGACGCCTCGCCGCCGCTCACGCCGCCCACCGGGACGGCCGTCTTTTCCGCGCAGGCCACGCAGGTGGGACCCAAGGTCTCGATCCTCGACTCGGCCGGCCAGGTGGCCCGCACCGTCACCCTCACCGGCATCGAGGCCACCATCGGCCGCGCCGACGGCGAAATCCGGTTTGGCGACGACGTCTTTATGAGCCCGGTCCACGCCTCGCTCTCGTGGCGTGACGGACAGCTCTTCGTGCGCGACCTCGGCTCCCGCAACGGGACCTGGGTGTTTGCCACCGAGCCCTACAAGCTGCAGGACGGCGATACCGTCCTCGTGGGCTCGCAGCTCCTGCGCTTCCGTCGGCTCGGCTACCCCGGCCCCTCGCCGCCGGAGGCCGACGCCACGCGGCGGCTGGGTTCGGCGACGCCGAGCGCGGACGTGGCCGTGCTGCAGCAGTTGCGGGCGGACGGGAGCGCGCGCGACGTGTGCCACCTCTCGCCCGGGCGATCGGTCATCGTCGGGCGCGCGGAGGGCGATTGGCTCTTTCCGTACGACCAGACGATGAGCGGACGGCACGCGGAGGTCCGCGGCGAGGATCTCGAGTTCATCGTCATCGACCTGGGCAGCCGAAACGGCATCGCGGTGGCCGTGCGCGGCGAGCGGCCCGTGAAGGTCGGGCAGCGGATCCTGATCGGCGACCAGACGCTGCGGATCGAGAGCCTCTAGCGCCGGTCCCGGCGCTCAGTCCGTCCAGACCAGGACGACGCCGCGGACCGTGCCCTGCGCCAGGATTGGCGCCGCGAGCGGCAAAAGGACCATCAGCGAGGCGGCGATTGGTCCCAGGGACCCGGTGCGGGGCATTGGGAGAATCTATATATTCGCCCCGTTCGGTTCGCCCCCGGGGTCCCCTGGGGCGCGTGGCCGTTCCGTGCCCCCGCGAAGCCCAGGCCTTTTTGGAGAGTGCGTGAGCGATCAGAAGATCTGCCCGACCTGCGGCACCGAGTATCCGCTCAGCGAACGCTTCTGCCCGCGCGATGGGACCGCGCTGCGGTCGGCGGCCACGACGGGCGACCTCCTCGGACAGGTGGTGGCGGACCGCTATCACATCCTCAAGAAGCTCGGCGAGGGCGGGATGGGCACGGTGTACCTCGCCGAGCACGTGAAGATGGGACGGAAGAGCGCGCTCAAGGTGATGAACCCGGGGATGAACACCGACCCCGACGCCATCGCGCGGTTCAATCGCGAGGCGTCGAACGCGTCGCGCCTGAGCCATCCCAACATCTGCGGCATCTACGACTTCGGCGAGACGCCGGACGGGCTGATCTACCTCGCGATGGAGTTCATCGAGGGCGAGTCGCTGACGTCGCTCATCGAGAAGGGCGGCTCGCTCCCGCCCGGGCGCGCGGGCACGATCATCCACCAGACGGCCGACGCGCTGCAGATCGCGCACGACGCGGGAATCGTCCACCGCGACCTGAAGCCCGACAACATTATGATCGCCAGGACGCGTGAGGGTGGCGATCTCGTGAAGGTGGTGGACTTCGGCATCGCGAAGGCGAGCTCGAGCGAGGCGCAGAACGTGACGCGCGCGGGGCTCGTGGTGGGCACCCCCGAGTATATGAGCCCCGAGCAGCTCGCGGCCGACAAGCTCGATGGGCGTTCGGACCTCTACTCGCTGGGGCTCGTCGCCTTCAACTGCCTGACCGGGAAGCTTCCGTTCCCGTCCGACTCGGCGCAGGAAGCGATGATTATGCGGCTCACGGAGCAGCCGCGCACGCTGGCCGAGATGGCGCCGGACACCGAATGGCCCGCGGCGGTGCAGGCGACGCTCGACAAGGCGCTCGCGCGCGACGCGAACGACCGCTACCAGAGCTCGGCGCAGTTCGGGCGCGAGTTTGCGGCGGCCATTGCGGAG
>CAYXQS010000080.1:3543-4475 GCA_964466515.1 uncultured Gemmatimonas sp. | reverse complement strand
GCGGGTCGGCGACCGCGACACGCCCAAGACACCCGTGCGGGGGACGGCGGCGCCACAATCGAGCATCGTGCCGATTGCGGCCGGCGGCGGGCTTGTGGCCGTGGCCGCGGTGGCCGGATGGTTCTTCTTCCTGAGGGACGGCGGCACGCCGGTAGGCCCCTCAAACGTGGCGCAGAACCCGCCGGCGGCGGAAGGCGCGGCAACAACGCCACCGAGCCCGGGCACCACGCCGGACACCGTCCGGATGAATGCCCCGGTGAACCCGAATCCGGTACCGCCGCGTACGGTTCCCGTGAACACGCCGGGGTCGACGACGCCGGCGGGAACCAACGCCGGCCAGTTGCTGGCAACCTGGCAGACCCGACTGGAGGCAATCGATATGGACTCCGATTCCGTCTCCGGCGCGCGCGTGGCGCGCAATGCCCTCCGGGAGATCGAACCGCTGCTCGGCACCCTCTCCGGCATCCAACTCGACGACGCGCGCTACCTCGCGATGCTCTCGTACAACGCCCTGAATGACGAGGAGAGCGTCTGCACGACCGCGCGACAGGTGAAGGCCTCGCGATATCTCAGCACCGAACGCAAGGCCGTCGCAGACCTCGTAACGACCGGGAGAGGCTGTCAGTGACGTGGCTCACCCCGAAACTCCGCCTCCTCCTCGCGTCCCACCCGAGCGCCCTGTAAGATGAGCCAGTCGCGCCCCTTCCCACTCCTTTCCCGCACCCCGTGACGGGCTCCTCCTCTCCCTCCGGCGAGATCATCGTCCACGTCTTCGGACGCACGGACGTGGGACGTACGCGTGAGCACAACGAGGACACCTTTGCCGTCGCGGACCTCACGACGTTCAACGTCTCGTTGCAGCCCGAGGTGCGCACGCACGCCGTCGGCCCGCGCGGGACGCTGTTCGCCGTGGCGGACGGGATGGGCGGCGC
>CAYXQS010000080.1:0-3533 GCA_964466515.1 uncultured Gemmatimonas sp. | reverse complement strand
CGCCGGCGAGGTCGCGAGCGCGATGGCGATGGAGGTCCTGCTCGCCGAGCTCGATGCGCGCTGGCGCAATGCCGCGACCGACGACGCGGACACCTTCGCCAACGCGCTCCGTGCCGCCACCGAGGCGGCCAACGCGCGCATCCACGCCTACGCGGCCGCGCACCCCGAGAACCGCGGGATGGGCACGACGGCGACGATTGCCGGCTTCCTCGGCGGCACGCTCTACATCAGCCAGGTGGGCGACTCGCGCGGGTATCTCGTGCGCGACGGCGTCGCCACGCAGATCACCAAGGACCAGTCGCTGATGCAGAAGCTCGTCGAGGCCGGCGAGATGACCGTCGAGGAGGCCGAGGTCAGCGAGCGGCGCAACATCATCCTGCAGGCGCTGGGCCCCGAGCCGGCCATCAAGGTGGACCTCACCTCGCAGCAGGTGAAGCGCGGGGACGTGCTGATCCTCTGCTCGGACGGGCTCTCGGGCCAGGTGCGCGGCAACGAGATCGCCGAGGTCGTGAGCCACGAGCCCGACCTCGTGCAGGTCTGCAAGAAGCTGATTGACCTCGCCAACGAGGCCGGCGGCCCCGACAACATCACCGTGGTGGCGGCGCGCTTCGAGGGGCCCGGGCTCGTGGAGTCCGGGGCCGAGGAGGCGGTACACCGCGTGTTCCGCAGCTCGCAGGAGGGGCGCGCGACGATCCCGCTCGACCGGAGCTCGGTGCCGGGCCTCAGCGCGCTGGAGGACACACTGGAGGACGAGCAGGCGGAAATCCCGACGCTCGAGTCCGCGCCGGCGGTGCGTCCCCGGGTCGTCGTCGGCAACGCGGCGCTTGGCCCCACGGCGGAGATCGCGCCGGCGATGCGCGCCAAGCTGACGGAGAAGACGCCGACCGCCAGCCGCGTGCCGCCGGAATCGCTGCGGATGATCTTCGGCGGCATCGCCGCCCTCGTCCTGCTCTTCTATCTGATTCGCTGGATCATCGACTGATGGCCATCGAGTTCCGCATCACCAGAGGCGCCCGTGCGGGCTCCCGGGAGCGGTTCGAGAAGTCCATCGTGTCCATCGGGCGGCATCCGATCAACGACCTGCGGTTCGACGCCGAGCGCGACCTCGACGTCTCGTCGCGCCACGCCGAGCTGCGCAGCGTGGGCGAGCGGCATCTCCTGGTGGACCTCGGGAGCACCAACGGCACCTTCGTGAACGACCAGCGCGTGGAGGGCGAGCGCGCGCTCTTCGAGGGCGACGTCGTCACCTTCGGGAAGGACGGCCCGCAGGCGGAGTTTCGGATCGTCGCGGCCGACGCGGCCACCGCGCCCCCCATCACCAAGGAGTCGACGCCCGGGGCGAAGCGGCGTCCGACCGAGGTGCGGATCGCCGAGGCGGTGCAGCGACAGACCGGTGCGCTCAAGCGGATGATCATCGGGCTCGCGGCCGTGATCATCGCCGGCGCCGTCGTCGCGGTCTGGGTCACGCGGAACAACGCGCTCGAGACGCGGCAGCAGCTCGCGCTCCTACTCGCGGCCAACGACTCGCTCGCGCGTGCGCTCGAGACGCGGCTCGCCCAGACCGGCAACGCCGACTCGGCCATCAAGGCGTTGCGCGCCGAGAGCGCGGAACTCGCGCGCGCGCTCCGTGCGCAGCAGGCGCGCGGCGGCGACGTCTCGTCGCTCTCCGCGCGGATGCGCGACGCGCAGGCGCGCACGGCCATCATCGCCGGAATGGACTACACCGCCATCGCGGCGGCCAATCAGCCGGCCATCGCCTTCATCGTGGTCGAGATGCCGGACGGCGCGCGCTCGAGCGGGACGGGGTTCAACGTCCTGCCGAGCGGACTGATCGTCACCAACCGGCACGTGGTGCAGACGCCGGACGGGACGCAGGCCACGCGGATTGCGGTGGCGTTCGACGGCACCTCGCGGCAATGGCTGCAGGCAACGATCGAGTCGGTAAGCGTGACGGATGAACTCGCCTTCCTGCGCCTGGTGCGCCCGGGACCCTGGCCGGTCGTCGCGGGCATTGCGCAGCACGCCGAGGATACGCGGGTCGGCGAACCGGTGGCGGTCCTTGGCTACCCCCTCGGCACGGGAACGGTGGGGATGGGCGGCGACATCAACGCGCTCCGCCCCGCCGCGACGCTCGGCGTCGGCACGGTGAGCAAGACGCTGGCCGAGACGCTGCAGCTCGACGCCTTTGCCGCGCAGGGATCGAGCGGGTCGCCGGTGTTCGACGCGCAGGGCTTCGTGGTGGGCGTGATCTACGGCGGCGCGGGCGAGAGCGGCGGACGGATCGTCTATGCCGTGCCGTCGGCGCGGCTGGCGGCGCAACTGCCGGCGGACGCGCGCGGGGTGTTGCGGTAGCCTGCTCAGGCCGCTCCCGGCGTCTCCGGGGGC
This sequence comes from uncultured Gemmatimonas sp., assembly GCA_964466515.1. Taxonomy (GTDB): domain Bacteria; phylum Gemmatimonadota; class Gemmatimonadetes; order Gemmatimonadales; family Gemmatimonadaceae; genus Pseudogemmatithrix. Next base: position 1,148 of record CAYXQS010000080.1, on the reverse strand, counting down.
ATACGCGTCACAAGGCGTTTCGCCGCCTTCCATTCGGCGCCCACTCCCAGGCCCCGCACCCAATGCTCAAGGTACCCGCGGTCGAGATCCGCGGACCGGAGAGCCAACAGCGAAGCTACATCCTCCAGTTGCCGGGCCGAGCCGCCGTGCTGCGCCCACTCCAGCTTCGCGAGGATCACGTCCTCAAGCGAGGCGACCGCCAGCGCCGTCGATTCGAAGGTGAACGGGAGTCGTCGCTCGAACTCCGCGCGACTGAAGGGGCGCGACTTTCGGATGATCAGATCGACCTTCCAACTGGACGCCGGGTCCACGACATTGAACATCCCCTCGAGTTGGCTTGCCTCCAGCGCCGCAGTGTCCGACGCATACAGGCCTGAGGCGGTCAACTCCGCGACGACGCGGTGCAACTGGTCCTCGGTCGCCTCAATCACCAGGTCGATGTCAAAGGTGGCGCGCGGCGCTCCGTGATATGCCGCAGCCACGGATCCGGTGACCATAAAGGGGACGCCGGATGCCTCGAGGGCCGCGGCGACCCGGCGCAGCAGCGTGCCACCGGTCACGGCCGGACCGCACCCAAGGGCACGGCGGATAAGTCCGGCAACTTGGGCCGAATGGTCGTCGGCCCGTTTTCGGTGCGGACGCGGGCGAGCCGCTGGAGCCAGTCACTCGCCTCGAGCGCCAAGGCGACGCGGGCCTCGGGGGCGAGGTGTCGCAGGGCGTGCGCCTGCACCGCCGCCGCTTCGCGCGTGGTGTCGTGCATAGCACGAAAGCTAGGGTCTTGATGTCTCGATGGATAGCCAACGCGCCGCCCCCGCCGCTCTGGTCGAGTGCGGCCATCGTGGCCTGCCAGCCCCCGGCCTGCCGGTCCTCGCGGACGACCTGGGCGCCGTCCCAGGAGGTGCGCGTGATCGCCTGCTGGCAGGCCTCGGGGCCGGTGACCTGGTAGGCGCCGCAGGCCACCGAGTCCGCCCGCGTCCGGCTCAGGACCCGGCGGCCGAGCGCGTCGTACCAGTACTCGTGCTGCAGCGTCAGCGGGGTGGTCGGCTCGGCGAGCACGCGGTGCTGCTGCACCACGCGCGGCCGCTCGTCGGCGTCGTAGAAGCTCCACGTCCACTGGTGGCCCGTCGCCGCGCGCGCGAAGAAGTCGC
>CAYXQS010000079.1:7140-9674 GCA_964466515.1 uncultured Gemmatimonas sp. | reverse complement strand
AGGCGCCGGATCTGCAGGGCTGGGACGGGATCGACGCGCCGTGGACGGCCGGGGTCTCCTTCTGGCTGCGCCGCGACGTGCGCGCCGGCGCGCTGGTGGTCAATCCCGAGCCCGCCGAGTCCGATCTCGCGCAACTCGCGCCCGATGCGCTCGGCGGGCGGCTCGGTGCGCGTGCCGCCGTCCGCACCGATGGCGACTTGGTGCGCGAGAGCTTCCGCTCCGGCGGCCGGCGCGCGCTCGATGCGGGGCTCCTCACCGTGGCACTGCTCCTTCTTGCCGCCGAAGCGCTCGTCGCGCGCCGTGGCCGCCCCTCCGCACCGGTCGCCGCCTGATGTCGCTCCCGATCCTCATCGAGCGCCTGTCGGCGCTTCCGGCCTTCACGCGGCTCGCGGCCACGCTGCCCAGGATCTCCGGGCAGCAAGCGGTGGGCGGGCTCGTCGGCTCCGCCGACGCCGTGCTCCTCGCCGCGCTCGCGGCCCGCGAGCCCAACCGGCTGTTCGTGGTGGTGGCGGATCAGCTCCCCGAGGCGGAGCGCTGGCACGCGGACGTCCAGTCGGTGCTCGGCGTGGATGGCGTGGCGCTCTACCCGGCGCGCGAGGGCTTCGGCGAGGTGGAGCCGCACGCCGAGGTCGCGGGCGAGCGCGTGGAGACGCTGGAGCGGCTCGCGCGCGGCGCGGTGCGCGTGCTCTTCACCACCGCGCGCGCGGTGCAGGAGCGCACCCGCCTTCCGCGCGCGCTCGCCGAGGCGCGCCTCGAGCTCGTGCAGGGCGCGCAGTGGCGGTTGGAGGACCTCACGGCGCACCTCGAGTCCGTTGGCTTTGAGCGCGTGCCGCTGGTGGAGGACGTCGCGCAGTTCAGCGTGCGTGGCGGCATCCTCGATGTCTATGGCTTTGGGATGCGCGATCCCGTGCGGCTCGAGTTCTGGGGCGACGAGCTCGTGGAGCTGCGGCTCTTTGACATTTCGTCGCAGCGCGCCACCGGGCCGACCGAGCGCGCGGTGATCCTTCCGGTGGAGGTGCGGGGCGAGGCGGCGGAGGGGCGGTACGAGCGCGCGTCACTGGGCGAACTCTGGCCTCCCGGCACGCTCGTGGTCCTTCCGCGCGGCACGACGCTGCGCCCGGAGTTCGAGCGGGTGTGGGGCGAGGCGGCGCATCACCTGGACCTCGCGCGCCGCCGCGGCGAGGACGTGGCCTCGCGCGACGACCTCCTGCTCACGCCGCAGGAGGCGCTGCGCCGGGTGGATGCGTTTCCGGCGCTCGAGGTGATCGCGACGAGCGAGGACGACCCGCGCGCGGTGGTCTTTCCGCTGCGCGCGCCGGAGCCGGTGGAGCGCGATATGACGCGCCTCGCGGCCATCGTGCGCGACGGCACGCCGACGCTGATCCTCTGCGACAACAGCGGGCAGGCCGAGCGGTTGGAGGAACTGATGGACGGCGTGCGTGAAGGCGGCGGTCGCCTCGCGGCCACGCTCACCATCGGCGTGCTCGGCGGCGGGTTCGTGATCCCGCCGCGGGGCCCCGGGGGGCTCCGCGTCCTCACCGACCACGAGATCTTCCGACGCGAGCGCCGCATCCGTCGCGCGCGGCGCTACAACACGGGCGCCGCGCTGGAGCACGTCACCGCGCTCAAGGAAGGCGACTACGTGGTCCACCTCGAACACGGGGTGGGGATCTACCGCGGGATGACGACGATCTTCCACGCGGAGTCGACCATCGAGGTGGCGGTAATCGAGTACGAGGGCGGCGACCGGCTCAACGTCCCACTCTACCGGCTCGACCAGATCGAGCGCTACCGCGCGGCGGGCGACCTCTCCGACGACGCGCCGCCGCCGCGGCTGCACCGGCTCGGCGGCAAGAAGTGGGGCCAGCAGAAGGAGCGCACCCGCTCCGCGCTGCGCGAGATGACGGCGGAGCTGCTCGACCTCTACGCGCGCCGGAGGATCGCGAGCCGGCCGCCGCACCACCCCGACGGCGCCTGGCAGAAGCAGTTGGAGAGCTCCTTCCTCTTTGAGGACACGCCCGACCAGCGCACGGCCACCGAGGAAGTGAAGAGGGATATGGAAGGCCCGCGCCCGATGGACCGCGTGCTCGTCGGCGACGTGGGCTACGGGAAGACGGAGATTGCCGTGCGCGCCGCGTTCAAGGCGGTGCAGAGCGGCCGACAGGTCGCCGTGCTCGTGCCCACCACCGTGCTCGCCGAGCAGCACGCGCGCACCTTCGGCGAGCGCTTTGCCGACTTCCCGGTGAAGATCGCCGTGATGAGCCGCTTCCAGACGGCCAAGGAGCAGGCCGTGGCACTCGCCGACCTCGCGGCGGGCACCGTGGACGTCGTGATCGGCACGCACCGACTCCTCAGCCCCGACGTGGTCTTCAAGGCGCTGGGGCTGATTGTCGTGGACGAGGAGCACCGCTTTGGCGTGAAGCACAAGGAGCGGCTCAAACAGCTCAGGCTCGAGACGGACGTCCTCACGCTCACGGCCACGCCGATCCCGCGGACGCTGCACCAGTCGCTGGCCGGGCTGCGCGATATGATCC
>CAYXQS010000079.1:0-7130 GCA_964466515.1 uncultured Gemmatimonas sp. | reverse complement strand
AGCCCTGGGACGACGGTCTCATCGAGGAGGGCATCGCGCGCGAGCTCGACCGCGGCGGGCAGGTCTTCTTCGTCCACAACCGGATCGAGACCATCGAGGCCATCGCCGACCACGTGCGCCGGATCGTGCCGCGCGCGCGCGTGGAGGTCGGCCACGGCCAGATGCACGAGCGCACGCTCGAGCAGGTGATGCGCCGCTTCGTCGCGGGGGAGATCGACGTCCTCGTCTCGACGCTCATCGTGGAGAGCGGGATCGACGTGCCCAACGCCAACACGATGTTCGTGAACCGCGCGGACCGGCTCGGGCTGGCGCAGCTCTACCAACTGCGCGGCCGCGTGGGGCGCTCGCACCGCCGCGCGTACTGCTACCTGATTGTCCCCGAGCACACCGACGAGGACGCCGAACGTCGGCTCCGCGTGCTCGAACACCACACCGAGCTCGGCGCGGGGTACCGCGTGGCGCTCAAGGATATGGAGCTGCGCGGGGCGGGGAACCTCCTCGGCCCCGAGCAGTCGGGGTTTGTCCACGCCGTGGGATTCGATCTCTATATGAGGATGCTGGACGAGACGGTGGACCGGATGCGCCGTGGCGACAACGCGCCGCCGCCCCCACCTGCCGACGTCACGCTCGACGTCCCGAGCTACCTTCCGGACGAGTACATCGCCTCGCAGGCGGTGAAGCTCGACCTCTACCGGCGGCTGGGTGCGGCACGCACCGCCGGCGACGTGGATGCCATCCGGGACGAGGTCCGCGACCGGTTCGGCCCCCTCCCGGCGTCGGCGGAGGCGTACTTTGCCGCCGCCCGCCTCCGTCTCCTCGGCGCCCCCCTCGGCGTGGAGGGCATCCTGGTGCGTGGTGAGGAGGCCCGTATTAGCTTCCGGGCTGATGCCGTCCCGCGTCTGAAGCCGCTCTCGGCTGCCTTCCGGGACGTCCAATTCCAAGTTGACGTGCGTCGGGTGCAACCCCTGTCGCTGAAGCTCACGCGGCTCGGGGGCGCGACCCTGCTGGACGGACTCGTCCGGGCGCTGCGAACCATTGTCCCTGAATCTCGGTAGTAGGTCCTCTCCTCTCTCACTGCAATGACCCGTCTCCGTCCGAAGTCCCTTCTCCTGCTCGGTCTCCTCGCCTTCCCGGCGTGCGGCGCGTTCAAGGACGCGATGACCGCCCACGTGGACGTGGTCGCCCGCGCGGGCTCGCAGGACCTGACCGTCGCGAAGCTCGCCGAGCTGATGGCCAACTCCGACGCCCCGCTCCGTCCGGACGTCGCGCGCACCATCGCGCAGATCTGGGTGAACTACCAGCTCCTCGGCCTCGCCGGCGCGCAGGGCGACTCGCTCAACTCCACCGCCGCGGCGGACCAGGGGATGTGGTCGGCGGTGGCGCAGCTCCGCACGCGCAAGCTCTACGAGGTCATCGCCAAGGATTGGGGGAAGACCGACCCGTCCACCTATGAGCGGAAGTACAACGACGGCGAGCTCCTCGCCGCGGCGCACATCCTCCTCGCCAAGCAGCCGGTGGGGCTGGTGGCCACGGCCAACGACTCGATCCGCCGCGAGGCCGACCGCATCGCCGCCACGGTGACCGCGGCGACCTTCGCGCGCATTGCGCAGCAGCGCTCCGACGACCCGGGCTCCCGCGAACGCGGCGGCGACTACGGCGTCTTCCCGCCGGGGCAGATGGTGCCCGAGTTCGACGCCGGGATCCTCTCGGTCGCGCCGGGCGGCATCACCAAGGTCGTCGAGACGCAGTTCGGCTACCACATCATCCGCCGCTCGACCTGGGCGGAGATCAAGGACCAGTTTGCGCAGGTCTACGAGGGCGTCGCGGCGCAGCGCGCCGAGAGCGTCTTCTTCGACGGCGTCGAGAAGGCGGCCAACGTGCAGGTCCCCTCGAGCGCGGCCAAGCTGGTGAAGGCGATCGCCGAGGACGTGGACGCGTACCGCGACGACCGCAGCGTGGTCGCCAAGGCGCGCAGCGGCAACCTCACCGCCGGCCGTCTCGCGCACTGGATGGCGGCCTTCCCGCCGCAGTCGCAGATGCGCGCGCAGGTCCTGCAGGCGCCCGACTCCGTCATCCCGCTGTTCGTCAAGAACGTGATGCGCAGCGAGCTCCTCCTCCGGATGGCCGACTCGGCCGAGATCCGGCTCGACAGCACCGAGCTCTCCGAGGTGCGTGCCGCGTTCCGCGACGGCGTGGGCCGGACGATGGAGGCGCTCAACCTCGCGCCGCACCAGCTGACGGGGGCCGATCAGGCGGCGCGCGAAGCCGCCGCGGCCGAGCGCGTGAACGAGTATGTGGGTGCGCTCCTTCGCAACGAGGGGCAGTACATCGAGGTGCCGGAGCAGCTCGCGCTGGTCCTGCGTGGCAGGTACGAGACCCGCGTGGTGACGGCGGGGCTTGATCGTGCGCTCGCGGAAGCCACGCGCCTGCGCGCGGCCGCGGACTCGGTGGGTACGGCGGACGTGCCGCCGCCGGCCGTGCCGCTCCCCGCACAGCCCGAGTGAACCGGATGCGGCGGTCGCTGTGTGCGGTCCTCCTCGCGGCCACGGCGCTCAGCGCGCCGGCGGCGGCGCAGGAGCCTGTCGGCCTCGGCGCGCTCCAACTCATTGACGTCGACCGCATCGTCGCGGTCGTGGCGCGCCGCCCGATCCTCTTCAGCGAGGTGCTGGAGCAGGTGAACCTCGCGCGCGCCGGCGGAATGGAGATTCCGCGGGACTCCGCGGGCCAGATGCGTGTGGCCCGCGAGTTCCTCGGACGCATCATTGACCAGGAGCTCCTGGTCAGCGTCGCCAACGAATACGGCCTCGTGGTCTCGGACGCCCAGGTGAGCCCTGCGGTGGACCAGCGGATCGAGGGCATTCGCGCGCAGTTCCCCACCGAGGTCGAATACCGCGAAGTGCTGCGGCGCGAGGGGTACGGCACGCCGGAGGAGTATCGCCGGCGCTCGCTCGAGGAGGCCGTGCGCGGCGAGCTGCAGCGCAAGGCAATGGACACCCTGAAAGCCCTCGGGCGCGTGGCGACGGTGAACGTCACCGAGCGCGAGGTGGCCGAGGCGTTCGAGCGTGCCAAGGGGCAGTTGGGATCGCGCCCCGCGACCGTCGCATTCCGGCAGTTGGTGATCCAGCCGCGGGCCAGCGAGGCCAACCGGATGGCGGCCCGCCGGATGATCGACTCGCTCCGCGTGGTCATCGAGTCCGGCGTGGCGAGCTTCGAGGATATGGCCAAGGCGCACTCCAAGGACGGGAGCGCCATCCTCGGCGGTGACCTCGGATGGAATCGCCGCGGACGGATGGTGGCCGCGTTCGATCAAATGATGTTTGCGCTCGTCCCCGGGCGCGTGAGTCCGGTGGTGGAGACGGAGTACGGCTTCCACCTGATTCGCGTGGACCGCGTGCGCCCCGCCGAGGTGCGCGCACGGCACATCCTCATCACCCCGGACATCGACGCGGCGGACGTCGCGCTCGCGCGTGCGCGTGCGGACTCCGCGCTCGCGCTGTGGCGCTCGGGCACGCCGTACGACACGCTCGTCGCGCGTTACCACGACGCCTCCGAGGAGCGCAGCATCCCCGACGGCGTGCCGATGGACTCGTTGCCGGTGGAGTACCGCCTGGCGCTGCGCGACGTGCCGGCGGGGGCGTTCTCCGAGATCTTCTCCCTTCCGACCCCGGCCGGCACGTACAACAAGTGGGCCGTGGCCCAGGTGGTGGCCCAGCGGCCCGCGGGCGAATACACGCTCGACGAGTTCCAGGAGCGGGTACGCCAGCAGTTGAAGGAGGAGAAGTCCGTGCGGCGCACGCTCGACAACCTGCGCCGCGACTACTACGTCGTGGTTCGATTGTGACGCGACCTGTCCTCGCCGTGACTCTGGGGGATCCCCGGGGAATCGGTCCCGAGGTCGTACACTCGGCGCTCGCGACCCCTGGGGTCGCGGGCGCCGCTCGCTTCGTGGTGGTGGGGCCCGAGGGGACCATCGACGGGCTCCGCGTGGACGAGTCGGTGGGCCGTTGGCGCCCGGGCGGCAGCGAGGCCGAGGCCGGGCAGCTCGCGGGCGCCGCGATTGCGCGTGCCGTGGCGCTCGCGCGCGCGGGCACGGTGCAGGGAGTCGTCACGGCGCCGATTGACAAGCACGCGCTCCTGGCCGGCGGCTACGACTATCCGGGACATACCGAGATGCTTGCCGCGCTCACCGGGTGCGAGACCGCGATGATGCTCGCGTCGCCCAGGCTGCGTGTGGTGCTCGCGACCACGCATCTGCCGCTGCGCGACGTGGTGCCGGCGGTGACGCCCGCCGCGATTGCGCGCGCGGCGGCCATTACGCGCGCGGGGCTGCGCGACTGGTTCGGGATCGCGGCGCCGCGGCTCGCGCTGTGTGCGCTCAACCCGCACGCCGGGGACGGCGGCCGCTTTGGCGACGAGGACGACCGCGTGCTCGCGCCCGCGGCGCGCGCCGCCGGGATCGCCGGCCCATTCCCCGCCGACACCGTGTTTGTGCGCGCGATGCGCGGCGAGTTCGATGCCGTCATTGCGCCGTACCACGACGTGGGGATGACGGCCATCAAGGTGGCGAGCTTCGGCGAGGCCGTGAATGTCACGCTCGGGCTGCCGTTCCCGCGCACCTCGCCCGATCACGGCACCGCGCGCGACATTGCGGGGCAGGGAATCGCGGACGCGTCGTCGCTCGTGGCCGCCATCCGGCTCTGCGCGGCGATCTGCGCGCGGCTCACCCCTTCGGCGGCAGCTCCAGGCTGAGCGTGCGGATGCGCCGTCCGTCCATCGCGCGGACGGTGAAGTGCGCGCCGCCGCCGGCCACGCGGTCCCCGGCCACCGGCAGTCGCCCGAGGAGCCCGAAGACGAAGCCGCCGACGGTCGTGTAGTCGTCCTCGGGGATGGTCAGTTCGTATTCCGCGTTGATCTCGCCGATGCCCGCGTCGCCCGGGATGAGGTGCGCGCCCTGCTTCGCGGGGTCGGCCACGGGAGCGGTATCCGCCTCGTCGTACTCGTCGAGGATCTCGCCCACGATCTCCTCGAGCAGGTCTTCCATCGTGACCATCCCCGCCGTGCCGCCGTACTCGTCGAGGACGATGGCGAGGTGTTCCTTGCGCCGCTTGAAGTCGGCCAGCACCTCCTCGACCTCGCGCGAGCCCGGCACCACGTGGACCGGGCGCAGGATGCTCCCGAGGGTGAACTCCGCCGGCGGGCGGCGCAGCACGCGCAGCAGGTCCTTGGCGTGGATCATCCCGATGATGTCGTCCATTGTCTCGCGGTACACCGGGTAGCGCGAGAAGCCGGCCTCCTCGACGGTGCCGATGGCCTCGTCGAGCGTGGCCCCAATGGGGATGGCGACCATCTCGGTGCGCGGGGTCATCACCTCGCGGGCGTTCTTTTCCGAGAACTCGAAGACCCCGCCGAGGATCTCGGCGTCGGAGATGGGGAGCAGGCCGCCCTCGGAGGCGCGCTCCACGAGGAGCCGCAGCTCATCGGGGGAGTGCGGCGTCTCCTCCTCGCTGATGCTGTGCTGGCCGAGGAGCCTGAGGAGGAGATTGGACGACCCGTTGAGCACCCAGATGAAGGGCCACGCGAGCCAGGTGAAGGCGAGAATCGGCGGGGCGAGCCACTTGGCGAACTGCTCCGGGTAGTTGAGCGAGAGCGCGCGGGGCGCGAGCTCGCCAAAGACGACGTGGAGATAGGTGACGACGGAGAGGGCGACGGCGGCGGCGATCCCGACGCGCACCGAGGTCTCGATCGGGAGCGGGAGGGTGGTGAACCATCCCTCGATCACGTGCCCGATGGACTCCTCGGCCACCCAGCCGAGCCCCAGCGAGGCCAGCGTGATCCCCAACTGGCCAGCGGAGAGCACGCGGGTGAGATTAGTACGGGAGGTGGCGGTCAGGGCAAAGCGGGCGAAATGGTCGCCGGCCCGAACCATAGCCTCGAGGCGCGACCGGCGTGCCCGGACGAGCGCGAATTCCACCGCGACGAAGAAGGCGTTGAGGGCCAACAGGGCGACGATGGCAGCGATGCGCGACAACACCGATGAAAGCTACGCCGACTGCCGGATTGCACGCCAGTCGGCGGAGCCGCCGCATTCGCACGGCGATCCCGGGCACTCGCACGGGCACGACCACGCCCACCAGCGCTCGACGGGCCGCTTGGCGTTTGCGCTCACGGTCACCGCGATCTTCCTGGTGGTGGAGGTCGTGGGCGGGTGGCTGGCCAACTCGCTCGCGCTCCTCGCGGACGCGGGGCATATGCTCACCGACGTGGGCGCGCTCGCGCTCTCGCTGTTCGTGGCGTGGTTCTCCCGCCAGCCGGCGACGCCGCGGAAGACCTTTGGATACCTGCGCTGGGAAATCCTCGCCGCGCTGATCAACGGCGCGGTGCTGCTGGTGGCCTCGGGGTGGATCCTCTGGGAATCGGTGCAGCGGCTCCGCGCGCCGGAACCCGTGGTGGGCGGGTTGATGCTGGCGGTGGCGGTGGGCGGGCTGCTCGTGAACGCCCTGAGCGCGTGGCTCCTGCACGGGAGCGCGCAGGAGAGTCTCAACCTGCGCGGCGCGTACCTCCACGTGCTGAGCGACCTCCTCGGCTCCGTGGCGGCCATCCTCGCGGCGCTCGCCGTGCGGCAGTTTGGGTGGTTGCTCGCGGACCCGCTGGCCTCCATCCTGATGACGGGGCTGATCATCCGCGGCGCCTGGCGGCTGGTGCGCGAGGCCGTGGATGTGCTGCTGGAGGCATCGCCGGCCCATATCGATATGGAGGCGCTGCGCGCGGCGCTGCGCGACATTCGCGGCGTATCGGAGGTGCACGACCTGCACGTCTGGACCCTGACCTCCGGGGTGGTGGCGATGAGCGCGCACGCCGTGGTGCGCGACGGCGCGGACCATCAGCAGGTCCTGGAGGCACTGCACCACGCGGTCGGCGGCTTCGGCATCCGGCACGCGACCATCCAGTTGGAAGGCGCGCCGCTCGAGGCCTGTGGCCGAAGCGCCGCGGCCCACACCCTTACTCCGGCAACCCCCTGATGGCGCAACTCGACCGCCTCCTCTCCGTGATGATCTCCAACCGCGCCGACGAACTCGTGCTGATGGAGGGCCAGGCCGCCGCGCTGATGGTGGACGGACAGCAACGCCCCG